>NZ_JBFRGL010000019.1:0-59685 GCF_052115325.1 Arthrobacter sp. 2RAF22 | reverse complement strand
CCATCCTGAAGCAACGCCACCTCTACAATCCATGCCATGAAAGGGATCGTTGCTTACCGTCCCTTAGGAGTGTGGGATAACGAAGAGCTACGGCGTGTCGTCCTTTCGTCCCAACAGTGCCTCCTCACCTTCCAGGAGTGTAGATAACCAGGAACGACATCCTGAGGCGGGATCTTACGGCAGCGGAGTTCACGGCAGGCTCGAAATGCAGGATCGCGTCCGGGGAACTGCGTGAGCCGTACATCGGCGAAGACATCCATTTCCGCAGGGGCTCCGAAACCAGCTCAGCCGTACAGATCGACCATGTGGTGGCTCTCGGGGACGCCTGGCAGAAGGGGGCCCAGCAGCTCCCCGCCAAACAGCGCCAAAGCCTCGCCAATGACCCCCTCAACCTGATTGCCGTCGACGGGCCCGCCAACGTCAAGAAAGGCGCGAGCGACGCCGCAAGCTGGCTCCCTGCCAACAAGGGCTTTCGCTGCCATTACGTAGCCCGGCAGGTTTCCGTCAAAGCCGCCTACCGGCTCTGGGTCACCCAGGCGGAGAAGGACGCCATGAAGCGCGTCCTGGACTCGTGCCCCGGCCAGCGGACCATCAGGGCGACGTAGCCAACTGAGGCCGCGAGGTGGCCGCTTCAGGCCGGGGTGCTCCGTGCTGCGGGAAGCACCAGGTGGCCGTGTCCAAGTTGCCAGACCCCGCCGTCGTCGATCCTCTCCAGCACCACCCGCTGAAGCGAGGTCTCGCGGGGGAGCCGATCGAGGTTTTCCATGCCGCGCTGCCGGAAAGTGAAATAGACAGCGTCGCCCGGAGCGTCTGAGCAGCGGTCCAGGGTGAATCGGCGGGCAAAAGCGGCGATGTTGCTGTGCGGTAGTTTCCGGGCCAGGTAGGGGTCCAGCATCCAGGAGTCGCAGCTCGCCACGGAGACCGCTTTGTCCGGGAAGTAACGGTCGAAGAACTCCCTGGCCTGGCTGAAGCTCGTGTCCACGAGGGCAGGGGACAGGCCGCCATCCTCGGGGATGTGCACACCCAGCACCCAGGAGTCACTTGCGGCGGCGGAGCCCTCCTCGTCGCTGCGGACAAGGTGGAATTGCAGGCGGCCGATACGGAAGATGTTTCCGGCCATGTGGAGGGTCAGCCATGCCCACGTGTCCAAGCCGAAGCGACCATGGACCCTTCGGTTGATTCGAAGGTTCAGTCCCACATCGGCCAGGATCGCGGCGGACGATTCCGGCGGAATGCCAAGGGAAAGATGATGGCCGTGGACTACAGGCGCAAAGCGCAGGAACGCCTCGATCCAGTCCGTTTCCGTGCAGCCATCGGCGGAGGCGGACGTGCTCGGAAAGACGCCCAGACGGGCGTCAAGGCTGGCAAGGGCCCGTCGGGTGCCGTCTCCAGGAGGTGACGCCAGCAGCGAGGCACACTCAAGAGCGTCCTCGCCCTGGATGTCGAGAAGCGTGAACAATTCGTCCTGCGCGACGCCCGTCATCGCTCAGTGACCGAAGGGGTCCGGGTCGACACCTGGCATCCAGCTCAGCCCGGGCACTCCCCAGCCGTTCTTCTTGGCCTGCTTCATCGCCTTCTTGGCGTATCGGTCAACCAGGCGGTTCACATAGAGCTTGCCGTCGAGGTGGTCGAATTCGTGCTGCATGACCCTCGCGAACCAACCGGTCGCGACGAAATCCAGCGGTTGGCCGTGGCCGTCGAAGCCCTGGACGCGGGCCCAATCGGCCCTCTGCAGGGGGTAGTGCTCCCCTGGGAAGGACAAACAGCCTTCGACGTCTTCCTCGGGATCGGGAAGGGCGCCAGGGATCTTGGAGAGGGTGAGGACCGGGTTCACCAGGACGCCTTCGTCCGGAGCGTCGTCGTCGTTTGCGTATTTGAAGATGAAGATGCGCTTGCCCACCCCCACCTGGGGTGCCGCCAGACCGACGCCGTTGGCCGCCTCGTTCGTTTCGAACATGTCGGCAATCAAGGTGCGCAGCTCGTCGTCGAACACTTCCACCTCGCTCGCCCGGCGGTGAAGCACGGGTTCGCCCCAGATGGTGACTGGCAGGACGGTCATGTCAGGTGTTCCTCTGGTTCTCGGGTCTGGAATGGCCGGAATCGGCCGAAACAAAGCAAAGGCCGCACTGGATAACCAGTACGGCCTTTGGCTGCGATCGATAAACTGCTACCGACCTCATGAGGGTGAGCGACGGGGGTTGAACCCGCGACCTCCTGGACCACAACCAGGCGCTCTGCCAACTGAGCTACGCCCACCATGAGCCTTTTGCGCTTTCGGAATGACCCGTTAGCTGCGAAGGCAACGACAAAAACTATACCCCGTCTTGAGGGGTGGTTTTGCCACTTTTGACCGTTTGGCTGAAATTTCCCGAAAAGGTGCCTCAGATCACGTGTCCTCCGGAGTCTCCGGGCCGGCTGCGATCTGCTTGGAAATCTTCTGCGCTGTGGCCGTATCGGGACCCGGAGCCGGGACGAACACCGCCTCCCGGTAATAGCGCAGTTCGTCGATGGAGTCCCTGATGTCGCCAAGCGCGCGGTGGCCGCCGTGTTTAGCGGGGGACTGGAAATAGGCGCGGGGGAACCATCGGCGCGAGAGTTCCTTGATGGTGCTCACATCGATGACCCGGTAGTGGAGGTGTTCAACGATGTTGGGCATGTCCCGTGCGAGGAACATCCGGTCGGTTCCGACTGAGTTGCCACCCAGCGGGGCCTTCTTCGGATCCGGTACCCACTTCTCGATGTACTCCAGGACGATCGCTTCGGCTTCGGCCATGGTCTTGCCGTGCGGGAGTTCATCCAGGAGTTTCGAGCGGGTGTGCATGTCGCGGACGAAGTCGTTCATCTGTTCAAGTGCGGCGTCTTCGGGTTTGATGACGACGTCGACGCCGTCACCCAGGATGTTCAGCTCCGAATCGGTGACCAAGGCCGCAACCTCGATCAGGGCGTCGTTGACCAGGTCGAGACCGGTCATCTCACAGTCGATCCAGACGATGCGTTCATTAGTAATAGGCACCCGACCAGCCTACAGTTCAGGCGCATGGGAAGGGTGGCGGGGCGCTCCATTCCGCCCCTGCGGCGTACCGCGGCTGGTAAACTGGGCCGTTGTCGAGCGGTTGTTGCCTGCATCGATGAGCTGGACCAATGTACGTAGGGACTGGAATATCATGACGGCAGGCGGAACGGGCGTGGGCACCTCAAATAGCCGGGATGAGGCAAAGGAACCTGCGGTGCCGTCAGAGAAGGCCGCCGCCGGGCTCTACTCCCCGGATGCCGCGCACATCGGAGCCGGCAGCCCCGGACAGATCAAGGCCTACGTGGCTGTCTGGCAAGGTTTTTTTGGATCCCTGATGATCTTCGTCGGCTCAATCGGAGCCGGCTGGATCGCCAACGGCTCGCCCATGTTCAGGCACCCCCTTGTCATCGCCCTGCGCACCGAAGGTTGGGGCGTGACGACCTCCACGATCCTGCTGACGGCGGGGGCCATGCTTTTGGTCAGGTCATGGTTGAGGCTCGGGCAAAGGCTCAAGGACTGGGGGCCGGGCTCGCTCAGGTCCGTGGTTGTCGCCGTTGCGGCGTGGGCGGCTCCCCTCATGTTTGCCGTGCCCATCTATTCGCGCGACGTATACGCCTACACCGGCCAGGGCAGGCTGGTGCTGGAAGGCCAGAACCCTTACACGGCCGGCATTTCCACGCTCAGCAACTGGTTTTCCCTGGGCGCCGATCCTGCCTGGGCTGAAGCCAAGACGCCGTACGGACCCTACTTCCTGTGGCTTGCCAGATGGGTTGTGGGCATCACCGACGCCCAGCCCGACTTTTCCGTTCTGCTCTTTCGGGTGCTTGCGACCGTGGGGGTGGTGCTCTGTGTGGCGTATGTTCCCAGGCTCGCCGAACTCCACGGGATCAACCCCGGCCGTGCGTTGTGGATCGCCGTGGCCAACCCGCTCTTTCTCATCAGCTTCGTCGCCAGTGCCCACAACGATGCCCTCATGGTGGGCCTGGCGGTGGCCGGAATGTACTTTGCAGCCACCGGTCGCCATATCACCGGGCTTCTGCTGGTGACCGCTTCCATCGGCATCAAGCCGATCACCGTTCTCCTCTTGCCTTTCATAGGCCTCATGTGGGCTGGTCCTGCCGCGAGTTGGGCCCGCAAGTTCCTGTTCTGGGGCGCGACGGCGGGTATCAGCTTCGCCGTCCTGGCAGTGAGCGGAATTCCTTACAACCTTGGCTTTGGATGGGTCTGGGCCATCCTCGATCCCACACCGGGCTATACGGGATATTCGCCTTCGGGCTTCCTCGGCCAGCAGGTCGAGGTGATCGCCAATCTCCTGGGCTTGCCGGGCTCCACCGTGGCCACCGGGCTCCGGACCCTCATGAAGTGGGCCGGAATCGGGTTGGTGGTTGTTCTGATGTTCCGCGGCGACTATTCACGGCTGGTGCGGCGCGCCGCCCTCGCGTTTGCCGCCGTCGTCATGCTTTCGCCGATTATCCAGCCGTGGTACGTCCTGTGGTTCATCCCGCTGCTCGCGGTCACGGGCATCAGGGACGACTGGCAGATCAAGTCCCTCTATGTCGCCGTCACGTTTTTCGTTGCCTTTGGCGCGCAGGACCAGATTTCGGTGTTGTCTTTCGTGGAATTGAACGTCAAAGTGTCCTCCCTGGCCTTCCTGGTGGCCGTGGGATTCACCGTCTACCTGATGGTGTTGGACGTTCACACACGCCGACTCTTGATCCGCTCCAGCCCAACGCAACTGCTTCGCAGGCTTGAACAGCGGCTCAGGCGCTCCGAATAGCGCTTCGTGCGCCGGACTTGCGGCCCAGCTCCACGGTCCGCTGCACGGACCACCAGAGCAGGACCACCAAAAGCACATTCCGTGTGGTGAGCACTGCCGCCATCACGGGGTTGGCATGGATCAGCGGCGTGTAGAACAGCGGGTAGATGACGAAAGTCGTCATGGCGATCCCCATCAGGAGGGCGGCAGGAACCCTCCAACGGTTCCAATCGTGGGTCAGCCCGGCTACAACCACCGGCGCAAGCCAGATGATGAATTGCGGCGAACCCACCTTGTTGAACACGATGAACGCGGTGGTCATCATGAGGGCGCCCTCGAGAAACAACTCTTCCGGCTCGGCACCCCGCCGAAGCGCCCAAAGCAAAAGGGCAGAGCCCGCGACGGCGGCAAGCACCAAGAGCGGCTGCATCAGGAACGCTGCCACGTTGGCTCCCGGCCCATACACCTCCGTGGAATTGATGGCGACGTTGTCGGCGATTTTGGAACCGCCGATATTGAGCACGCTCAACCAGACCCAGGGGGTTGAGAACGTGGCTTCCAGTTGCATGCCGCGTTCGCCCTGGTTGGTCAAGAAGTCGAGGATATGCGGCAGGCCGCCCGAAAGGTAGGTGCCCAGTGCGACGGCGGCAGTGACGGCGGCGCCGCAGGCGATGATCCGCAGCCTGCGGTGGCTTGCGATGACGATGGGCACCAGAACGGCGGCTGGCCAGACTTTGATCCACGTGGCGATGCTGAGGAGGATCCCGGCTGCCACAGGTCGCGTGGCCGCATACAGCAGGGCGACCAACACGATGGGTGCCGTGATGCCCTCCACCCGGGCGAAGCTGAGATAGCCCATGAAGGCGGTGAAGAACAGCCACCACCAAGCAGGGGCAATTCCCGTTGTCCTGCGCGGGCCGCGGGTCAGGATGAACAAGCCGGCGGCATTGAGCGCAGTGATGATCAACGTCCACACCAGCAGGTAAGGACCCGGGCCCGCGATGTTGGCCAGGAAGATCGGAATCTGGGCAAGCACCGGGTAAACCCAAGGGCTGATCGCTCCGTGGAGATCCGCGGGGTTGTAGCCGGCCATCGCCCATTGGCGGTACTGCTCAGTATCGCTGAACGTGTTTCCGGCCAGGAAGAAGCTTGCCATCCAGCCGAGGAAATACACGTGGATCGCGGCGAAACCCCACCATACGCTGGATGGACGGCCGAACCAGGCGACGGCGGCAGGCGGCAGGGCGGCGTCGCGCACGCGGGCCAGCCCGTCGAATAATCGAACGGAAATCTCAGGACTCCTTGGCAGCGGCGGCCGGTTCGTTGGCCGGGATCTTCTTGCCCAAAAGGTACAGGCGGCGAACGGACCAGCAGAACAGGACCACCAGCAGGACATTTCGCACCGTCAAAACCAGCGCCATGAAGGGGTTGTTGTGGCTGAGCGCGTCGTAGAAGAGGGGATAGATAAAGTATGTGGCCACACCGATGGCGATGAGCATCGCCGCGGGAACCCGCCATTCTTTCCAGCTGTGGGCAAGCCCGACCGCGACTGCAGGCGCGAGCCACACCATGAACTGGGGTGACCCGACCTTATTGAACACGACGAAAGCCGTGGCCATCGTCAGGGATCCAGCCAACAACAGTTCGGTGCGGTCCGCCCCGCCGGTTCGCTTGCCGTTGTGGAGTGCCCAGAAGGTCAGGGCCGCCACCAGGATCGCGGCCAGGGCGAGAAGCGGCTGCATGAGGAAGGACATGAAGGCGGTGCCGGGGCCATCCACTTGCATCGAGTTGATGTCCGTGTTCATGTACATCCTCGAGTCACCCACGTGGAGGACTGACAGCCACAACCAAGGAGTGGTGAAGGTGGCTTCCAATTGCATGCCACGATCGCCTTGCTGGGTCAGGAAGTTGAGGAGCCGCGGCAGTTGACCCACTGCCGCCGTGAGGGCGATGACGAAAACGCTGGTCAGAATTCCGGCAGCGACCACTTTGGTTCGCTGCTTGACCACGGTGAACAACGAAAGCATGACGGCGGCCGGCCAAACCTTCATCCACGTGGCAATGCTCAGGAGGGTCGAGGCAATGAAAGGGTGTGATACGCCGTATGCCAAGGCGATCAGCACGATCGGGGCAGTCAATCCGTCCACCCGGGCGAATCCAAGCCAACCCATGATGAAGACGAAGACCAGCCACCACCATCCCGCCGGGATGGCCTCGTGACGGCGGCCCCGTCCGGTGAGCTTGGCTAGAGCGACGCCGTTGAGCACGGTGATCATGAGCACCCAGAGAAAGAAGAACGGACCGGGTCCGGCCAAGCCTGCGATCGCCATAGGCACCAAGGCGAGAACGGGGTAGACCCACGGGCTGGGGCCGCCGCTGAGGTTCTCATCCCGGAACCCGGCGGAGGTCCAGTCCCGGTAGATGAAAGTGTCGCTAAAGGCCTCGCCGCGCAGGGAAAGGATCAGCGCGAACACCAGGAAGACCAAGTGCACGACGCAGAAGCCTACAAGCAGGCCTTTGGGGGAATTGAGCCTTACCTCCAGCGAAGGGGGAAGAACCCGATGACGGAACCGTGTGAGCGCGCTGAAGAATGAGTCCGTGGAAATGGGAGGATCCTTGTCAGGTAGTAATCGTCACAGGGTGCCGTAAGGCGCAGCGGCCCGGAGCCGCCAGAGCCCCATCCATTCTATCTCAGGCCACTTTCGCAGGCCGACCGATGGTCCGGTTGGCCCCGGGAAGCCAAGGGTGGCGATGCTACAGTTGCAATAATCCATGGCATCCGGAAGTGCCACTTTGGCCTGGATGCGGCAGGGAACCGGACAGGATTTTGTTTGATGGTGACGTCGAAGTTTCGTGAGCGTGAGGTGGGGAGTTCGTTGGCTCATCCAGAGGCGCTTGGCGATTCCAACGCCCCGGTACACGGCACCGTGATAGCCAAAGCGGCGAGGACGGCGATCCTCCAAGGGTTCGTCGGGTCGTTGCTCATGGTGGCAGGCTCGATCGGCGTCGGCTGGCTGGCCAGCAGCAGCGCCTTGATCCGTACTCCTATTTTCATCATGGCCAGGACATCTCCGGTTGGCGTGATCCTTTGCACCGTGATGCTCTGCCTCGGTGCACTCCTGCTCCTACGCTCTTGGCTGCGCATTGCCCAGCGGATCGGCGGATGGAACCCGTCCTCGCGTCCGGTGCTGCGGCGAGCACTGTGGATGTGGGCACTCCCGATGATGTTCAGTTTGCCGTTGTTCAGCAGGGACGCTTATGCCTACATCGGCCAAGGCCGGCTCATGGAGCAGGGCCTGAACCCATACACCAACGGCATCTCGGCCCTGAGCAACTACTTTTCACTCGGGCCCGACAAATTATGGACGGAAGCACCTACGCCTTACGGTCCGCTATGGCTCTGGATCGAACAAGGTGCCGTGTGGGTGAGCGCCAGCGTCCCCGAGCTTGCTTTGATTCCCTTCCGCCTGTCTGCCCTAGCCGGTGTCATCCTGCTCGCTGTCTACGTTCCCCGTCTGGCCGCGCTCCACGGCGTGAACCCGGACCGTGCGCTCTGGCTTGGCGTCCTCAACCCGGTCCTCCTGATCAACTTCATCGCCAGCGCGCACAATGACTCCTTGATGCTGGGACTGGTTGTTGCCGGACTGTACTTCGCCTCGGTAAGACGGCCTGTGTTGGGAATCGTGCTGATCACGGCCTCGATCGCCATCAAGCCGATTACCTTGATTGCCTTGCCTTTTGCGGGGCTGCTGTGGGCCGGTGCCCGTGCCGGTTGGGGCCGCAGAATGCTCTGTTGGACGGCCACCTTGGGTTTGTCCTTAGGCTTGCTGGCCGCCGCAGGACTGGTGAATGGCCTGGGCTTTGGCTGGCTTGGCGCCCTGCAGACTCCGGGCGCCGTCTGGATCTGGTACGCGCCGGTGGGTTTGCTGGCACACACGGTGGGATTCGTCGTCGGACTTTTCGGCGGTCCAGGCGTTCCGGTGACGGATGTTATCCAGACTGCCGGAACGGCGGTCTCGGCGCTTGCCATCGTCTGGCTCGCCGTTCGGACCCCCGGCCGCGGAATCGGCATGCCCGCGCCGCTCGACGACGAACCCGAGTTCAACAAGACTGTGCTTCGCCGGATGGCCTGGGCATTCGCCGCTGTCGTCGTCCTGGCGCCTGTGATTCAGCCTTGGTACATGGTGTGGCTGCTGGTGTTCTTCACCGTGACGGGAGTCGCGGACGGCGCCCAGCTCCGGACGGTCTTCTATTTGACGGCGTTCTTCACCCTTATTGCCCTGACAGACCAATTGAGTGTCTTCCAGTGGATCCCCATCGAGGTGGTACGCGGAGTGGCCATTGCCATTGCGGTTTCTTTCATCGCCTACTTGGTGTTCTTTGACAAGAAGACCCACGTGCTGTTCCGCCCGCGTCGCGGGATTTTGAAGCTCAAGCCGAAGTCCTGAACCGGATTCAGCCGAGGTGTTTCATGGCTTCACGCAGGGATAGCGGGCTGAGCCTGGTCCTCCGGCTTTCAACGTAGCTCCGCACCCATTGAGGATCGGTCTTGGCGTACTCCCGCAGGGTCCAGCCGATTGCCTTCCTGATGAAGAACTCCTTGTCGGCAAGGTTGGCGTCAAGTGCCGCGGCCAGAAGTTCTTGGTCAGTGGCCGACTTTGCCTTGAGCTGGGAGGTGATGGCCGCCCGACGGATCCAGAAGTCCTCGTCGCTTGCCCATGTCCGCAAGAGCGGGGTCAGCGTGCTTCGGTGGTGTTGCAGAAGGGCGCAAATACGGTCGGAGACACCGTCAACGAAGTCCCACCATGCGCCGGTCCGGATGATTTCTTCGTACAGCGGCAGCATCTCCAGATCCTTGGCCACGGACTTGAGCGAGGTCAGATCGATGGCCGCGTAGCGTTCTTCCCGCCATGTGGCTTCCCGCCACAGCAGCCGGACATCGTCACGAAGTTCGGAAGGGGACCCGAAAGGGATTTCCTTCGCGGTCGCGAGGACAATGCGACGGACTACGGGGACCCTGACACCGAGGACAGGCATGGACGATTTCATGTAGGCCTGTGCCGCCTTCGCGCGGTCCGGGTCTGCCTCTGCCTGCAGGCGTTCACGGATGATGGCGATTCTTCGGTGTTCCATACGGCGACTTTAGGACACCCGTGGGCCGGCGCGGACGCGCAACCCTGTTGACCGGGCTGATGGTGCCCATAGAGTGGGTGGAAGGGTTTGTCCGGTGGCCGGTCCGGCCCCCTCTTCTTGATGCTTGGAGGCCTTTGATGTCCATGGTGAAGACGCCAGAAGAGATTGCGCTCATGCGCGAAGCCGGAAGGGTGGTTGCCAACACGCTTTCGGCGGTTCGTTCGCACGCCGGGGTTGGCGTGTCGCTCAAGGAACTGGACGAGGTTGCAGCCGCTTTCATGGAGGCCGCCGGAGCTAAGCCGGCGTTCCTGAACTACCGCCCGCGGTGGGCGTCCACGCCCTTTTCAGGGGTCATCTGCACGAGCGTCAACGACGCCGTGGTGCACGGCATCCCGGACGGGTATGTGTTGCAGGATGGCGATCTGTTGAGCGTCGATTGCGGGGCCTTCGTGGAGGGCTGGTGCGGGGACGCGGCAGTCAGTTTCATTGTGGGCACCTCGGATCCGGTGGACCAGGAATTGATCGATGCCACCGACGCCGCCCTCGCCCGCGGTATCGACGCTGCCCGGATTGGAAACAAGATGGGCGACCTTGCGTACGCCATTGGCGGAGAAGCCAAGCGCAGCGGCTACGGGATCCTCGCCGATCACGGCGGGCACGGCATTGGCCGGACCATGCACGCCGAGCCGAGCGTGCCGAACATGGGGCGGCCCGGCCGCGGCGTGAAGCTCGTGGACGGCTTGGTGATCGCCATCGAGCCGATGTTGATCCTGGGCGGCAGCGACGACTACTACCACGACGACGATCAGTGGACCTTGCGCTCGGCCAACGGCCGCCGTGCTGCGCACAGCGAACATACCGTGGCGATCACCGCGGATGGACCGCTTGTCTTGACGTTGCCCTAGCTGGGTAGTTTCGGCATACGGGACCGGGAAGTCAGCGCCGCAGGCGCATGACCGCCCTTCCGGGCACCGCCGTGGAAACCGTGGAGAAGCCGGCCGCCCCAAACAACTTCACAGTTCCCTGGTAGAGATCGGCCGGACCGGCCTTGGGCCGAAGCGACGGATCAACGGGGTAGCCTTCCACGATGTCGGCGCCATGTGCGAAGGCATGCCCGACGGCGGCCTCCAGCAATGCGCCGGCCACCCCGCTCCGGCGGTGGCCGGGAGAAACCACGAAACAGCTCACCGACCAAACTTCCGCGCCTTCCAGGCCGCCCGTTCCTGCGACCTTGAGGACTTGGGATCGTTCGATGCGCGGATAGCACTGGCGCGGCTCCACCGCGCACCAGCCCACTGCTTCGCCGCCCCGGAAAGCGAGGACGCCAGGTTCGGGGCCGTCGTCGAATTTGGCTTTGAGCTGTTCCTTCCGTGCCTTGGGGGAAGTGTTCTTCCAATCCTGACCGGCGAGAGCGAACCACCGGCACCAACAGCGCGAAGGCTCGCCGCGGACGCCGAATAGCCTTTCGACATCCGGCCAGCTTGCGGGGCCCGTGATGATGGCTTCGGAATTGTTTCTCATCCGACCAGCCTAGATACCGGACGTCCTGCCCGCCTCAGTTGGACGCAGAGAATGAAAAACACCCCGGTCCGAAGACCGGGGTGTAACCGATGGCCCGACTCATCCATGAAGGATGTCTCGACTCATCACACAAGTGCCCCAGGAGGGAATCGAACCCCCGACCGTCGGATTAGAAGGCCGCTGCTCTATCCTCTGAGCTACTGGGGCTGGAACCGCACCCAAGTGTATCGCTGGGTTTGGCTAGCCAACAATTCAGGAGGATTGCCGGGCCTTCAGGACCGGGCAGGGGATTCGTACTATGCCTTTGAAAAATACAGGAGAGGTCGGAATATCGTAGAAGTCGGTATCGGACGCGGGTGCACAGAGATTGCGCGCGGTGCGGACGTGCTCGGCCCAGACAGGACCATTGTTTCTGGACGTCGAGGGCGGGAAGTACATCGACGCCAAGAGAAGCGAGAAAGCCATGAGTGCCGCAATGGGTGCAGCACGCCCAAACCTTGCCAACGCGGAAGCAAGCAACGGAACCGTGGCGAGGACGAACATCGTAGGCACTACCGAGTACCTCCCAAACACGAACCTGGCGGGCCAATCCGCCGCCGAGAAGGTTGCGTAGTCCAGGTACGGTGCCGGGTTCGAAGCGACGCAGGCAACCCAAATAACCATCGAGGCCGTGATGAAGAACGCGGCCAGCCATTTCTCCCGCGCAGAGCCCAAGATCAGGACAGCCACCGGGACGGCGAGGACGAGGAGCGAGGCCACGATCATCGGAGCAGCTCCGAAGTTCACGATTTGTTGCATGACACCGGACGCGGTGCCGTAGACGATGGGTCCTGCGGTGTTGATAAACCACCCGTAAACCGGGGACCAGGGGTCAAGCTGGTAGCTCGCGCCGCCGCTTGTTCGAGGATGCGTCACCGTCGCAATAACCTGGCAGGCAAGACCCAGGCTGAGACCCGCGCGGGCGGCCCACATGTTTTTGTCCCTCAGCCGGTGAAGGAAGAGCGGAACAAAGACAATCGAGATGATCTCGGTCAAGGAGGCGAGGGCCGCGACGACAAAAAGCATGCCTCCCTCGAGTTTGGACTTTGCCGGTTTCATCAATAGCCAGGGAGTGAGCCAGAGCAGGTACCAGTGCAGGTTCGCGAAGTTTCCAAGAGCCTCAAAAGCGCCGACGTTCACGAAAATGGGAACCGCGGCCCAAGCTACGCGGATCCAGGTGTTGCTGGTCAAGGCTTGGGCGCAGTGGTACGTCATGAGGGCGACGCCGGCCACAGCCGCGCAAGCCAATACAGTAAGCGCAATAGCGTAGTCCTCAAGTGCGAAGAACCGGACAACCACCTCGGCTGCGAGGCGGGGGACGACGTGGAGATAGCCTGCGTAGGGCCGGATCGGCGTGAAAGTCCGGGTCGGGTTCAAAGCGTCCGTGAGAAACACCGCGCCGTCTTCCGCCCAGACGACGCCTTGGGCCGTTGCTGGGATCCGCCAGAACGACACCAGCGTCAGCAAAATAAGGGCGCCCACATAGGACGCACTTCTAGCCAGAGTAATTTTCACGATCTGTCCCCCAAAGAGCAGGCCCGAGACTGGGCGATCGTACCCAATTTAGATGGCGGTTCCGTATTTTCAAAAACCCCGCCGGTCCTTGTGGGCGGCGCCCCATTCTGCGTCCAACTTGTCCTCCACAATCCGCGTAAGAACAGGGCTATCCACATACGTGGATTTGGTACTCCCGCGGGCGTTCGCGGCACGCGAAGCTGGGAGAGCCAGACAGGCAGCTCAACTCACGTTAGGACAAGACCATGAATGACATCATCACTGTCCGGGGATTCGTTGCCACGGAACCCAAAAGTTCGACGACCCCGGGCGGAACCCGGACGGCATCGTTCCGGCTCGGTTCAACGGAGCGCAGGTTCGACCGTGCCAATGATGTCTGGGTGGATGGCAACACAAATTGGTTCAGCGTCCAGGCGTTCAGGCATCTAGCGGGAAACATTGGCTGCAGCGTCAAGAAGGGCCAGCGGGTCATCGTCGTCGGGAAACTGAAGCTGAGGCAATGGGAACACGACGGCAAGATCTACCACGTCGCCGAAATCGTCGCCGAGTCGGTGGGTCACGACCTCATGTGGGGCTCGGCGAACTTCATCCGGACCACCGGCAGCAACAGCCCGCAGACCATGCCCGCCGCCCCCGAGGTGGAGCCAGAGACCCCATGGCCTTCGGCGGAGGAAGATGCGGAAGGCGACCCGCATGACGACGAGGATGGCAGTGCCGCAGCCGAGCGGGAAGTTATCCTTCCGGCAGGAGAAGGCGATGAGTCGGTTCTCGTTGATACTGAGACGGGAGAACTTGTGGACGCCAAGGTTTGAAATGGAACTGGCCTTGAAATGGAGCCGGTCTTGAAACAGGGGCCGCCGCGGATGCCATGCGGCGCGGCGCGTGGTGTACCGCATGGCAGAATAGCCGGGTGATGAGCAGGGGAAAGCCGCAAAAACCATCTGGACGCCGCCACGCTGCCGGAAGCCCGGGTTTGCTGCTTGCGGTGCCGTTACTTCTGGCCGGACTGGTGTCCGGCTGCACGGCGCCTGCACCAACGGTGTCAAGAAGCACTGGGGTTTCATCGCCTACCCCCTCGACTACAGCCAGCTCCACTCCCGCCGTCACACCCAGTGCTGGCAACCCCTCGGCATCGACTTCGCTCAGCGCGGGCACTGCCGCGCTGAAGCAGACCATGGAGTCCGTACTCAAGACCATTGCCGCGGCAACCCCCAAACCGGCACAAGACGCACTGCGATCACAGCTCGTTTCGGCCGGCATCGCCGACTCTGCCCTAGAGGTGTCCGCGAGCAAGACGCCGACGGGACTGGATGTCGACGCCATCGAGGCCGCGGCCAGGCTGGACAAGGACTGCGTCATGGGTGAGATCAGGGACGGGCAGGTTTCAGTGTCGGTCCTGCCCGTGTTGGCCAGCGGCAAATGCTTCGTCGGGGATTCCCGCTAGCAGGGCCGAATGTGAGTTATGCCTTGCCACCCATTAGATTTAACGGCATGGCGGAATTCATTTACACGATGACCAAGGCTCGCAAGGCCGTTGGCGAAAAACTAATCCTGGACGATGTCAGCATGTCGTTCTTCCCTGGCGCGAAGATCGGTGTCGTTGGCCCGAACGGAGCCGGTAAATCCACGATCCTGAAGATCATGGCTGGTATCGACACACCGTCGAACGGCGAAGCCCGCCTCAGCCCCGGCTACTCCGTGGGCATCCTTCTGCAGGAGCCGCCCCTGAACGAGGAAAAGACCGTCCTGGGCAACGTCCAGGAAGGCGTGGGCGAGATCTACTCGAAGATCCAGCGCTTTAACGCGATCTCCGAGGAAATGGCCAACCCGGATGCAGACTACGACACCCTGCTGGAGGAAATGGGCCACCTTCAGGAAGCCATCGACGCTGCGGATGCGTGGGACATCGATTCCCAGCTCGAGCAGGCCATGGACGCACTCCGCTGCCCGCCGGGCGACTCCGACGTGACGGTCCTGTCAGGTGGTGAGCGCCGCCGCGTGGCGCTCTGCAAGCTCCTGCTGCAGAAGCCTGACCTCCTGCTCCTTGACGAGCCCACCAACCACTTGGACGCCGAAAGTGTTCTGTGGCTCGAGCAGCACCTCTCTTCCTACCCCGGTGCCGTCCTCGCCATCACCCACGACCGCTACTTCCTCGACCACGTCGCCGAGTGGATCTGTGAAGTGGACCGCGGCCGTCTTTACCCCTACGAAGGCAACTACTCCACGTACTTGGAGAAGAAGCGCGCCCGCCTCGAAATCCAGGGCAAGAAGGACGCCAAGCAAGCCAAGCGCCTCAGCGAGGAACTTGAGTGGGTCCGCTCCAACGCCAAGGGTCGCCAGACCAAGTCGAAGGCCCGTCTGGCCCGGTACGAGGAAATGGCAGCCGAGGCTGACCGCACCAGGAAACTCGACTTCGAGGAAATCCAGATTCCGCCGGGACCGCGTCTGGGTGGCCTGGTCCTGGAAGCGAAGAACCTGCAGAAGGGCTTCGAGGACCGGACCCTGATCGACGGGCTTTCGTTCACACTGCCCAGGAACGGCATCGTCGGCGTCATCGGTCCTAACGGCGTGGGCAAGACCACCTTGTTCAAGACCATCGTCGGGCTGGAACCGCTGGACGGTGGCGACCTCAAGATCGGTGACTCGGTCAAGATCTCCTACGCCGACCAGAGCCGTGGCGGTATCGACCCCAACAAGACCCTGTGGGAGGTCGTCTCAGACGGCCTGGACTTCATTCAGGTCGGCCATGTTGAAATGCCGTCCCGCGCCTACGTCGCGGCCTTCGGCTTCAAGGGGCCGGACCAGCAGAAGAAGGCTGGTGTGCTCTCCGGTGGTGAGCGTAACCGCCTGAACCTGGCGCTGACCCTTAAGCAGGGCGGAAACCTCCTGCTTCTTGACGAGCCCACCAACGACCTCGACGTCGAAACCCTCAGCAGCCTTGAGAACGCGCTGCTCGAGTTCCCCGGCTGCGCCGTCGTGGTCTCGCACGACCGGTGGTTCCTCGACCGCGTTGCCACCCACATCCTGGCCTACGAAGGCGACGAGGAAAACCCCTCGAAGTGGTACTGGTTCGAGGGCAACTTCGAGTCCTACGAGGAGAACAAGGTGGAGCGACTCGGCCCGGACGCTGCCAAGCCACACCGTGTCACGCACCGCAAGCTGACCCGCGACTAAATCGGATCGCTCCGCAGAAGGCCGGCGCACTGGATATATCTTCCGGGGCGCCGGCCTTCTTTGCTGCACGGAATCTCGGCCGCGTTGTGGCAGCTACCTGAGCAGCGATTACGGGATCCGGAGCATGCCCTCTTGCGCCACCGTGGCGACATGCTGGCCATCGCGGCTGAAGATCTTGCCCGTGGCAAGTCCGCGGGCGCCTTGGGCGCTGGGGGACTCCTGCACGTAAAGCAGCCACTCGTCGACGCGGACGGGCCGGTGCCACCACATGGCGTGGTCAAGGCTAGCGACGCTCATGCCTGGCGTCATCCAGCTCAATCCGTTCTTGCGAAGCACCGATTCCAGGATGGTGTAGTCGCTCGCGTAGGCCAGGGCGGCCAAATGAAGGTTGGGGTCGTCCGGCATCGGGCCAAAGGTCTTCATCCAGACGGCATTGCTGGCTATCCGGTTTTTGGGCGCTTCGACATAGATTGCGGGATCGATGTGGCGGACATCGAAGGGCCGTTCGAAGGACATGTGGCGGGCGAGCGGGTGGTCGTACTTCTGCAGGAGTTCGGCGGTACTCGGCAGCGTTTCGGGGTCCGGGATTCCGGCCGGCATCAAGGACTGGTGTTCCACGCCCTCCGCCTCGGTCTGGAAGGACGCGATCATTGACAGGATCGGTTGGCCTTCCTGGTAGGCGTGCACCCGCCGGGCCGAGAACGAGCGTCCGTCGCGAAGCCGCTCAACACTGAAAGTGATCGGCTGGTTGGCGTCGCCCGGACGAAGGAAATAGCCGTGCATGGAATGGACCGTCCGATCCTCGTCCACCGTGCGCATTCCGGCCACGAGTGACTGGGCGAGCACCTGCCCGCCAAATACCCGGTGGCGCGGCTGTTTCTGGGAGGGTCCAAGGAAGATGTCCTCGGCTGTCCTCGCGCCGTCGAAGTCGGCGAGGGACAACAGTTCGATGAGGGTGGATGTGGGGTCCTCAAGGGCAACCTGATGTTCCAGGCCGGCGTGCGCGTCAGTCATGGTTCGACTCTAGACGCCACCCTGACCCCTCTCAACCGCGGACATGCCGGTAGAGTCGATGATGTGTCCGATGTATTGACCCAGTCCTTCCATTTCGTCGATCCCCGTGATCTGGCGGATCTCCGCACCTATGTCACGCGTGCCAAGAGCATCGATGATGGCGCCATCCGGCTGCAGGCCTCCGGCCGCGTCCTGGCTGCATATGTGTGCGTCTTGAGGCCGCGCCTCCTGGGCGAAGCGACCCCCACTATTCTCGGGCTACGGACTATCGCCCTTGCCGAAGACGCGCATGCGGACGTCACCGTGACTCTTTCCTCGGTCCTCGACCGCCTGGCGCGTTCCGGTGCCGACGACGTCGAGCTTCCCATCCCGCCGTCGACCGTTTCCGAATCGTGGGCGGGAGTCGGGGCGCCCCGCAGCGGCTGGGAGCCGCTGCGTTCAGTGCCCGACGCCGAACTCAAGTCTGTCGCGAATGCCGGCATTGCCGAGGTGGCCGGGATTGTTCCGGATCAGCCCGGCGCATTGATCGTCAACAACGCGAGGGCCGCGGTGTGGGGACGGGAGATCCCGGGACTCGACCGCGTGCCCGCAGGCGCTGCGTTCGCCGCCTTGGCGCTCGGTTTCCTGGGCGACGGCGAACACCGGCTCTTCCGCAACGGCCGTTGGTTCCGGCTCAGTGGGAGCCGGGGCCACATCCTGGCTCGATCCGGATCAGGCCTGGGCTTCCAGGCCCGCTGAACCCGAGCCTAGGCCCGGCCCGACACACAGCACCGTCCTACAAGCTCAGGGCTGCTGGACCGACGGGCTATTGACCATCGTGAGCGCAGCCCGCTCCATGTAATCCCACAACGTCCCTTCGTGAAGCGGCGACAAGTTGAGCGAATCGACTGCCGCGCGCATGTGGAAGAGCCAGCGGTCCTTGGCTTCGGGCGTCACTTGGAACGGCATGTGCCGCATCCTCAAGCGGGGGTGACCGCGTTCCTCGCTGTACGTGCCCGGACCGCCCCAATACTGCTCAAGAAACATGAGGAACCGCCGCTTTGCGGGGTCGAGGTCTTGTTCCGGGTACATCGGCCGGAGCAACGGGTCTCCCGCTACACCGTCGTAAAAGACATCGATCAGTTTCACGAAAGTCTCGTGGCCACCGATGGCCTCATAGAAACTGTCGGTGTACGCAGGCTGGCTGAACGGATCGTTTTGCATCAACTGACGCCGCTCTGCCGGCTGGGGTGCTGCGGATTCCGGCTGGCTGCCCATGTCACTCACCTGCTTTCTGCTCTCGAATCTTGAGGGCTTCCTTTGAAGTCGGAGGCGCACCGGAGGCGGCGGTTTCGGCAGGCGCCGTCCCTGGAGGTGCAGGCGGAACGTCGTCCGGGACGGTTGAGTCTTCAGGCACGTAATCGCCTTGCGAGCGGTTGCCCACCCGCAGGATTTCCCCGTTGCGCAGATACCAGATGGCCCCGTCTTCAGCCTTGAGCCGGGTGATCCGGAGTCCTACCGATTCAACGGTGCCGATCACTTCAGTGGTTACGATCACATCGCCGATCCCGAACTGGTCCTCGATGGTGATGAAGATGCCGGACAGGAAATCGCGTATGAGCTGTTGGGCGCCGAAGCCAATGGCCACACCCAAAATACCGACGCTCGTGAGCAGCGGGGCAATATCCACATTCAGGTATTTGAGGACGTAGATGATGACAATGACCACCACCACCACGCTGAGCACGCTTGTCAACAGTGAGCCGATGGTGTGGGCGCGCTGGGCGCGGCGTTCATGGTCGAGCGCCCGGAAAGCCGGCTGGACCCACCTGAAATGCGGTTTCTTGAAGAAGCTGGTGCCCTCTGCCACCCGGCGGGTTATGCGCAGAATGATGAACCGGGCCACAACCCAGACCACCAACCCGATGCCTAGCGTCACGAAGATGGACGCGTAATCGATCTTGGCTGCATCGGCCACGATGTTGTCGGTCGACGAGGCGACGTTCATATGCGGGAATGCTCCTCACGGGATCCAATTGTTCGCCTGGCCCCTGATTGCCGGGCGCTGAACACTCTGTCCACGGTCAACCCTATCGCCGTAGCGTGGCCGGATCCGCATCGTGGTTCTTGGCCGGACGGCCTTCTTGACACCTGATTAGCTGGCGGCCGCCGTCGTGCTCGGCTCATGCAGAACGGGAAAATTGACGCTCCGGGCAATAAAGCACACCTGGTTGGCCTCATGGTGCAGTTTGTCCACCAGGGAAAGATGCGCCGGGTCGGCAACCGTGACGTGCGGCTTCAAGGTGACGTTCTCGAACTGGCCGCTGCCATCGCGATTGAGCCTCATCATGCCCTCGGCGTGATCCACGTAATCGGTCACTACCACCCCGTGCTTGACGGCGACATGCAGGAAAGACAGCATGTGGCACTGCGAGAGGGCGGTGAGGAGCAGTTGTTCGGGGTTGTATCGGCTGCGGTCGCCATGGAAGGTGGGGTCCGAGGAGCCCTTCAGGACGGGCAGGCCGGGGATCTCGACGTCGTGGTCCCGGGTGTAGCCACGGTAGGTGGATGTCCCGGTGCCCAGGTTTCCGGTCCAGCGCACGGTCAGCGAGTAGTGGTGTTCGTCCAGGCTCATGCGGAAAGTCTAGCGGCGGTGCACTCGCGGGCGGCACACGGAAAGGCCCCGGTTCCAGTGAAGCGGAACCGGGGCCTTTCGGTGGGCTATCCGACCGTTTTAGATGTCTGCCGCGCGGGCCTTCAAAGCACGGGCTACGCCGTCGCGGTTTTCTAGCATCATGCGGCGCAGGGCACTGCTATCCGCCGGCAGTTCGGCGAGGAACTTGTCCGTGCGGTCAACCGTGGCCTGCGTTGTCAGTTGCGCAGGGTAGAGCCCGACGACGATTTGCTGGGCCAGCGCATGGGTGCGGTTGGCAACAATCTCCGGAACCGCCTCGAAATACTGTTCCGCGTACGGCTCCAACAGGGAGGTGTCCAGCACCCGGGTGAAGCCCGTGACGGCGGAGCTTTGAATGGCGTTGGAGAGCTCGCCCGTGACCACGATCTTCTTCCACGCGGCGGCCTTGGCCTCGGGTGTGGGAAGGGCCGCCGTCGCCAAGGCTGCGGCGTTCTGGCCATTGGCCGTGTGGTCGCGCTCGAGTTCGGCGTCGATCCGGTCCTGGCCCTGGCGCCCGCCAACCACCAATGCGGTGAGAAGTTCCCAGCGCAAGTCCTGGTCGACCGTCAGGCCATCCAGGACCATGCTGCCGTCCAGGACAGACTGGACTGCGTCGAATTGGGAGCTGCTTGCGGCGAGCAGCGCGAAGGACTTGACGAATTGGAGTTGCGCGTCCGATCCCGCAGCCGCCGTGCTCGAAAGCTCCCAGAGAGCGTCCGCCGCGGCCACCGTGGCGGCATCCTTGTGCTCGGCTGCGACGTAGTACGTCAGGGTGGTGGCCAGCTGTCGAAGCTGGGTCTGGATCACTGAGGAATCGGTCTCGGACGCGATGTTCGCCAGGATCAACTCGGCGTAGCCGCGGGCCGGGGTTTCGCCGTCGCGCGCCGCATCCCAGGCCGAGCCCCACACGAGGGTGCGTGGCAGGCTGCCGGCGAAGTCCTTCAGGTGGGCTTTCGCAGTGGCCAAGGATGCGGGGTCGAGGCGCACCTTCGCGTAGGCGAGATCGTCGTCGTTGAGCAGGACCAGGTCCGGACGCGCCTTTCCGGCAAGGGCAGGGACGTCGGTCCGGGCGCCGTCGACGTCGAGCTCCTCCCTGTGGGTCCTCTCAAGCTTGCCTTCGGCTGAGAGGTCGTAGAAGCCGACGGCGAGGCGGTGCGGGCGCAGCGTGGGCTGCTCGTCGATAGCGGTCTGCACGATCGCAAAGGACGTGATGGTGCCGTTGGTGTCGACCTCGATCTCGGGGGAGAGGGTATTGACGCCGGCAGTCTCGAGCCAGAGCTTGCCCCACTGGTCCAGGTCGCGGCCGCTGGCAGCTTCGAGTTCCTTCATGAGGTCCACAAGCTCGGTGTTCTGCCAGGCATGCTTCTGGAAGTATTCGCGGACGCCGGCCATGAACTGTTCCGGCCCAACCCAGGCGACCAACTGCCGCAGCACGGAAGCTCCCTTGGCGTATGTGATGCCGTCGAAGTTGACCTCGACGTCCTGGAGATCGTTGATCTCGGCAAAAATCGGGTGCGTCGTGGGCAATTGGTCCTGCCGGTACGCCCAGGATTTCTCCACCGAGGCAAAGGTGGTCCAGGCCCGGTCGAATTCGGTGTTTTCGACCGCGGCCAGGTGGGACATGTACTCGGCAAAGGACTCGTTGAGCCAAAGGTCGTTCCACCAGCGCATCGTGACGAGGTCCCCGAACCACATGTGGGCCAGTTCGTGCAGCACGGTGATGGCGCGGCGCTCGATCTGGGCGTCGGTGACCTTTCCGCGGAAGACGTAGCCCTCGAGGATGGTCACCGCGCCGGCGTTTTCCATGGCGCCGGCATTGAACTCGGGAACGAAGAGCTGATCGTACTTCTCGAAGGGGTACGGGAATCCGAACTGGGCCTCGAAGAACTCAAAACCCTGGCGGGTCAGTTCGAAGATGTTGTCGGCGTCCAGGTACTGCATGAGGGACTTGCGGGCGAACACCCCAAGCGGAATGACCCGGCCATCGGAGCTCGTGACCTTGCTGCGGACCGATTGGTACGGTCCCGCGATCAAGGCGGTGACGTAGGAAGAGATGCGGGGAGTGGGGGCGAAATGCCAAACCGAGCGCGCCCCGCCGTCGTCCCCGGGAGTGGTTTCCAGCGGTACGGGAGTGGGCGAGTTGGAGATGAGGTCCCAATGCGACGGTGCGGTGACCGTGAAGGTGAATGCGGCCTTCAGGTCCGGCTGCTCGAACACAGCGAACATGCGGCGCGAATCCGGCACCTCGAATTGCGTGTACAGGTAGGCCTCGTTGTCCACCGGGTCCACGAATCGGTGCAGGCCCTCACCGGTGTTCATGTACGGGGCATCCGCGACTACCTTCAGCTCGTTTTCGGCGGCGAGCCCGGGCAGTTGGATGCGCACGCCGTCGGACACCACCGCCGGATCGAGTTCGGTGCCGTTCAGCGTCACGCTGTGCACGGTTTCCGTGATCGCGTCGATGAAGCTCGAGGAACCCTCGACGGCGGAGAACTTCACCACGGTCGTGGAGCCGAAGACCGTGGCGCCCTTGGTCAAGTCGAGGGTGACGTCGTACGAGGTCACGGTGAGCAATTCTGCGCGCTGTCCGGCTTCGGCGCGCGTCAGGTTCAGGCCTGGCAAGGTTTGCCTCCAAGAATGGTTTCGAGAAGCCGGTTGGTTTCAGCCAGCGCCGGCGCTGTGAAGTCATTCTTTCACTTGATTCCGCCTTGGCAAGGAAGCTCGATCACAGTGTCGCCGGCGCGGGGTAGCGTTGGAATATGGGAAAGATGCGCGACTCGCTGGACCTCCGGGCACTCCGCTTTGCAGTGGCATTTCCGCTGCTGCTGGCCGCCGCATTTGCCGTGTGCGCCCTCATGTTGCGCAACAACCTCCCGGATCCCGTGGCCATCGCTTGGAATGCCGACGGCGGAATCAGCTTTGCGCCGTTCCTCGCCTACGTACTCGGCGGAGGAGGGTTTCTGGTCGTCGCGGGTTGGCTGGTGTTCATCCAGGCTGTTCCCCTTGCCCGGCCGGTGATTATGCGCAGGGTCATGATGGGCATGGGCCTCATGGTGACTCTCTTCATTACCTCCGTGCTGGCCGCTGGCCTTGTGGGGCAAACAGGCCTCGCCGACGCCCGCGGCTCGCACGTTGATGCCACGGTCCTTGCCCTCGGCGCGGGTGCGGCTTTGCCCTTGGGCGTGGTCATGATGATGGCTTTCAAACCGGACCCGCATTGGACTCCGGAAGACGACGCCGCCCTCGAGGCCGAGCGGATCCGGACGGAAGACCCTGGCCTGGCGGAAGATTCCATGTTGCTGTGGGTCCATGCGCGGAGTTCGGTGTTCGTCATGATCTGCGTCGCCACCTTGTTCCCGGCCATGCTGATCGCGATTGCGCTCCCGTGGTTGGGCGCATTGTTGGCAGTGGTCGCGGTCATCGGAGCGTGTTTCCTGTTCGTCCGGGTGAGGGCGGACAGGAGAGGGGTGCAGGTCTTTGTTGCGGGGGTCCTGCGGGTCCTCACGGTGCCGGCCGTTGACATCGCCGGCGCAGCCGCTCAGGAAGTCAGGGCCGCGGACTTTGGCGGCTGGGGACTCCGGCACCACGGAGGTGCGACGGCCATGCTCGTGAGCAGCGGTCCCGCCGTCGTCGTCCGCCAGGTCAGCGGCCGCAGGGTGGCGTTCAGCGCCGGGACCTCGGCCACTGCGGACCGGCTCGCCGGGATCCTGAACCGCGTCGCGGCACGTGCCCAGCGCGGCGAGCAGCCTCCAGCCCCGTGAGCGCCGGAAGGTCTCCCGGTCTGCCGGCTTCGTCTTAAGAGGTGGGCCGGGGCACGATCCTAGTAACCTAGGAACCGCATCCCTCAACGCCGCGCCCGGCTTTGCCGCGTTCGCGCGCCAGACTGAATGGACTTCCTGTGACCACACCCCGCGTCCACATTGCCACGGACCACGCCGGCATGGAGCTCAGCGCCCACCTCGTAAGCCACTTGACCGCCAAAGGCTACGACGTCGTTGACCACGGCCCCAAGGTGTACGACGCCCTCGATGACTACCCTTCGTTCTGCATCAACGCTGCCACCGCGGTGGTCGCCGACCAAGAAGCCGGCGTTCACGCATTGGGCATCGTCCTGGGCGGATCCGGCAACGGCGAACAAATCGCCGCGAACAAGGTCAAGGGTGTCCGGGCCGCGCTCGCCTGGAACCTTTCGACCGCAAAGCTTGCCCGGGAGCACAACGACGCCAACGTGGTTGCCGTCGGCGGCCGCCAGCACACCGTCGAGGAAGCCACCGAACTGATCGAGGCCTTCCTGGAAGAACCGTTCAGCAACGACGAACGCCACGTGCGCCGCATCGGAAAAATCGCTACCTACGAGAACACCGGCGAAATCGTTGCCTAATGCCTGAAGGGCATTCCATCCATCGCCTGGCGCGCCAGTTCCAGGATGTTTTCGCCGGCCACGTGCTGGAAGTCTCCAGCCCCCAGGGCCGTTTCACCGCGGGTGCGGCGCTTTTGGACCGCCACGAACTGCTCGAAGCGACGGCGCACGGCAAGCAGCTCTTCCTCCGTTTTGACCACGGGGTGCTCCTGCATGTCCATCTGGGTCTCTACGGTGCGTGGAGCTTCGGTGGCGATGAATCCTTCACCGGGGCCTCGAGCATCGGGGCTCCGCGGCGGATCGGCGAACGGGAGAGTTTCTCGCAGGAAGCAGAGCAAGGTGCCGGCGAAGGGGGCGCCAGAAGCTACGCGGGTCCGCCTGAGCCCGTGGGTGCCGTCCGCGTTCGCCTCATTTCAGCGAACGGCTGGGCGGATCTCAGGGGCGCTACGACGTGCGCAGCGATCACCGATGCGGAGGCCGCTGCCGTCCTGGCGCGCCTGGGTCCCGATCCTCTCCACAACCGGCCCGACGATCGCGACGAGTTCGTCCGCCGCTTGCTGCGCCGCAAGACCGCCGTCGGGCTCCTCCTCATGGACCAGGCAATCGTGGCCGGAATCGGCAATATCTATCGCGCGGAGGTGCTGTTCCGCCAGCGCGTTGATCCGTGGACCCCGGGCAGCTCTCTGGGCGCCGAAACCGCCGGACGACTGTGGGATGACACCGTGGCGGCGATGTCCGACGGCGTCCGTGACGGGCGGATTGTTACGACCCCATCGGCTTTGTGGAGCGGCGGGAACGCCGGAGCGCTCGACGGCGAGGCGCACTTTGTCTACAAGCGGCACGGACAGCCGTGCCGGCGATGCGGCGAAACAGTGGGACTGGCCGAGATCGGTGCGCGCAAACTCTATTGGTGCCCCGGCTGCCAGAACTGAAGTGCGCCTTTGGCGGGCGCAAACAGGCGGAAACACGAAGGGCCCCTCATGGAGGGGCCCTTCGTTCTGTGGAGGGGACGACGGGAATCGAACCCGCGTAATCAGTTTGGAAGACTGAGGCTTTACCATTAAGCTACGTCCCCGGGCAAGGCTGCATGGGTCTCTACGAATCCATCAGAGGGTTCCGTGCATCTTTCCGGCGGCTGTTGAAGCCGGATATAACTAAACCTAATTCAGGGGCCAAGTGTCAAATGTGCATTCTCCGGCGAGATGCCCGTAGACTGTCCTGTGCATTCACGGGGTGTAGCTCAGCTTGGCTAGAGCGCCTGCTTTGGGAGCAGGAAGTCGCAGGTTCAAATCCTGTCACCCCGACTCTGTGTGCCTGTTCCGATCCGGAACGCGGCAGAACCCCATCCCACAAAACCAGGAGTACTTAGACTGTGAAGAGCGCTGTCGAGAACCTCACCGCCACGCGGGTCAAGCTCAACGTTGAGGTTCCCTTTGAGGAACTGAAGCCGAGCATCGATGCCGCTTACAAGACCGTTGCTTCGCAGATCCAGGTTCCCGGGTTCCGCAAGGGCAAGGTTCCCTCCAAGCTGGTTGACCAGCGCGTTGGCCGCGGCTACGTCCTGGAGACCGCCATCAACGATGGCCTCAACGGCTGGTACCAGGCTGCCGTCCAGGAAGCCGGCCTCCGTCCGCTGAGCCGTCCCGAGGTTGAGATCACCGAGGTTCCGGACCCGTCCTCGACCGACGGTGAACTGAAGTTCCAGGTTGAGATCGACGTCCGTCCCGAGGTTGAGCTCCCCGACTACGCCGGCATCAAGGTAGAGGTTGCCGCAGCCGATTCCTCCGACGCCGACGTCGACAAGGCCCTCGACGAGCTCCGCGGCCGCTTCGGCACGCTGAAGTCCGTTGACCGCCCGGCCGCCGATGGTGACTTCCTGACCATCGACATCACCGCCACGATCGACGGCGCTGAGATCGACTCCGCCACCGGCCTGTCCTACCAGGTTGGCGCAGGCACCATGCTTGAAGGCCTCGATGAGGCCGTCACCGGCCTTTCTGCCGAAGAAGAAGCAATCTTCGACACCACCCTGGTTGGCGGCGAGCACGCCGGCGAAGCAGCCCAGGTCAAAGTTGTTGTCAAGACCGTCAAGGAGCGCGAGCTTCCTGAGGCCAACGACGACTTCGCCCAGTTGGCATCCGAGTTCGACACCCTCGCCGAACTGCGTGAAGACCTTGCCAAGCAGGCCGCTGAGTCCAAGGTCGTCGGCCAGGGCGTCGAAGCCCGTGACAAGGTCCTGGACAAGCTCGTGGAGCTCATCGAGGTTCCGGTTCCGGACTCTGTAGTCGAAGAGCAGCTCGAAGCGCACTTCAACCCGGAGAACGCCCACGGTGAAGGCGATCACGACACCGAGGAACACCGCGCCGAGGTCAAGGCCAACACCGCCCGCGCCTTCCAGAACGAGATCATCCTTGACGCCATTGCCGACAAGGAAGAAGTGAGCGTCAGCCAGAACGAGCTGATCGACTACATCGTCACCACGGCAAGCCAGTACGGCATGGACCCGAACCAGTTCGCCCAGATCATCGATCAGAGCGGCCAGGTTCCCATGATGGTTTCCGAGGTCCGCCGCCGTAAGGCTCTCGCAGTTGTCCTCGGCCAGGCCGAGGTTGTCGACTCCGAGGGCAACAAGGTCGACCTCAGCGACTTCGTGCGCCCCGCGGGCGAAGAGGCCTCCGTCGAGGAAGCCGAAGAGGCAGCTGTTGTTCCCAGCGACGACCCCGCCGCAGTGAAGTTCTAGTTTCAACTCAAGCCGCCCCCGGATCATGGATCCGGGGGCGGCTTGGTTTAAGCCCCGGAACCGTGCAAAGTACGCCCTTCCGCAATCGTGCGCCGTCAGCGAACAGCGCGATTTGGGAGAACAAATCGCCGTGGAAAACGGTTAGTGTCCAAGTAGTGAAGATCAGGGATGGCAAGTTCAGCAATGGCCATGTCACCAGCGAGAGGTAAGTACTTATGTCACAGCACGCAGAGGCCCCCAGGATGGCAACCGTCGATCCAGCGGCCCAGGACAACTACATCTACAACCGCCTGCTGAAAGAGCGCATCATCTGGCTCGGATCCGAAGTCCGTGACGAAAACGCCAACGCGATCTGCTCCCAGCTCCTCCTCCTCTCGGCTGAAGACCCTGAGAAGGACATCTACCTCTACATCAACTCGCCTGGCGGCTCCGTGACCGCCGGCATGGCTATCTACGACACCATGCAGTTCATCCCGAACGACGTCGTGACGGTTGCCACCGGCCTCGCGGCCTCCATGGGCCAGTTCCTCCTTTCCTCGGGCACCAAGGGCAAGCGCTACGCCACGCCCAACGCCCGCATCCTGATGCACCAGCCTTCCGGCGGCATCGGTGGCACGGCGTCGGACATCAAGATCCAGGCGGAGCTGATCCTTCACATGAAGAAGGTCATGGCCGAGCTGACAGCCGAACAGACCGGACAGACCGTGGAGACCATCCTCAAGGACAACGACCGCGACAAGTGGTTCACGGCCACCGAAGCGCTCGAGTACGGCTTCTTCGACAAGATCTCCGCCCACGCAGGCTCTGTGGCCGGTGGCGGCGGAACGGCCAACTCGTCGAATTCCGAGAAGTAACCGGCACCAAGAAACATTCAGATCAGGAGCAATGAAAATGAACTACAACTTTGGATGGTCTGCCGGTAATCTCCCGTCCAGCCGCTACGTCCTCCCGCAGTTCGAGGAGCGCACGCCCTACGGCTTCAAGCGCCAGGACCCGTACACGAAACTCTTCGAGGACCGCATCATCTTTCTCGGTGTGCAGGTTGACGACGCTTCTGCCGACGACATCATGGCCCAGCTGCTGGTGCTCGAGTCCACGGACCCGGACCGCGACATCACGTTGTACATCAACTCCCCGGGTGGCTCGTTCACGGCCATGACGGCGATCTACGACACGATGACGTACATTCGTCCGGAGATCCAGACCGTGTGCCTCGGCCAGGCGGCCAGCGCGGCGGCTGTGCTGCTCGCGGCAGGTACGGCGGGCAAACGCCTCGCCCTGCCCAACGCCCGGGTTCTGATCCACCAGCCGTCGCTGTCCGGCGGCCAGGGGGGCCAGGCTTCCGACCTCGAGATCCAGGCCGCAGAAGTCATGCGCATGCGCTCATGGCTTGAGGACACGCTGGCCAAGCACTCCGGTCGGACGCCGGAACAGGTCAACAACGATATCGAGCGCGACAAGATCCTCACCGCTGCCGAGGCAATGAACTACGGATTGATCGACCAGGTGCTCGATTCCCGCAAGATCAAGCCCCAGGCTATCGCCAGGTAACTGGCCAAAACTCGACGCCGGTGCGGTTCAGGAAATATGGACCGCATCGGCGTTCTGTTTCAACCCAAGCAGCCCATTGTGTCCTACAGTGGAAGTTGTCATGGTGGCGCCCCCGCTGCGATCGGCGCGAAATCGCGGATAGGTACGGGGCTGCACCACCCGCATGAAACGAAGGGATTCCCACATGGCTCGGATTGGCGAGAGCACGGATCTGCTGAAGTGTTCTTTCTGCGGAAAGAGCCAAAAGCAGGTTCGGAAGCTGATTGCCGGGCCCGGCGTGTACATCTGCGACGAGTGCATCGAACTCTGCAACGAGATCATCGAAGAGGAGCTCGCCGAAGTATCGGATCTCGGTAGCTTCGAGTTGCCCAAGCCGCGGGAGATCTTCGACTTCCTCCAGGAATACGTCATTGGGCAGGAGCCCGCGAAACGCTCCCTCGCCGTCGCGGTCTACAACCACTACAAGCGCATCCAAGCGGGCCACGCACCGAAGACCGGCCTCGGTGAAGGTGGACACCATGAGGACGTGGAGATCGCCAAGTCCAACATCCTGCTGATCGGTCCCACCGGCTGCGGCAAGACCTACTTGGCACAAACCCTTGCCCGCCGCCTGAACGTACCGTTCGCTGTTGCCGACGCCACGGCCCTGACGGAGGCCGGTTACGTTGGCGAAGACGTCGAAAACATCCTCCTGAAGCTCATCCAGGCCGCCGACTACGACGTCAAGAAGGCCGAACAAGGCATCATCTACATCGACGAGATCGACAAGATTTCGCGCAAGAGCGAGAATCCGTCCATCACGCGCGATGTGTCCGGCGAGGGTGTGCAGCAGGCGCTTCTTAAGATCCTCGAAGGCACAGTGGCCTCGGTTCCGCCCCAGGGCGGACGCAAACACCCGCACCAGGAATTCATCCAGATCGACACCACCAACGTGCTGTTCATTGTGGCCGGTGCGTTCGCCGGGCTCGAGGACATCATTGGATCGCGGTCCGGCCGCAAAGGCATAGGCTTCGGGGCCCCGCTCAACGAGGTCAAGGACAACGTGGACAGCTATGGCGAGGTGATGCCGGAGGATCTGCTCAAGTTCGGGCTGATTCCCGAATTCATCGGGCGCCTGCCCGTGATCACCACTGTGTCCAACCTTGACCGTTCCGCGCTCATCCAGATTCTCTCCAAGCCCAAGAACGCCCTGATCAAGCAGTACCAGAAGATGTTTCAGCTGGACGGCGTGGAGCTTTTGTTCGACGACGACGCCCTGGACTCGATCGCGGACCAAGCCCTTGAACGTGGCACCGGAGCCCGCGGCCTGCGTGCCATCATGGAGGAAGTGCTGCTACCGGTCATGTTCGACCTGCCAAGCAGGGACGACATCGCCAGCGTCGTCATCACTGCCGATGCCGTGAACAAGAAGGGCCAGCCCACCATGATCGCGCACGAGGTCATTGCGAAGCGTCGGAATAAGTCCGCCTAGCCAGAGGTTGGCATGATTGGTGCCGGACACCGTTTTCGTCCGCCTACCCGCGCCCCTTACGCCTATCGAAGGAGTTCCCTGTGCCCGAGCAGACCGCCAACAAGGTCGATTTCTGGTTCGATCCCATGTGCCCATTTGCCTGGGTGACATCCCGCTGGATCGGTGAAGTGGAAGACGTCCGCGGCATCGAGACCAACTGGAACGTCATGAGTCTCTCGGTCCTCAACGAAGGCCGCGAACTGCCTGCCGAATACACCGAGAAGATGAAGCAGGGCTGGGGACCTGTCCGGGTCATCATTGCCGCCCGCGAGCTGCACGGAGACGAATACGTCAAGCCGTTGTACGACGCGATGGGGTCCCTCATCCACCACGAAGGCATCAAGGATTTCGCCGAGGTCATCTCGAAGGCCCTGGCTGAAACCGGCCTTCCCGCCGAGTTGGCACGTTTCGCCGATTCCGAGGAATACGACGTCCAGCTGCGTGCAAGCCATGAATCGGGGATCTCCTTGGTGGGCCAGGATGTTGGCACCCCCGTGGTCGCCGTCAACGGCACGGCCTTCTTCGGTCCTGTCCTCACCCGTATTCCCCGTGGCGAGGAAGCCGGCCGGATCTGGGACGCCACCGTCACCTTGGCCGGGTACCCGCACTTCTTCGAACTCAAACGCAGCCGCACGGAAAGCCCGGAATTCAACTAGCCCGGAATTCAACCAGCTTGAGCCGTGGGCCAGGCTATTTCAGGAACCGCGACGTTCGACGGTCTGCGAGGATCTTTCCGTTTGTCTGGCAGCCAGGGCAATACTGCAATGACGTGTCGGCAAAGGACACCTCGCGGATCGTGGTTCCGCACACGGGGCAAGGCTGGCCCGCCCTGCCGTGGACCCGCATGGTGTTCCGCTTGGTGTCCTTGAGTTCGCTTGACGCTTTCCCGACGGCGGCGGCCACAGCCGCACCCAGGACGCTTTCGATGGACTCATAGAGGACACGGGTGGTGTCCTTGTCCAGCGACTTGGCGATCGCGAACGGTGAAATCCTGGCTGCGTGAAGGATCTCGTCGCTATAGGCGTTCCCGATGCCCGCGATGACGCCTTGGCTCCGAAGGACTCCCTTGATCTGGTGCGCGTTTGTGGAAAGGATTCCGGCCAAGGTCTCCTCCGTGAAGGCCGGGCTCAGCGGGTCCGGGCCAAGGGTCGCTATTCCCGGAACGTCCAGGGGCCTGCGCACCACGTATACGGCCAGGCTTTTCTTCGTCCCGGCCTCCGTCAGGTCCACTCCGACGTGGGTTGAACCGTCGCTCTTGGTGAAGCCAATCCTTGCCGCGATATTGCTGCCGCCCATCCGAAGCTGGGTTTGCGACGGCTGCTCCGTGTACCGGAGCCACCCGGCCTTGGCGAGGTGGAAGATGAAATGGATGCCTTCGGCGTCGAGGCTGACGAACTTTCCGAAGCGTTCCACACCGACGATCTTGCGACCCTCCAGCGCTGAGTAAGGGGGATCGGCTGTCTTCAGCACGGCAAAAGAGGTGATCTGGATCTTCGTCAGTTCGGCACCGAGAAGATTCCTGCCCAGAAAGGCAGTCAGCCCGGCCACCTCGGGAAGTTCTGGCATAGCAACACTGTGCCACAAAGCACCGGCACCCAGAACCCCGGAGGCCCGCAGCGAGGCGTCCGAATTACATGCCAGTAGTTCGTGAAGGGGGCTTGTGCTGGCCGGGGAGCGGGTCAAGAATAGAACTTACCCACTTCGAAAGAAGAGGGACACGGAAACCAGAGATTCAGTGATATGCATCTGACGCAGCCTTCGGCAAAGTTGGATGCAAGCTACCAGTGACGAGGTAGGAAGACCTGAAAGTCCGAGGATTCCGCCAGACTGCCAAGACGTCACCGGGCAGCCGAAAAGTCGAAGCCCCACCAACGGCTAAACGCTGATGGGGCTTCCCCTTTGCCCTGAAATCCCAAGTGCCTGGAACTTCCCGGGCGGCCCGGAAAAACTCCCGGGCTCTTCCAAACTACGCCTGGGCGGGTTCCTCGGCAGGCGCCAGGACTACGTCGCTCACCGTGAGTTCGCCGTCCCCGGCCACCAGTGAAATCTCCTGGGCGTTGGCCGCGGCCTTCAGGTCTCCCAGTCCGGCTTCCAGCTGTGCCACAAATGACTCGGTAGCGGTGATCGTGGCCGACAGGACCTCGGTGCGCTGCTTGACCTTGGCCTCGGACTTGGCCTTGCGGATGCCGCTCAGCGCGATGCCGACGGTGCCCAGCATGGTGGTGTCGCCGTCGACGATTTCCACTGCTGCCGGCCACGCCGCGCGGTGGACCGAACCCGTGCGCCACCAGCTCCAGACCTCTTCGGTGGCGAAGGGCAGGAACGGCGCGAACAGGCGCAACAGCGCATCCAGCGTGGTGGCAAGGGCAGCAAGCACGGATGCCTGCTCGGTCTCGCCGGCCGCACCGTAGGCGCGGTCCTTGATGAGCTCCACGTAGTCGTCCGTGAACTGCCAGAAGAACGATTCCGTGATCTGCAGGGCGCGGGCGTAGTCGTAGTTGTCGAACGCCTTGGTGGACTGTGCCACGACATCGGCCAGCTGCGCGAGCAATGCCCGGTCTAAGGGGTTGCTCAGGACGGAGAGGTCCGCGCCGACCACCGAGTTCTCCGTGGCGCCCAGGTTCAACACGAACTTGGAGGCATTGAGCAGCTTGATGGCCAGGCGGCGCCCGATCTTCATCTGGGCGATCTCGTAGGCGGTGTCGGCGCCGAGCTTGGCCGAGGCGGCCCAGTAACGGACGGCGTCGGAGCCGAATTCGTTCAGGACGTCGGTGGGAACAACCACGTTGCCCTTGGACTTGGACATCTTCTTGCGGTCCGGGTCCAGGATCCAGCCCGAGATGGCGGCGTGCTTCCACGGCGCGCTGTCCTGCAGGGCATCTGCCCGGACAGCCGAGGAGAAGAGCCAGGTGCGGATGATGTCGTGGCCCTGCGGCCGGAGGTCGAAGGGGTAGACCTTGCCGAACAGTTCCTCGTCACGGCTCCAGCCGCCCACGATCTGCGGGGTCAGCGAAGACGTGGCCCAGGTGTCCAGGACATCCGCGTCGCCGATGAAGCCATTGGGCTGCTCGCGCTGGGACTCGTCGAAGCCGGGGGCCGCGTCCGCCGCAGGGTCCACGGGAAGGGACTCGTCGGACGGCAGGATCGGGTTCTCGTAGTCCGGGTTGCCCTGGGCATCCAGCGGGTACCAGACGGGGATCGGCACACCGAAGAAGCGCTGGCGTGAAACGAGCCAGTCACCGTTCAGCCCGGAAATCCAGTTCTCGTAGCGGGAACGCATGAACGACGGGTGGAATTCGATCTCGTGTCCGCGCGCGATCAACCGCTCGCGGCGGTCCTCGTCCCGTCCGCCATTGCGGATGTACCACTGGCGCGAGGTGACAACTTCAAGGGGCTTGTCGCCCTTCTCGAAGAAGTTCACGGGGTGCGTGATCTTCTTGGGCTCGCCATCCAGCAAATCGGCGGCGGCGAGAAGCTCGACCACCGCCTCCTTGGCAGAGAACGCAGTCTTGCCGGCAATCGCCGCGTAGGCTTCCTTGCCGGCGTCGGTGGTGATCCACTCGGGTGTCTCGGCGATGATGCGGCCGTCGCGGCCCATGATGGCGCGGGTGGGCAACTGCAGCTCGCGCCACCAGGTGACGTCGGTCAGGTCGCCGAAGGTACAGACCATGGCGATGCCGGAACCCTTGTCCGCCTTGGCGAGCGGATGGGCTTTGACCTCGAGTTCGACGTCGAACAGGGGAGACGTGACGGTCTTGCCGAACAGCGGCTGGTAGCGCTCGTCGTCGGGGTTCGCCACCAACGCGGCGCACGCGGCGAGGAGTTCCGGACGTGTTGTCTCGATGTAGATCTTCTCGCCGTCAGCGGTGAAGAAAGGGTAGCGGTAGTACGCGCCGGCAACCTCGCGGTCCTCGAGTTCGGCCTGCGCGACGGCGGTACGGAACGTCACGTCCCACAGGGTGGGGGCCTCGGCCATGTAGGCGTCACCGGCGTTCAGGTTCGCGAGGAACGCACGCTGGGACACCGCACGGGAGGTGTCGTCGATGGTGCGGTAGGTGAGGTCCCAGTCAACGGACAGGCCGAGTGTCTGGAACAGGTTCTCGAAGACCTTTTCGTCTTCGACGGCGAGTTCCTCGCAGAGTTCGATGAAGTTCTGGCGCGAGACGACGTCGAAATCGCGCTGGTTCTTGGCCGGCTGTGCCGGCGGGCGGTAGTCGGCGTTGTAGGGAATGGCGGGATCGCAGCGGACGCCGTAGTAGTTCTGGACGCGGCGCTCGGTAGGCAGCCCGTTGTCGTCCCAGCCCATCGGGTAGAAGACGTTCTTGCCGGTCATGCGCATGTAGCGGGCCTGGACATCCGTCTGCGTGAACGAGAACATGTGGCCCACGTGGAGCGAACCGGATGCGGTGGGCGGGGGAGTGTCGATCGAGTAGACCTGCTCCCGGGTGGTGTCCGGGTTGAACTTGTAGGTTCCGTCGTCCAGCCAGCGCTGCGTCAGGGCAGCCTCGAGGCCTTCAAGGGCCGGCTTGTCGGGAACGTTGATGGGGGCGGTGGCGGGCGTGTCTGTACCCTGCGTTGATTCAGCCATGGGCCAATTGTTTCATGGCGCCCTTTGTTCCGTGGCACGCAGGGGTGCAGTAGCATGCGGGCCATGACGGAACTCAAGGACGTTTTGGTTATCAAGCGCATCTATGACGAAGCAGCGGACGACGACGGCTACCGGGTTCTGGTCGACAGGCTGTGGCCGCGAGGGGTATCCAAAGAACGCGCCCACCTGGATCTCTGGCTCAAGGAGATCGCTCCCTCGCCGCCCCTCCGTACCGAGTTTGCCCATATGCAGGAGCGATTCGAGGACTTCCGCCGCTCGTACCAGGCTGAGCTGGAACAGAATCCCGCCGTGGAGCAGCTGCTGGAGCTGGCGGCCGCGGAAAAGCGCGTCACGCTGCTCTACGGCGCCAGGGACCCTGAAATCAATCACGCCCGCGTCCTGCTGGAGTTCCTGCTGGGCGCCGGGAAGACGGACATATGACCACGCCGCAGCATCCGCGCTTCGCGAGGGCCTACGCCCGGGCGGTTCCGGCGATAAACCTGCGCGGCGGCACCGAGCACCGGCGCACCCTGCTGGCTGGCCTGCGAGGCCGCGTCATCGAGGTTGGCGCCGGCGAGGGCTCGTCGTTCGGCCTGTACCCGGCCACCGTGGAAAGTGTCCTCGCGGTTGAACCTGATGACTACCTCAGGGAACTTGCTGGAGCCAAGGCAGGGCTTGCCGCAGTGCCGGTCACGGTTGTTCCCGGAACCGCCGAAAATATTCCAGCGGCCGACGGCCAGGCGGACGCCGTCGTAGTCAGCCTTGTCCTCTGTAGCGTCGAGGACCAGGCGGACGCGCTGGCGGAAATCCGYCGGGTGCTTCGGCCCGGCGGAACCCTGGCGTTCTACGAGCACGTGCGCTCGGACAAGCGGTTTCTCGCTGCCGTCGAAGATCTTCTCACTCCGGCCTGGCGGCACATGGCCGGAGGCTGCCATCCCAACCGCAATACACTGCACGCGATCGGCGCAGCCGGCTTCCAGGTGCTGCACAGTGAGCGTTTCGGCTTCTCCGCCGGCCCGCTGTCTCCGTCGATCGCCCACATCCTTGGGCGTGCGGTTTCTCCCGGTGAACAGCGTTAGGGTGGTGCCATGACTGAGGAAGTACAGACGAAGACCGCAGTAGTGACCGGCGCCAGCACGGGAATCGGCGAAGCCACGGTGAGGGCCCTCACCGCCGAGGGTTGGAAGGTATTCGCCGTCGCCCGCCGTGCCGAGCGGCTTGAGGCACTCGGCGCCGAGAGCGGCGCCGTGCCGTTCGCCGCGGACATCACCAACGACGACGACGTCGCGGCCTTGCTCTCAGCCGTCACCGAGGCAGGGGGAGCGGACACGCTCATCAACATTGCCGGCGGTGCGCGGGGCGCCGACACCCTGGCCAATGCCCAGACCGAGGACTGGGACTGGATGTACCAAGTCAACGTGCTCGGCACGCTGAAGCTGACCCGGGCCTTCCTCCCGATGCTGCGGGCCAACGGCGAGGGCACCGTTTTGAACCTGACGTCGACGGCGGGATTCACGGCCTACGAAGGCGGCGGCGGGTACAACGCGGCAAAGTTCGCCCAGCACGCCATGACCGGCGCCCTGCGCCTGGAGGAAGCCGAGAACAACATCCGCGTCATCGAGGTGGCACCCGGCCTCGTCCGCACGGAGGAATTCGCTCTCAACCGCCTCGGCGATGCCACCGCGGCAGCCAAGGTATACGCCGGCGTCGAGAAGCCGCTCACCCCGGAGGACGTCGCCGACGTCGTCAAGTACGCGGTCTCATTGCCGCACCACATCAACCTGGACGAGATCATCGTCCGCCCGGTGGCGCAGGCCGCTACCCACAAGTTGATCCGCAAGGGCTAAGGTACCGGCGTCGCCGACGCCCGCGCGGCAGCCCAAGTGGAGCTCGCAGTGCCGCTGCCGCTAGACTTGTGGCACAAGCTTTGACCCGGACATCACCGGTGAGCTTCCGGAAGAACGCCCCCGCCACCCCGGGGGTCAGTAGAACCGGACGGGTAAGCCCGTCACAGCAGCAATGAGCGGCCGACGCCGGAACAGCTCCTCTTCGAAGGGGCCGCGCCAGCGGCGGTAAGTGAGGTGGTACCGCGGTACCGGCGCTGTTGGAAACAACGCAGCTGGCGCCGTCCTCGCATCCTGAATGAAACTTTGTGTTCACCGGCTCAACCCAGGATGAAGAGATGACGTATTACCCCAAGGCCTCCACAGCTCTCTCCGGCACCCCCCGAGGGGTGTCCGCCTCCGTGAAGTTCCCGGAGATCGAAGAGCGCATCCTCAAGTACTGGGATGAAGACGGCACCTTCCAAGCCAGCATCGACAACCGCAGCGCGGACCTGCCCGGAGGGCACCCCGGCAGTAACGAGTTCGTCTTCTATGACGGTCCTCCCTTCGCCAACGGGCTGCCCCACTACGGCCACCTCCTGACCGGCTACGCCAAGGACCTGGTGGGCCGCTACCAGACCCAGCGCGGCAAGCGCGTCGAACGGCGCTTCGGCTGGGACACCCACGGCTTGCCCGCCGAACTCGAGGCCATGAAGCAACTGGGCATGACGGACAAGACCCAGATCGAAGCGATGGGCATAGACAAATTCAACGACGCCTGCCGCGCCTCGGTCATGAAGTACGCGGACGAATGGAAGAGCTACGTCACGCGGCAGGCACGCTGGGTGGACTTCGACAACGACTACAAGACCCTCAACGTCGAGTACATGGAGTCTGTCCTTTGGGCCTTCAAGCAGCTCCACGAGAAGGGCCTCACCTACAACGGGTACCGCGTCCTGCCGTACTGCTGGAAGGACGAGACGCCGCTGTCCAACCATGAGTTGCGCATGGATGACGATGTCTACAAGAACCGCCAGGACCAGACCGTCACCGTGACCTTCCCCATCAAGGCAGGGGAGTCGGAACTCTCCAAGTCCCTTGAAGGCGTGCAGGCGCTCGCGTGGACCACGACCCCCTGGACGCTGCCCACCAACCTGGCGCTCGCCGTCGGGCCCGACATTTCTTACGCGGTGGTTCCGGCCGGTCCCAACGGGATCAAGGCCGCCTCCGCGGAGGCTCCGGTGAAGGGCAGCTTCCTGCTGGCCGCCGATCTCCTCGGCACCTACGCCAAGGACCTGGGGTACGACGACGGCGCTGCCGCTACCGCCGCCGTCACGGCAAGCTACACGGGCACCGAGTTGGCCGGCCTGGAGTACGAGCCGCTTTGGGACTACTTCTCCGATACCGAGAAGTACGGCACCCAGAACGCCTGGCGTTTCCTCGTGGCGGACTACGTCACCACCACCGACGGTACGGGCATCGTCCACCAGGCTCCGGCCTACGGCGAGGACGACCAGAAAGTCTGTGAGGACGCGGGCATCCCCGTGGTCCTTTCCGTCGACGAGGGCGCCAAGTTCCTCCACCTGTTCGCGCACGGATCGCTCGCCGAAATCTCCGGGCTGCAGGTGTTCGATGCCAACAAGCCGATCACCCAGGCACTGCGTTCCGGCGGTCGCTTGGTTCGCCAGGCCAGTTACGAGCACAGCTACCCGCACTGCTGGCGCTGCCGCAACCCCCTGATCTACCGTGCCGTGTCCTCCTGGTACGTGGAGGTCACCAAGTTCAAGGACCGGATGTCCGAACTGAACCAGGAGATCAACTGGATCCCGGGCAACGTCAAGGACGGACAGTTCGGCAAGTGGCTGGCCAACGCCCGCGACTGGTCCATCAGCCGCAACCGCTACTGGGGCTCGCCCATTCCGGTGTGGCAGTCCGACGACCCCGAGTACCCGCGCACGGACGTTTATGGCTCCCTCGCCGAGATGGAGGCCGATTTCGGCCGCCTTCCGATGAACAACGACGGCCAGGTCGACCTGCACCGCCCGTTCATCGACGAACTGACCCGGCCCAACCCGGACGACCCGCGCTCGCCTGAAGAGGGCCAGTCCACCATGCGCCGGGTGGAGGACGTCCTGGATGTCTGGTTCGACTCGGGCTCCATGCCCTACGGGCAGGTGCACTATCCTTTCCAGAACGAGGAATGGTTCGACACCCACAACCCTGCCGACTTCATCGTCGAGTACATCGGGCAGACCCGCGGCTGGTTCTACATGCTGCACATCCTGTCCACGGCACTCTTCGACCGGCCGGCCTTCCGCAATGTGATCAGCCATGGCATCGTGCTGGGTTCGGACGGGCAAAAGATGTCCAAGAGCCTGCGCAACTACCCGGACGTCTCCGAGGTCCTGGACCGCGACGGCTCCGACGCCATGCGCTGGTTCCTGATGTCCAGCCCCATCCTGCGCGGCGGCAACCTCGTGGTCACCGAACAGGGAATCCGCGACGGCGTCCGCCAAGTCATCCTGCCGCTGTGGAACGTGTACAGCTTCTTCACGCTGTACACGAACGCCTCCCACACAGTGGATGGGACAGCCGCCGGCTATGACGCCAAGCCGCGCTACGACGGCTACACGGACACCATGGACCAGTACTTGCTGGCAAACACCGGTGACCTCGTCCGCAACGTCACCTCCAGCCTGGACGAATACGACATTTCCGGGGCTTGCGATGAACTGCGCAGCTACCTGGATATGCTCACCAACTGGTATGTCCGCCGCAGCCGCCAGCGCTTCTTCGACGAGAACACCGACGCCTTCGACGCCCTCTACACGGCGCTCGAAGCGGTCTGCCGAGTCTCGGCGTCGCTCCTTCCTTTGGTTTCCGAGGAGATCTGGCGCGGCCTGACCGGCGGGCGCTCCGTGCACTTGGCTGACTGGCCCGAGGCGTCGCTGTTCCCGGCGAACCCGGAACTCGTCGAGGCGATGGACCGGGTCCAGCAGATCTGCTCCACCGGTTCCAGCCTGCGCAAGGCCGCCAACCTCCGCGTTCGCTTGCCGCTGCAGGAACTCACTGTGGTGGCGCCCGGTGCTGATGCGCTGGCAGGCTTCGCCGCCGTCGTCGCGGATGAACTGAACCTGCGTTCCGTGCGCCTCCTCGACGCCGCCACGGCGTCGCCGGAGGAATTCGGTATCGAGCAGAAACTCGTGGTCAATGCCCGCGCGGCAGGTCCGCGACTGGGCAAGAACGTCCAGCAGGCCATCAAGGGTTCCAAGTCCGGCGACTGGTCTGTTTCCGATGCGGGAGTGGTCACGGCGGGCGGCCTTGAGCTGGAACCGCAGGAGTACACGCTCGAGACTGTCGTCGCGGAATCTGCTGACGGCTCGTCCGCGGCCGTCGCTGTCCTTCCGGGCGGCGGCTTCGTGGTCCTGAACACCGAAGTCACTCCGGAACTGGCAGCCGAAGGCCTGGCTCGCGACATGGTCCGCGCCATCCAGCAGGCCCGCAAGGACGCAGGACTCAACGTGAGCGACCGCATCCACACCACGGTCCTGGCCGTCCATGACGTCGTTGACGCCTTGCGCGCCAACGAAGAGCTGGTCAAGACCGAAACCCTGTCCCTCAAGCTCGACCCCGTCGTCTCCGGCGATGCCGCCGAGCCGCAGATCACCGTTACCAAGATCGAGGCCGGGTACATGAGCGACGAATTCTCCGTAGAAAGTGTCTACGCCGAACTCCTGGGCCGCGCCCCGGAAAACAAAATGGAGCCGCGGCTGGCGCCCCTGTACCGGGCGATGGATGTGCTGGGGGAGCCCAACAAGGCGTTCCCGATCATCCACATCACGGGCACCAACGGCAAGACCTCAACAGCCCGGATGATCGAGGCCGGGCTTCGTGCCCACGGATTGAGTACAGGCCGTTATACGAGTCCGCACCTGTCGAAGGTCACCGAGCGCATCAGCATCGACGGCGAGCCGGTTTCGGACGAGACCTTTGTCCGGATCTGGGACGAGATCCGTCCGTACCTCGAAATCGTGGACAAGGAGCTCGAGGCGGACGGCCAGCCCAGGCTCACGTACTTCGAGTGCCTGACCATCCTGGGCTTCGCGATCTTCGCGGACCAACCCGTGAATGTCGCCGTGATTGAAGTGGGGCTCGGCGGCATCACCGACGCCACGAATGTGGGCGATGGACAGGTTTCCGTGGTGACGCCGATTTCGCTTGACCACACGGATCTCCTCGGCGATACCACCGAGGACATCGCGCGCGAGAAGGCCGGAATCATCAAGCCCGGCGGCTTCCTGATCAGCGCGGCCCAGCCGGTGGACGCCGCGCAGGTGCTCCTTGAGAAGGCGCGCGAGGTTGGGGTGCCGTTCCGCTTCGAAGGCGTCGAATTCGGCGTCGAGTCCCGCAGCGTTGCCGTCGGAGGCCAAGTCCTGACCATCCAGGGGCTCGCGGGCCGCTATGAGGACCTGCTGCTTCCCTTGCACGGCGCCCATCAGGCCGAGAACGCGGCCGTCGCGGTCGCGGCCCTGGAAGCGTTCTTCGGTGGCGGTGAAAAAGAGCTCGACGGCGACCTCCTGCGCGAAGCGTTCGGCAACGTCACGTCGCCTGGCCGTCTTGAAGTGGTGCGCACCGCTCCCACGATCATCGTGGATGCGGCCCACAACCCTGACGGCATCCGCGCCTCGGCCGAGGCAATTGAAGAGGCCTTCAGCTTCAGCAAGCTCGTGGTGGTCCTCGGGGTCCTCAAGGAAAAGGACGCGGAGGAAATCCTGCGGCAGCTCAAGGAATCGCTGGGTGGACTGGCAGAGGAGTTCTGCTTCACACAGTCCAGCTCGCCGAGGGCCATCCCGGCGGCGCAACTGGCCGATCTCGCCGTCGACCTTGGCTTCGGTGGGGACAATGTCCACATTGCCGAGAAACTGGATGACGCGATCGAGTGGGCCGTGGAGCGTGCCGAAGCGAACGATGACCTGGCCGGCGGCGTACTCGTCACGGGTTCCATCACCGTGGTGGCCGAGGCCCGCATGCTCCTGGGGAAGGTTGGTTCCTGAGCATGGCCAAACTCACCAAAGCCCAGCGCGAATGGCGGCCCGGGATGCCCAAGAAGCGCCGCTCCACCAAGGTGATGTTCGCTTCGACCGTCCTGCTTTTGGAGGCCTTCGTCGCGTTCTTCGCCACCTTGGCAGTCTTCGGACTGAAGCGCGGAGAGGTGCAGCCGGCCCTGATCCTGACCTTCGGCATCAGCCTGAGCGTCATCCTGATCCTGGCCTGTGCCGTGCTTAGCAAGCCGTGGGGCATCGGGGTCGGCTGGGTAATGCAGCTGGTCTTGATTCTTTCCGGCTTCGTCGAGCCCACGATGTTCGTGGTGGGAGTCCTGTTCGCGGCCTGCTGGTGGTACGGCATCCGTGCCGGCATCAGAATCGACCGCGAGAACGCCCAGCGTGATCGTGAGCAAGCCGAATGGAACGCTTCGCACGGGGACTCTGGGGGCAGCGCGGGCGTCGCCTGAGCTAAACCCCGTAAACTGGCTGGGAAACCCACACATCCAACATTGGAGCAACCGTGAGCATTGAGCGCACCCTTGTACTGATCAAGCCCGACGGCGTCGCCCGCAACTTGAGCGGCAGCATCCTCGCCCGCATCGAGTCCAAGGGATACTCCTTGGTCGAATTGAAGAAGGTCAACGCAACCCGCGATCTCCTTGAGCAGCACTACGAAGAGCACCTGGGCAAGCCGTTCTACGAGCCGCTGGTCGAGTTCATGCTCAGCGGCCCGGTTGTCGCTGCCATCTTCGAGGGCCACCGCGTGATCGAAGGCTTCCGTTCCCTTGCTGGAACCACGGACCCGACGACTGCGGCGCCCGGCACCATCCGCGGTGACTTCGGCCGTGACTGGGGCCTGGCTGTGCAGCAGAACCTGGTCCACGGTTCCGATTCGGTGGATTCCGCCGAGCGCGAGATCAAGATCTGGTTCGGCGCGTAGTTTTCAGACACACCAAAAGCGGAAGGGGCCCATGTTCATGCGAACATGGGCCCCTTCCGCTGTTGACGGCTTGGTGCTTAGTAACCCGACGTGCCGATGAAGACGTTGATGAAGGCAAAGAAGATACTGGCGATCACGCCAACGTAGAGCAGCGCGGAAATGATCCAACCGGATTCGCTCAGGATCTTGGCCAGGCCTGCGGGCGCTGGAATGACTCCGTGCGCCACGTTCCTGATGGTCACGAAGACGAAGAGCGGGATCATGCATGCCCACACCACCATGCAGAACGGGCACAGGATATGAATGACATACAGGGCCTGGGACCAGAGCCAGACGATGAAGATGAACCCCAGTGTGACGCCCGTCTGCAGTCCGATCCAATACCAGCGGGCGAACTTGGCCCCGGCAAAGATCGCCATGGCGGTGGTGATGATCACGGCGAAGGCGACAATCCCGATGAACATGTTGGGGAAACCGAAAACCGAACTCTGCGGTGTTTTCATGACGCTGCCACAGGACACCCACGGATTGAGGTCGCAGGCCGTTATGTGGTTGGGGTCCATGAGAACCTGCAGCTTTTCCAGCACGAGTGCGCCGGACGCAAGCCACGCGATCGCGCCGGTGGCGAGCAAGAGCCAGGCAAAGGGGCGGTCGCGGACCATGCGCGGCATGGCTGCGTCGTCGGTGTGTCTGCCGGTTCCCTCCTGCCCGAGGGAGCGGGCATCGTTATTGGCCAGGTTCGGGCTGGCGGGGCTCGGCATGGTTGGCTGTCCTTTTCTGGATGGCCCGGCGCAGGACCGGGGACTGCTCTTGGGAGGATTCTAGCCGCGGAGGCTGGAGGACGCGTCCAGCAAAGGCGGCGGCACGGAAGCTTTCAGGGCATGCTTCCTGCCGGGAGTGCGGGCGTGTGAGAGAATGAACATGGCCGGAAGCCGATCCACATGCGGAATCCGGTCCGGTATCTTGTTCCCAAGACCGCCAATCATTTGCAGGGCATGCCCAGGATCCAATGATCCCCGGCAGGGCCGCAGTGACCATGGACGGCACCTGGTTGTGGCATTAGAACAACGGGTTTGGAGCGAAGCCGGCTTTCCGTGGATGCCGCACCCCCATGCTGGTGCGAACCGGAAAGACTACTACTGACTTCTGTCAACGCCTGCGGGTTTTGACAATATTGCCCCTCTGGGCACCGGATGTGGCGGTTGCGCAAGGGCAGGAGTGTTGCCACATATGGATAACGAGCAAGTTGTAGCCGCCGCCGAAGATGCGGCGTCCACCGAGACCACCGAAGCACCCAAAAAGGTCACCCGCACCCGCCGCAAGGCTGCACCGAAGACGGTCGCCGCGGATGAAGCCCCCGACGCCGGAGCTGCCGCAACCGCCGCCGAGCCTGTCGCCGAAGCGAGCGACGCGGAAACGCCCAAGGCTCCCGTCCGGCGCACCAGGGCTCGAAAGAAGGTCGAAACCTCCGAGCCGCTGCCGGGTTTCGCTGAAGAAGCGTCCACGGAAGGTGGCGAGGCACCGGAGGCTGCTGCCGCCGTCGTACCTGAAATAGCACCAGAGGCCGAAGCCGCCCCCGAAAAGCCGGTCCGCCGGCGTCGTACGACGAGGGCAAAGAGCGCCGATCCCGTTACCGAAGAAGCCCCGGTTGAAACGCCGGCTGCCGACGTTGCCTCGCCCGGGGAAACCACTGTGGAGCCGCCGGCCGAGGAGCCCGCGCCCGAGGAAACCACCGGGGAGCCGGCCGTCGACGCCGAAGCCGCAAGTCCGATCGCGTCGCTGTTCCTGGAACCTGCCTCCGTCACGTCCATGATCTTCCAGGCACCTGACTTGAGCGCCGTTGTCCGTCCGGCCGTCGTCGACGAGGAACCGCGGGCCGAAGCTGAGGAAGGTTCCGAGGAGAACGAACTGGACGAAGCCGGCAGCCGCCGTCGGCGTCGCAGCCGTGGCCGTCGCGGACGCCGGGGCACCGAGCGTGATGACGCGGGAGAAGAAACCTCTGCGGAATCCGAGGACGAGGCAGAAGCCGGTACCGAGGAGGCCCTCGAAGAAGGCGTGACCTCCCGCCGTCGCCGGCGCCGTCGTCGCGGCGATCAGGACCTGGAACTGACGGGCGGCGGAGACGACGATCCCCCCAACACTGTGACCCGCGTCCGCGCTCCCCGCGCGCACGTTGAGTCCACCAGCGGCTCCGACCGAGTCACGAGCGTCAAGGGCTCCACCCGACTTGAAGCAAAGAAGCAGCGCCGCCGCGAATCCCGCGAGACCGGCCGCCGCCGCCAGGTCATCACCGAAGCCGAATTCCTGGCCCGCCGTGAGTCCGTCGACCGCCAGATGATCGTTCGCCAGCGCGACGACAGGATCCAGATCGGTGTCCTCGAAGACGGCGTGCTCGCGGAGCACTTCGTGTCCAAGACACAGCAGGATTCCCTCATCGGCAACGTCTACCTGGGCAAGGTCCAGAACGTGCTGCCGTCGATGGAAGCCGCGTTCGTAGACATCGGGCGCGGCCGCAACGCCGTACTGTACGCCGGTGAAGTCAACTGGGATGCCGTCACCCTGGAAGGCAAACCGCGCCGCATCGAGAACGCCCTGAAGTCAGGCGACTCCGTGCTGGTCCAGGTCACCAAGGACCCGGTGGGCCACAAGGGCGCACGCCTGACGAGCCAGATTTCACTTCCCGGCCGCTACCTTGTGTACGTACCGGGCGGGTCAATGACGGGAATTTCCCGCAAGCTGCCCGACGTCGAGCGCAACCGCCTGAAGAAAATCCTCAAGGACCGCCTCCCGGAGAACGCGGGCGTTATTGTCCGCACCGCCGCCGAGGGTGCTTCCGAGGAAGAGCTGACGCACGATATCAACCGCTTGCGGGCCCAGTGGGAAGGCATCGAAAGCCAGTCCACGTCCACCAAGATCCTGGCTCCGGAACTGCTGTACGGCGAACCGGACCTCACCATCAAGGTTGTCCGTGACGTCTTCAACGAGGACTTCTCCAAGCTCATCGTCTCCGGCGATGAAGCCTGGGACACGATCGAGGCCTACGTCACGTACGTGGCGCCGGACCTGGTGGGACGCCTCGAGAAGTGGACCTCGGACCAGGACATTTTCTCGGCATGGCGTGTGGACGAACAGATCCACAAGGCCTTGGAACGCAAGGTCTTCCTGCCCTCCGGTGGTTCGCTCGTGATCGACCGCACGGAGGCCATGACGGTTGTCGACGTCAACACCGGGAAGTTCACCGGCAGCGGCGGCAACCTCGAGGAGACCGTCACCAAGAACAACCTTGAGGCTGCCGAGGAAGTGGTCCGCCAGCTCCGCTTGCGCGACATCGGTGGAATCATCGTCATCGACTTCATCGACATGGTCCTGGAATCCAACCGCGATCTCGTGTTGCGCCGCCTGGTCGAGTGCCTCGGCCGGGACCGTACCAAGCACCAGGTCGCCGAGGTGACCTCGCTTGGATTGGTCCAGATGACCCGCAAGCGCATGGGCACCGGCCTGCTGGAGGTCTTCGGCGAGCAGTGCGAGACGTGCGCAGGGCGCGGAATCGTCACGCACGACGAGCCCGTGGAGCACCGTCGGGCCAACGTCGTGGCAGCTGAACACCACCACCCGCGCACGGAGTCACAGCCAGCCGTCCGCCCCGAGCAGCGCAAGCGTCGCCGCGGCCGCGGCACGGGGCCGGGGACCACTGAACTGCCCGTCACCCCTTCGGTGCCGGTCCACACTGTGGAATCCACCGACCCGAACCGGCAGGCAGCCACCCGCGCAGCCCTTGCCACCATCGCGGCTGCAGCCCACGCTGCCCACCTGCACGACGACGAGCTCCACCACGCGGCGGAATTGCTCGCCGACGGGCACGCAGCGGAAGTAACCCCGGTCCGGGCCCCAGCGGCCCCGGTCCAGGCTCCGGCCGCTGCTTCGAGTGGCGAGGAACGTTCGAAGCCTGTGCTGCGATTCGGCGGCGAGGAAGTTGCGTTGCCTTTCGTCCACCACGAAGAGGAGGCTGCAAGTGGCACACCTGCCATGAGCCTGGACCTATTGGCACAGGCATTCGCAGGCCTCGGAGAAGCTCCGGACACCGCCACGACGTCAACGTCAGCCAAGGAAACCCCCGCAGAGGCCCCCGCAGCCGTTGCAAGCGGTGAATCCCCGGACTCGGGTTCGCGTGGACGCCGAGGCCGACGCAACCGTAGCGCCAGCCGGGCCCAGGGTGCCGCCAACGCCACCAACGTGGAGCACCACGAGGTTGCCGCGGCTGCTTCCGGTGGGGCCGCGCACGAGGCCAAGGCGGCAGACGCCGCCCCGACGAAGCCGACGGCGGCAGCGGAACCGATCATCCTCGGCGTCGGTGTGCCGAAGTCCGAACTCTGAACGCAGTACCGTGCCTAAGCCCCGGCCGTTTCCGCTCCTGTGGAAACCGCCGGGGTTTCGGCGTTGTGGGCCAATCCGCCGACCCTGGCAGTCCGGTTGCAATGGGCGATTTCAGCGGGCGAGGCGTGATCAGGGTTAAGCTAGGGGACTGACACGGGGTGCCGCGCACCGAGCCGGCTGAGACCAGACCCGTTGAACCTGTCCGGTTAGCACCGGCGAAGGGATGTCTCGCATGACTGTTTCGGCGCAATCATCTGTCTACCCGCTCAAGGCCATCCAGCGCCCCATCCCCAGGGTCCTCAGCATCGCCGGCTCGGACCCCTCAGGTGGTGCTGGGATCCAGGCAGACCTGAAGAGCATTGCGGCCAATGGCGGCTACGGCATGGCCGTCATCACGGCGCTCACTGTACAAAACACACAGGGCGTCACTGGCGTCCATGTGCCTCCCGTGGAGTTCCTGCGCCAGCAATTGGACGCCATTAGCGACGACATCACGGTTGATGCCGTCAAGATCGGCATGCTCGGGGACGCGGCGGTCATCCACGAAGTCCGCCGCTGGCTCGGCGAGGCGCGCCCCGCCGTCGTCGTCCTGGATCCAGTGATGATCGCGACCAGTGGCGACAGGCTCCTCGCGGAGTCCGCTGAAACCGCACTGCGGGAACTGCTGCCCCTCGCAGACCTGGTGACCCCCAACCTTCCGGAATTGGCCATGCTGCTTGGCGAGCCTGTTGCCACTGATTGGGCATCGGCGTTGGAGCAAGGCAAGCGCCTGGCCGCTAGCTGCGGAAACACCGTCCTGGTGAAGGGGGGCCATCTGCAGGGAGCCGGCTGCCCCGATGCCCTGGTCAATACCGGGGGAGTCCTGAGCCAGGACGTGGTGGAATTCGCCGGCCAACGGGTGGAGACCCGCAATAGCCATGGGACGGGATGTTCCCTGTCGTCGGCGATGGCGACGGCCAAGGCGCGGCTCGGCGATTGGGAGTCTGCTTTGCGTGTCGTCAAGCCCTGGCTCCAGGAGGCGCTGACCCGGTCCGAGGTGCTGGAAGTAGGGAAGGGCAACGGGCCGATCCATCATTTCCACGCGCTCCAGCAGGCCCTTCAACCGGGGGACTTCGCCGTCCGGATGTGGGACGCCGCCCAAACGGAACTGGCAGCCATTTATGGCTTGGACTTCATCCAGCACTTGCAATCCGGTGGTCTCAGCGAAGCGCAGTTCAGCTACTACCTGTCCCAGGATGCCATCTATCTCAACGGCTATTCCAGGGTCCTGGCACGGGCAAGCGCCCTCGCTCCGAGTGAAACCGAACAGCTGTTCTGGGCCCGCGGCTCGCAGATGTGCCTTGAAGTCGAATCCGAGCTGCACCGGAATTGGCTCAGTGGACGCCAGGTGAGCGGAGAGCTGGGCCCGGTCACCAAGGCCTACGTGGACCACTTGCTGGCGGCATCGGCGTCGGGAAGCTATGCGGTGCTGGTTGCTGCCGTGTTGCCTTGCTACTGGTTGTACGCCGAGGTGGGACAGCGGCTCCACCATGGGTTTGTCGAGGCCGGAGTATCGGACGAGCACCCCTATGCGGATTGGCTGCGCACCTACGCGGACGAGGCGTTCGCGGAGGCCACCCGCAAGGCGATCGACATCACGGATGCCGCCGCGCAGGTTGCGTCGCCCGCGGAGTGCACAGCGATGATGGAGGCGTTTGCCCAATCCTGCCGCTATGAAACGGCGTTCTTCGATGCTCCAAGGTTGCACGGCTGAGCCGGTCTTCCGGGGAGGAGGCACCGGAACGCGGCTTGCCCCCGCAGGCGTTGCAGCGTGTCGGCGTGAGGATCCGAGCTTTTCGCGGCCGGCAGGGTAAGGTGGACGGGCACGGTACCGGATGGCGGCATAGCCAGTCTGTGGCAGCCATCACGTGGCAGCCTCCGGACCTGGCCTCATTTGCAGCCGAAGGCGAAACTAGCGTAATCTAGATCTTCGGTGCTTACGCCAACACTTGGGTTATGCCCCTAGAAACCGTTCATTTGGAACTGACCTTTCATTTAGAACTATTCGAGGGATGACTCATGGATTCCGTACCGGAGTCCACGGCGTTGAGGCACAGCGTGAACCAGGCCCGTTTTTGGATCGGGGTTCCGCACGCAAATTTAGTAATAAACGTCGAGAGAAGTGAGTGCCCAAGTGGTGTACGCGATTGTCCGCGCAGGCGGCCGCCAAGAAAAGGTTTCCGTTGGAGACTACGTAACCCTGAACCGCGTCCCCGGTGGAGCCGGCAGCACCCTTGAGCTGCCCGCACTGCTCCTGGTGGACGGTGACAAGGTCACCTCCGCAGCTGCGGATCTGGCCAAGGTCAAGGTTACGGCTGAGATCCTCGAAGACCTCCGTGGTCCGAAGATCGTCATCCAGAAGTTCAAGAACAAGACCGGCTACAAGAAGCGCCAGGGTCACCGTCAAGAACTGACCAAGATCAAGATCACCGGTATCAAGTAACCACTGGTTGCTGTTCAGGTTTTCAACAGATTCCCCAGAATTTAAAGGCAGGCATTTCAAATGGCACATAAAAAAGGCGCGAGCTCCACTCGCAACGGTCGTGACTCCAACGCCCAGTACCTCGGCGTAAAGCGCTTCGGTGGCCAGGTCGTTTCCGCAGGCGAGATCATCGTCCGCCAGCGCGGCACCCACTTCCACCCGGGCGCCGGTGTCGGCCGCGGTGGCGACGACACCCTGTTCGCCCTGCAGGCAGGCGCGGTTGAGTTCGGTACTCGCCGTGGCCGTCGCGTAGTGAACATCGTTGCTGCTGCAGCTGCAGAGTAATAACACGTTCTGAACGGGTGGAGCGGGCCGTATGGCCCGCTCCATCTGTCTTTTTAACCGCACTAGAATTTACTAGGGCGGGCGGCCGCGCAACAGCGGCGCAACACGCACTTCAAGCAGTAATTTCCACATAGAGGAGAAACACGTGGCGACCTTCGTAGACCGGGTAGTACTTCACGTATCCGGCGGAACAGGCGGCCACGGCTGTGTTTCTGTTAAGCGCGAGAAGTTCAAGCCCCTCGGTGGACCCGACGGCGGCAACGGCGGCAATGGCGGCGACGTCATCCTGCGCGTCGATGCCCAAACCACCACCCTGCTTGATTACCACCACGCACCGCACCGCCACGCAACCAACGGCGGCCCGGGCATGGGCGACTGGCGGGGCGGCAAGAACGGTGAAACCCTCGTCCTTCCCGTCCCGGACGGCACGGTGGTCAAGACCAAGGACGGCGTCGTCCTTGCTGACCTCGTCGGCGAAGGCACCGAGTTCGTCGCCGCCGCAGGCGGCATGGGCGGCCTTGGTAACTCTTCGTTGTCTTCGCAGAAGCGCAGGGCGCCCGGTTTCGCCCTCCTCGGTATTGAAGGCGAGTCCAGCGACATCGTCCTGGAACTGAAGTCCATCGCAGACATCGCGCTGGTTGGCTTCCCCTCCGCGGGCAAGTCGAGCCTTGTCGCGGCGATGTCCGCGGCGCGGCCCAAGATCGCCGACTACCCGTTTACCACCCTGATCCCCAACCTTGGCGTGGTCCAGGCCGGTGACGTCCGGTTCACCATCGCCGACGTTCCCGGGCTGATCGAGGGCGCCAGCGAGGGCAAGGGCCTCGGCCACAACTTCCTGCGCCACGTAGAGCGTTGCGCCGCGCTGGTGCACGTGCTGGACTGCGGAACCTTGGAAGCGGACAGGGACCCGCTCACCGATCTTGCGATCATCGAGCAAGAGCTGGACAAGTACGCGGTGGACATGAGCTACGCCGGCGTTGACGGCGAAGTGGTCCCCTTGAACGAGCGCCCCAAGCTTGTGGTCCTGAACAAGGTGGACTTGCCTGACGGTCGGGATATGGCCGAGTTCGTCCGCCCAGAACTGGAACAGCGCGGCTACCGCGTCTTCGAAGTCTCTGCCACGAGCCATGAAGGCCTGCGCCAATTGAGCTTCGCCATGGGCGAGATCGTCATGGCCGCCCGCAAGGCCGTTGCGATTGCGCCTCCCAAGGTCGCAGCGCCTGTCCTGCGCCCCCGGGCCGTCAACGAGTCCGGCTTCAAGATCCGCCGCGAGGAGAAGAACCTCGAGCCGCTCTTCCGCGTGCTCGGGGAAAAGCCGGTCCGCTGGGTCAAGCAGACCGATTTCACCAACGAAGAAGCCATTGGCTACCTCGCCGATCGACTGGCCAAGCTCGGCATCGAGAACGAGTTGTTCAAGATGGGTGCCGTTCCGGGCGACACCGTGGTGATCGGCGAGGAAGACGGCGTGGTGTTCGACTGGGAGCCCACCATGATGGCGGGCGCCGAACTCCTGGCGACGCCTCGAGGAACCGACATTCGCGTTGCCGACATCGGCGACCGTCCCACCCGTTCGCAGAAGCGCGACGAGCAGCTCGAGCGCCGCGAGGCCAAGGCTGCAGCACGTGCCGAGCTCGAAGCCGAGCGGAAGGCGGGCATCTGGACCGAGTCTGTCAGCGGCCGCCGTCTCCCCAAGCCCCTGAAGGAAAGCGGCCTGGAAGCCGGAAATGACGACTAGCACGGCCCGCATCGCTGAAGTCACCGAAGGCGACGACGCCGCGGAACGCCAGGCGTTGGCCGGCGCCAAGCGGATTGTGGTCAAAGTAGGTTCGTCCTCGTTGACCAGCATCAAAGGCGGCATCTCGGAGAAAGCGCTGACGGCCCTGGTCCACGCCCTGGCCGAGAAGCGCAATTCCGGGACGGAGATCATCCTGGTCTCCTCCGGTGCCATCGCGGCGGGTCTCGCACCGCTCGGGCTCGCCAAGCGTCCCAAGGACCTCGCCACGCAGCAGGCTGCGGCCAGTGTGGGCCAAGGGCTTTTGATGGCGCGCTATTCGCAGGCTTTTGCTGCGCACGGGGTCACGGTCAGCCAAGTCCTGTTGACTGCCGATGACCTGATGCGGCGCACCCAGCACAGCAACGCATACCGGGCGCTCGACCGCTTGCTGAACCTCGGCGTCGTGCCGGTCGTGAACGAAAACGACACCGTGGCAACCCACGAAATCCGCTTCGGTGACAACGACCGGCTGGCCGCCTTGGTGGCGCACCTTGTCCGGGCCGACGCGCTGGTCCTGCTTTCCGACGTCGACGCCCTGTATGACGGTCCGCCGTCGTTGGGTGCAAAGCGCATTCCGCTCGTTACCGGTCCCGCCGACCTCGTCGGCGTGACCATCGGCAAGGCGGGCAAAGCCGGCGTCGGTACCGGCGGCATGACCACCAAGGTGGAGGCGGCCTCGATCGCCGCGGGCTCCGGCATCCACGCCCTCGTCACGTCCACGGCCAATGCCGCCGCAGCGCTGGCCGGCGAGGACGTGGGCACTTGGTTCGCCATCAACGGCAACCGCAAACCGGTTCGCCTGCTGTGGCTGGCCCACCTCGCTTCGGTTCGGGGCCGTTTGATGCTCGACGACGGCGCCGTCAAGGCGGTGCGCGACCGTCACACCTCGCTGCTGCCCGCCGGAATATCGTCGGTGCAGGGGGACTTCGAGCCCGGCGATCCCGTGGAGATGGTTTCCGCCGACGGCACCGTAATTGCCAGGGGACTGGTGAACTACTCCGCGGAAGAGCTTCCCCGCATGCTTGGCCGTTCAACCAAGGAGCTCGCCAAGGACCTTGGCCGTGGATATGACCGCGTAGTTGTTCATGTTGACGACCTCGTACTGGTCCAGCCGTCCCGCTCCACTAAACTTGGAGAATGACTGAGGCCCTTACCCCTGATTCTCCTGTGATAACCGACGCCCTGGCTTCCGGCAATGCCACCCGGGTGCCGGAAACTCCGGAGCTGGGAACTGCGCCGCTCACGCCCGGGCAAGTGGAGGCGGCCGTGCATTCGATCGCGGACCGCTCCCGGCAGGCAGCGCGGCACATGGCCCAGGCGAACCGTGCCTGGAAGGACCGCGCCCTGCGCGCTATCGGCGCGGCCCTCCGGGAACAGCAGGATTCAATCCTCGCCGCCAACGCGAAGGATGTTGAGTCCGGCCGCAACAACGGAACCTCCGTTGCCATGCTGGACCGCCTGACCTTGACTCCTGCCCGCATCGACGGCCTTGTGGCCGCCCTTGAAAACCTGGCGGGTCTGCCGGATCCCGTGGGCAACGTCGTCCGTGGCCAGACCCTCCCCAACGGCCTGCGCTTGCGCCAGGTCAACGTGCCCATGGGAGTAGTCGCTGCGATCTACGAGGCCCGCCCCAACGTCACGGTCGATATCGCCGGACTTGCCTTGAAGAGCGGCAATGCCGTGATCCTGCGCGGCGGATCGGCTGCCGCCCACACCAACGCAGCCCTTGTGACCATCCTCCGCGATGCGCTGGAATCCGTAGGGCTGCCGGCCGACGCCGTCCAGAGCGTGGACGAGTTCGGCCGCGAGGGCGCGAATGTCCTGATGCGTGCCCGTGGCCGCGTGGACGTGCTGATTCCCCGCGGTGGACGGGACCTGATTCAGACTGTGGTGAACAACTCGTCTGTGCCCGTCATTGAGACCGGCGAAGGCAACGTGCACATCTTCATCGATGAGTCCGCCAGCGAAGAGATGGCCGTCGACATCCTGCTCAACGCCAAGACCCAGCGCCCCAGTGTGTGCAACACCGTGGAAACCCTCCTGGTCCACTCGAAATCCACCGTGCTGCCCGCGGTCGCCGCCGCACTTCGTTCCGCCGGGGTCACCCTGCATGTCGACTCCCGGATTGAAGCGGCGCTGTCCGGCTCCGTGGACACGGTCCCCGCCGACGACGTCGATTGGGCTACGGAATACATGGACCTTGACCTCGCTGTTGCGATGGTGGACAACCTTGACGAGGCCGTCTCGCATATCCGCAAATGGTCGACCGGCCACACGGAGGCCATCCTGACGAACAATCTGGCGAACGCTGAGAAGTTCATTGCGGACATCGACTCGGCGGCGGTCATCGTGAACGCTTCCACGCGCTTCACCGATGGCGGCGAACTCGGGCTGGGCGCCGAGGTGGGAATCTCCACCCAGAAGCTGCACGCACGCGGCCCCATGGGCCTGACCGAGCTGACCACCACCAAGTGGATCGTCCAGGGTGAAGGCCAGGTCCGCGCCTAGCAACGCTGTAACATAGAACAGAAGTCCTGAACGGCGGGAGGATCCGCCGTCGAAATCCTTTGAACCGCTAGGGGAGAAAATGCAGTTTCAGCAGATCGCCATTTCAATTCTCACGCAAGGGGGCGAGAGCGGAGCCGAAGCGCCGGCACCGTTGTGGGCTGAACCTTGGGTTTTCGGTGTCTCCATGTTCTGCATCCTGCTGGTCCTGATGTTTGTGGCAGTCTCCTACACGAACCTTGGCAACCGTCACGACGCCGTCGAAGAACATTCGGATCCGCACCGCCAGCACCCGGCCAAGCACCCAGGGCTGGGTCACTAACATTTCCGCCGCGAAACCCTTCGAGGAAACGGGGCGCCGACTTCGCTTGGGCGTGATGGGTGGGACGTTCGATCCCATTCACCACGGCCACTTGGTTGCTGCCAGTGAGGTTGCTGCCAAGTTCCGCTTGGACGAGGTGGTCTTCGTGCCCACCGGACAGCCCTGGCAGAAATCGCACAAGCAAGTCAGCGAAGCCGAGCACCGGTACTTGATGACGGTCATTGCCACGGCTTCCAACCCCAATTTCACGGTGAGCCGTGTGGACGTGGACCGCCCCGGTCCCACCTTCACGATCGATACCCTGCGGGATCTGCGGACGCAGCGGCCGGATGCGGACTTGTTCTTCATCACGGGCGCGGACGCCCTGGCACAGATCCTGTCCTGGAAAGATGTCGACGAGCTTTGGTCCTTGGCGCATTTTGTCGGTGTCACCAGGCCCGGTCATGTTCTTGACGGCATGGGCAGGGAAGACGTCAGTCTGTTGGAAGTGCCCGCCATGGCGATTTCGTCGACGGATTGCCGCGCCCGCGTGGGTGCAGGCAATCCGGTCTGGTACCTCGTACCTGACGGAGTAGTGCAGTACATCGCCAAATACAAGCTGTACTCGGGCAAACCCGGCATGGGGGAGCCCCTGCATGCTATGACCGGAACAGAACACCAAGCCCGTACCGAGTGAGTTTTGAATGAGCCAGGAACAGCCCCCCATCCCTAGCCGGCGCGAGCTTCGACGAGCCCGGGACGCACGCCTGGAAGAAACAGGCGCACGTCCCGCGGTAGCCGAGGCCGTTACCTCCGACGACGCCAACCACGCGTCCGGCGGCGCCTCGGCCAATCGGGTGCGCCGGGTGGCAGATGCTCCCTTGGACGCCAAACCCGCCTCGGAACGTTCCTCCCAGGCGCGTGCGCGCGACCGCGCCGCCCTCCGTGCCATCAAGGAACTCGCGGACAAGGAGCAGCAGCTTTCCCGCGGCGGTCCGCCCACGCGCCGTCAGCTGCGCCTCCAGCAATTGCAGGAAGAAGTTGCACCGGGCACCTCGGCGATCCCCGTTGTCCCGGCACCGGGCTCAGGGCCAAGGACATCCAGTGTCCCGGTCCAGGCTCCCGGCAGGCAGCAGTCCGGTCCTGATCGCCCGGGCGTTTTGCCCGGCGGCGGCGTCCGCGTCACGGCAGGACCTCCTCCCGGTGCGCCGGAAATGACCGTGGAGCAGGCCTTGATGGCCCGCGAGCTTTTGGCCGCCCAAGCGAACAACCAGTCCAACAAGCTTGAGCACATCGCTGCAATGGAATCTGCGGTGCAGAAAGTCCCCGCCGCCGAATCAGCGGTTTCCAGTTCCGACGTCGAGCCGGCGGACCCGGAGGCCCTGGCCGAACAGATCGCCCAGGCTGAACGCGAGGCCATCCTCAACAAGAGGGCCATGGCCAAGCAGAGGCTCGCCGAACAGAACAGCCGTCCTTCCGGGCCTGTCCGTGCTGAACCTTCTGTAGCCAGCAACCTGGCCATGGTGACGCCCCTGGAATTCGTGAAGGTTCCGGGACTCGATCGTCCCGTCATGAAGCCGCCCGGCACCACATTCGTTCCCCTTGTGACCTCCCCGGCGCCGAAACTGAAGCCGGGGCAGTCGGCGTCGGGCAAGCCACGCAACCTGCGCGGCCGCGCAGGAGTGCTGGCGCGCGCAGAGGCCGCTGCGAAAGCGGCCGGTCGACGCCCGACGTCGGGCTCCGAACCCGATGGCGAAGCGCTGGCCGAGGCGGCAGAACATCCGCCCATTTCGGCAAGTTCGGCCTACGGACTTGAACCGCTCGACGCCGCGACGGCGGGACTTGGGCGCGCCCAGCGTACCCGGCTCCTGGTCCTGGGACTGGTTGGCATCGGAGCCATCGCCCTGATTGCGGGCATCATCATGATCACCAGCGGACTTTCCCGCTGACCATAACGGCTTTTGCCACCAAACAGGCTTCGTCTATTCTCGAAGCCGCATACAAGGAGTCCCGTGACTGCACATGAACAATCCGTCCTCTTGGCCCGCCACGCCGCCCGCGCGGCAGCGGACAAGCTGGCCGAGGACATCATCGCCCTCGACGTCAGCGAGCGTCTGGCCCTGACTGACGTCTTCCTGATCGCCTCGGCCCCGACCGAGCGCCAGGTCAACGCCATCGTCGACGGTATCGAGGAAGAGCTGCTCAAGCAGGATCTCCGCCCGGTCCGCCGCGAAGGACGTTCCGAGGGCCGCTGGGTCCTCTTGGACTACGCAGACATCGTGGTGCACGTCCAGCACTCCGAGGACAGGGTCTTCTACGCCCTGGAACGCCTCTGGAAAGACTGCCCCGTAGTGGACCTGGAACTCGGTGACGACGCCTCCGCGAAGGCTCCCGCCGTCGAGGAATCCTAGGCTTTAAGGCACCGACCAACTGAATATGCCCGATTTGGAATTTTCGGAAATGCTGTTCTAAGATATTTGAGTTGCTTCGGAGGAATCCGAAAACTGGACGGGGTTTTCCGGCCAGTTCACGGTTCGTGAAGCAGCGAAAATATGGGGCTGTGGCGCAGCTGGTAGCGCACCTGCATGGCATGCAGGGGGTCAGGGGTTCGAGTCCCCTCAGCTCCACCATGGAGGCCTTGCTTGGAACGTGGGTTTTATGTTCCGGGCAGGGCCTCAGATTTTTTGGAAATTGAAAGAGCCTCCCCGCCGGGGGTGGCTCTTTCGTTTCTCCGGCATTTTCAGCGGTGTCTTGGGTTGTAGGCAAGAACGCGTAAATCCCGGCACCCTCGCTTAGCCGCCGCGTGTATGCAACAGTGGGCTCAGCATGCCTCCACCACTTTCCCAACCGATTACGGTTTACTATGAGGCATTACCGTCTGGAGGCTCGCGGTCTTTCGCGGGCCCATCGCAAAGCAGCCACCGACAATACAGGGGGATAGTCCTTGGTAACTATGGCCGATGTTGCGCGGGTAGCAGGCGTTTCCAGGAGCACTGTGTCCTATGCCCTCAGTGGTGTCCGGCCGATTGCTCCCGAAACGCGGGAGCGCATCCTGAAGGCCATGTCCGATCTTGGCTATACGCCGAACCTGCTCGCCCAGGGCTTGGCCGGCAAACGGACCGGCATCGTCTCCTTGATTTTTCCGGTCGGGGAGCAAGGCATGAACACCACGGAATTCGAATACGTCCAAGGTGCCGCCGAGCAGGCGCGTGCTGACGGATACCATCTCCTTCTGTGGCCAATGGACCCCGACGACCTGGGCGAGATGCAGCGGATCGTGGCCCAGGGCCTCGTAGATGGAATCCTCCTAATGGAAGTCAGGTCATTCGACGAACGGATTCCTGTCCTGCTGGAAACCGGTGTTCCCTTCGTCACGATCGGACGGCCCACGGATGCTGATGGCCTGACATTCGTGGACGCAGATTTCGAAGCAATGGGGGAGCTGGCAGTGGCGCATCTCGTCAGCCTGGGGCACACGGAGATCGGCCTTGTGACGCATTCGCGTGAGTCCCTGGACAGCGGATACGGCCCGATGGTCCGATCCTGGGATGCCGTGGCAGCTGCTGCGTCGAGGCACGGGATCAGCGCTCGGCTGTATCCGGCCACGAGCTCACTTGCCGGCGGTCGCGAGGTGTTTGGACAGATCCTGGAAGAATCTCCGGAAACAACCGGGCTCGTGATGATCAACGAAGCGGCGACTGCAGGCCTTCTGGGTGCGGCGGCGGCCCATGGTTGGCGAGTGCCCGAGTCTCTCTCCATTGTCGCGATCAACACCAGTGCCGGCTCCGCGGAGCGCTTCATGCCCGCCCTGACGACGGCGTCCGCCGAACCGAGCGTCATGGGTCGTGAAGCAGCACAATTCCTTACCCGGCGCCTCAGGAGTGACGGGCCGGATGCCGTGCAGTGGCTCGCTGAACCGGTGTTGACGTTGCGCGGAAGCACCGCCGTGGCACGCGCCGTGCAGCCGTAGAATCGCCCCGCCGTCCGGGTGCAGTCCGCCAATTCGAGGCATTCATTACGCGCTCCTATCGAACGTGATTGTGACATTTGACACACCGTCGCGCTGCCAACTACTGTCGAGCCATCGACCCGCGTCGACAAGGCGCGTCGACGAACGGCGATGAGATTCCTCCTGATACAACATGGCGGATGGTCACCGATCAGAGTTCCCGGAGACTAAGGAAGTAAGTCGTGCTTGGAATCATTCGGTACCAATCATCCGAATTGACGATGCGGTCGATGTCGCGCAAACCTGAGCGGGAATTCGCCGGCTTCCGCCGCGGATCCACGAGTAGCCGCGTCCCCTTGTTCCCGGCTCGTGAAGCCCCCGGAATAGCGCGTGGACGGAACCTGGAGACCGCTGCCTGCTTCTGAGTTCCGGGACCGGGCGCAGGAGGGGCCAATAATGCCCGTCCACAGCATGTAAGCGCTTGCCCTGTGCCGGTTGTGCCCGCAGAGGCCTACCCACCCCGGCGCCGCGGTGGTCCCACCCTTAGCCAACATCTCCCCAATCATCACAACAACCTCTTGGAGGTAACCCGCATGGAAACGTCGACAAAACCTGCCCAGTCCGCGTTCGAAGGTGGCCGGAAGTGAAAGCGATTCGACGGTTCACGGTACGAACGGTTCTGCCGGAAGCAATCGCCCCGCTCGCACGATTGGCGAAGAACCTGCGCTGGTCCTGGCATTTGCCGACACGCGAACTGTTCTCCGCGCTGAACGCCGAAGCCTGGGAGCAAAGCAATCATGACCCCATGACCTTCCTCGGCCTGGTCAGCCGCGAGGAACTGCAGGAGCTCGCAGCGGATGGCGCCGTCGTCGAGCGTGTTCAGCAGGCGGCTTCGGATCTGGACCGGTACTTGGGTGAGCCGCGCTGGTACCAGGGCCTGGGTCCGGATGCTCCGGCGTGCATCGCGTATTTCTCGCCTGAGTTCGGCATCACGGAGGTTCTTCCGCAGTATTCCGGCGGGCTCGGGATCCTGGCCGGTGACCACCTGAAGGCCGCCTCGGATTTGGGCGTGCCGTTGATCGGCGTCGGGCTGCTGTACCAGGCGGGCTATTTCAAGCAGTCCCTGTCCCGGGACGCCTGGCAGCAGGAGACCTACCCGGTCCTTGACCCCGACGGCCTGCCGCTGACACTGCTCCGTGAGGAAGACGGTTCGCCGGCCCTGGTCACGCTTCCCCTGCCGGGCGACCGGACGCTGCGCGCGCACATTTGGCGGGCCGACGTCGGGCGCGTGCCGCTGCTGCTGCTCGATTCGAACGTTCCGGCCAATGACGACGCCGCGCGCGGGATCACGGACCGCCTCTACGGCGGCGGCGGTGACCACCGCCTGCAGCAGGAACTGCTGCTGGGCATGGGCGGGGTGAAGGCGCTGCGCGTCTACCAGCGCCTCACCGGCACCCCGGCCCCGGAAGTGTTCCACACCAACGAAGGCCACGCCGGGTTCCTGGGCATCGAACGCATCCAGGAACTCATGTCCACCGAGGCCCCGCTGAGCTGGTCCGAAGCCCTGGCCGCCGGGCGCGCGTCCACGGTGTTCACCACCC
>NZ_JBFRGL010000018.1:0-181408 GCF_052115325.1 Arthrobacter sp. 2RAF22 | reverse complement strand
ATATCAGTCTGACACTGCAGTCGAACACAAGACCCGCCAGCACACCCACCACACCCGGACAGCACCCCAACGGAAAGCGGCCCCCGACACCAAAACCGGGAGCCGCTCACCACTGCCTCTTGACAACAGCTTCTACATATCAGTTGGGTTGGACCAGCGATGAGTGGGCCCACGCCGGCGAGGGCCCCGGCCTGAGCTTGCGAAGGCTGGGAGCCGGTGGGGATCAGGCGTTGCCGTCGAAGAGGCTGGTGACGGAACCGTCGTCGAACACTTCGCGGATGGCGCGCGCAATCAACGGTGCGATCGACAGGACCGTGAGCTGCGGGAAGCGCTTGTCGGCCGGAATCGGCAAGGTGTTGGTGACGACCACCTCGCGGGCACCGGAATCGGCCAGGCGCTGTGCCGCCGGCTCGGAGAAGACGGCGTGGGTGCACGCGATGATGACGTCCTTGGCGCCGGCGTTCTTGAGGACCTGGACGGCGCCGGAGATCGTTCCACCGGTGTCGATCATGTCGTCGATCAGGACGCAGGTGCGGCCTTCGATCTGTCCGACGACGGTCTTCGAGACGGCCTGGTTCGGCACCGTGAGGTCGCGGCTCTTGTGGACGAACGCCAAAGGCGCACCGCCCAGGCGCTCGGCCCACTGTTCCGCAACGCGGACACGGCCGGTGTCCGGCGAGACAACGGTGATGTTGTCCGCTTCGACCCTGGTGCGGATGTAGTCGGCAAGCAGCGGAATGGCCATGAGGTGGTCCACCGGGCCGTCAAAGAACCCCTGGATCTGGGACGTGTGCAGGTCCACCGACATGATGCGGTCCGCGCCGGCGGTCTTGTAAAGGTCTGCCACCAAGCGGGCGGAGATCGGCTCGCGGCCGCGGCCCTTCTTGTCCTGCCGGGCGTACGGGTAGAACGGCGACACAACCGTGATCCGCTTCGCGGACGCGCGCTTCAGGGAATCGATCATGATCAACTGCTCCATGAGCCAGTTGTTCAGCGGGGCCGGGTGCGCCTGGATGACGAAGGCATCGGTGCCACGGACGCTCTCCGCTGAGCGCACATAGATCTCGCCGTTCGCGAAGTCGTAGGCGTCGATAGGCAGGAGTTCGGTCTCCAACTCCTTGGCGATTTCCTGCGCCAGCTCGGGGTGCGCCCGTCCGGCGGCGAGAACTAGTTTCTTCTCGCCGTGTGCGGTAATTTCGCTCATGCCTGTGTGCCCTCTTCTGTGGTTGCCGGAGTACTTGAGGAATCGGGGGTGGCAGTGAAGCCAAGCGCGGCTTGCGCAGCCTGCGCCCGTTGGGCCGAGTTGCTGCCCTGCCGGTTGGCGATGACCCAGCCTTCCGCGTTGCGCTGGGGAGCGACACTCAGGGTGAGGGCTCCGGCGGGAACGTCCTTGCGGATGATGGCACCGGCGCCGCTGTATGCGCCGTCGCCGATCGTTACGGGGGCCACGAAGACAGTGTTGGAACCGGTCCGTACACCGGAGCCGATCACCGTGCGGTGCTTCTTCTCGCCGTCGTAGTTGGCCGTGATGTTGCCGCAGCCGATGTTGGTGTCCTCGCCGATCTCGGCGTCGCCGGCGTAGCCGAGGTGGGACAGCTTGGAACCGCGGCCGATCGTCACGTTCTTGGTTTCGTAGAAGGCGCCGATCTTGCCGGTCTCCCCAAGGACAGTGCCGGGACGCAGGTAGGTGAACGGGCCAACGCTGGCTCCCGCACCGATGGTCGATCCTGAGCCGTGGGTGCGGGTCACCTTCGCGCCTTCGCCCACCAAAACGTCGGTGAGGGTCGTGTCGGGGCCGACGACGGCGTCGCGCGCCACGGTGGTGGTGCCGTGGAGCTGAGTGTTGGGCAGGAGGCGGACGTCTTCGTCCAGTGTGACGGTGGAATCGATCCAGGTGGTGGCCGGATCAACGACCGTGACGCCTGCACGCATCCACGCCTCGATGATGCGGCGGTTGTGCTCTGCGCCGAGCGCGGCGAGCTGGATACGGTCGTTGGCGCCCTCGACCTGCCAACGGTCGGCGGTGACGACGGCGGAAACCCGGCCTCCGGCGTAGCGCGCCAATTCAAGAACGTCAGTGAGGTATTTTTCTTGCTGGATGTTCTCGGTGGTCACTTTGCGCAACTGCTCGCGAAGCACCTTTGCGTCAAAAGCGTAGATGCCGGAGTTGACTTCGCGGATGGAACGTTCGGCGTCGCTCGCGTCTTTGTGTTCGCGGATGCCCAGCACGGTGCCGTCCTCGGCACGAAGGATGCGGCCATAGCCATTGGCGTCATCGAGCACCGCGGTCAGGACCGTCACGGCGTTGCCTTCGGATTCGTGCGTGGCGACCAGCTCGGACAGAAGGGAACCGGTCAGCAAAGGCACATCACCGTAGGTGACCACTACCGTGCCAGTGAGTTCTGCCTTCGCGTCCAAGGCGTCAAGGGCTACTTCCACCGCGCGCCCGGTCCCCGGAACATCGTCCTGGTCCACGATGACGGCGTCGGGATCGATCAGTTCAATGTGCGCGGCGACGAGGTCCCGCTCATGGCGGACCACGAGGGCCAGCTGCCGGGGATCGATGGAGCGCGCTGCGAGGATGGCGTGCGCCACCATGGAGCGTCCGCCGATTTCGTGGAGGATTTTGGGAGTCCGTGACTTCATCCGCGTACCGGCTCCGGCAGCTAGGACAATTACAGCGGCGGGGCCAGTAGTATCGGGGCTCACGAAGTCGCTCTCCTTGCTCGGTTACGTCCGGGCGAACCCGGCTGCGGCATCTGCTCTATCCTACTCTTGCCGATTCACAGCCTTCCGTGCAGCCAGTGGACAGCTTCGGGAGAGACGGTGCCTTCAGAGGCGGTGCCGGCAGACCACCGACAAGTTCCGCCCATAGGATTCGAACCTATACTCCACGGCTCCAAAGGCCGGGGTGCTGCCATTACACCAGAGCGGACCGTGCGCACTTAGCCCTTGCGGACGCAGGGTCCGCGGGGTTCCCGATTGACCGGGTCGCACACACAAGAATCTAGTTTGCCATGACCATCGCGGTGTTCGCGACTTGGCGCAACCCCGAGTCCTTTCCAGCGGTATTGGCGGGCACTCCAGAGGCCGCTTCACGCGTGCCATAAGGCATGATGGATGCGTGAGCAACAGCACAGGACTTCCCCGGCAGTCGACGGGTTCCAGGGTGATCAACCACCCACCCGCAGCCCAGGTTGTCCGTGCCCGGATGACAGGCTCCCAGCGCCGCTCCCAGCTCATCGAAATTGGCCGGGGCCTCTTTGCCGCCCGCGGCCTGGACGCCACGACCATCGACGAAATCGCAGCCGCCGCGGGCGTGTCCAAGCCGGTGATTTACGAGCACTTCGGCTCGAAGGAAGGCCTCTACACCCAGGTTGTGGAGTTCGAATTCCGGATCCTCCTCGACGCCATCAACGAGTCCCTCGCCGCCGAAGCCAAACCACGCGTCCTCGTTGAACAGGCGGCCCTTGCCTTGCTCGGCTACATCGAGGAGCGGAGCGACGGCTTCCGGATACTCATGCGCGACGCCCCGCCCTCCCAGCCCGAAGGCGCCTTCTCCACCCTCCTCTCCCACGTGGCCGATCGCGTAGAGGACCTCCTCGCCGACGAATTCGCCCGGCGCGGTTTCAGCGCAGCCGACGGCGCCATGTATGCCCAAATGCTCGTGGGCATGGTGGCGATGACCGGCCAATGGTGGCTGGACCACCGCGAGCCCGACAAACGCGCGGTAGCCGCCCACCTGGTCAACCTGGCATGGAACGGCCTGACGGGCCTGCAAAAGGAGCCGGAACTCCGGAGCGAGGGCTAGGGCGTCTGGTTGGCTTTTGCGGTTGCGGTTGCGTCCGTAGTCGCCTTCCCACGTGTCCGCGGTCGCCTCCGCGGTTGCGTTTCCGTGGTCGCCTCCGCGGCGCAACTGCCCTTCGCCGTCGCCGTCGCCCTTGGTCGCCTACGCGGAGCAACGGCCCTTCGCCGTCGCTTAGACACAGCGCATATGGGGTCTTCCGGTCGCTGAGCGACCTCCAAACCCCGATGCGCCGCGATGCGCTCCTACCCGAAGGCCCGCAGCACCGCTCTTGCCATCGTTCCGTTTGGCGCCTGGCCTTCAACGCCGAGGCGCTCCGTCGACACGCAAAATTCCTATCGACACTGGAATCCGCGCATCGGATTTCACTTTCTGCGTCGCTGGCAAATTTGGGGGTCGAGAATCGCCCCCGATTCACCAAACAGCCGCTTCGACCCGCGCCCGGACCTCCGACGCCGATGCGCCCCGTCGACGCGCAAAATTCCTATCGACACTGGAATCCGCGCAGCGATTTTCTCGATCTGTGTCGCGGGCAAATTTGTGTGTCAAGAATTGCCGAAGTCTCCCTTGTGCCTCGAGTTCCACGGCCCCCTACCCATCCCACCGCTGGCGGACGACGTCGGCAGTCCGCCCCCGCGAGGTGACTTACCCCCGCCGGAGGCGGTTCTTCCGAAAGGAGCGCATCGCGGCCCTTCGTGGGCCGGAGGTCGCTCAGCGAGCGAGCGGACCCTCTTGCGTCGAAGCGGCGTTCCGAGGGCCCCGAAGCGAGCTTGCGAGCTTTGGGAAGGAACCTCCGCGCTAAGCGACGCGGAAGGGCCGGCTCAGGCACCCAAGGTGACCACGCAAAGGATGCCGGCGCCCGTCCCAGCCCGCCTACTCCCCCAGGATCTCCGCCGCCTCGAGCCATTCGAGCTCCAGGCCTTCTTTTTCGTCAAGGAGTTCCTGGAGCTTGGTGTTCAGTTCGCCGAGGGCGTCGAAGTCGCCGGATTGGGACTTGGCCGCCATTTGGACGTGGAGCTTCTCTTCTTGTTGCGCGATTTTGCCCAGTTGACGGTCGATCCTGTTCAGGTCTTTGCGGGCTTCGCGCTTCTCTGCTTCGCTGGGCCCGGAGACTGCGGCACCCGAGCCGCTTCCCGCCGTCGGCCTCGCGCTGCCGCTCGACGCGCCGCCGGTCACCGCGCCGCTCGCCAGCGCGGCTTCACGCAATTCCAGGTACTGGTCCACGCCGCCCGGAAGTCCGCGGAGCTTGCCGTCACCCAGGAGTGCCATTTGGGAATCCGTGACGCGTTCCAGCAAGTAGCGGTCGTGGCTGACAACAACCAGCGTGCCAGGCCAGCCGTCCAGGACGTCTTCGACGGCGGCAAGCGTGTCGGTATCGAGGTCGTTGGTGGGTTCGTCGAGCATCAGGACGTTCGGTTCGCCCACAAGCAGACGCAGAAGTTGCAGGCGGCGCCGTTCGCCACCGGAAAGGTCGGTGACGGGAGTCCACTGCTTTTCCTTCGTGAACCCCAGCTGCTCCACGAGCTGGCCGGCCGTGAATTCCTTGCCGCCCACGCTGAAGGAGCGCTTCTCGCGTTCGATGACCTCGATCACGCGAAGGTCGGACACGTCATCGAGTTCCTTGACGTCCTGGCTGAGCACCGCCGTGACAACAGTCTTGCCGCGCTTGACCTTGCCTGAACTCGGCGTGATCTCGCCGTTAAGGAGCCTCAGGAGGGTGGACTTTCCGGCACCGTTGACGCCCACCAGCCCCAGCCGCTGTCCGGGAGCCAAGCGCAAGGTGACGTCGTCGAAGAGCTTCCGGCCGGCGTCGTCCCCCTTGAAGTCCAGGGAGACGCCTTCAAGGTCCAGCACGTCCTTGCCGAGGCGGGCGGTTGCCATCTTGCTGAGGGCCACCGAGTCGCGCGGATCAGGAACATCTGCGATCAGCTCGTTGGCGGCTTCGATGCGGAACTTGGGCTTGGACGTGCGCGCAGGGGCGCCCCGGCGCAGCCACGCCAGCTCCTTCTTGACCAGCTGTTGGCGCTTGCTTTCGACGACGGACGCCGTGCGGTCACGCTCGGCGCGGGCCAACACGTAGGCAGCGTAACCGCCATCGAACGGGTCCACTATGGCGTCGTGCACTTCCCACGTCCGGTTGCAGACTTCGTCCAGGAACCAACGGTCGTGAGTCACCACAAGGAACGCGCCTTGGTTGGCGCGCCAGCGGGTCTTCAAGTGCCGGGAAAGCCAGGCGACGCCTTCCACATCGAGGTGGTTGGTTGGTTCGTCGAGCATGATGACGTCGTGGTCTTCGATGAGCAGCTTGGCCAGGGCGACCCTGCGCTTTTGTCCGCCGGAGAGGGCATGCACGTTGGCGTGCCAATCGACGTCGGCCACGAGGCCACCCATGATCTCGCGGATTTTGGGGTTCGCGGCCCATTCGTGGTCGGCTTGGTCGCCGACGATCGCGGCGCCGACCGTGAGGTCGCCGTCGAGCACGTCGGACTGGTCGAGGTAGCCGACGTTGACGTCGCCGCGTTTGGTGACGCGGCCGGAGTCCGGCGTCGAGCGCAATGCCAGCAAGCGCATCAGCGTGGATTTGCCGTCGCCGTTGCGCCCGACCATGCCGATCCTGTCGCCGTCCTCCAAACCAAGGGTTACGCCGTCGAGGATGGTGCGGGTTGCGAATGAAACGGTGAGGTTTTCACCGCCAAGCAGGTGGGCCACTGGGTACTACTTTCTGGTGTGAACAGTCAGGGCGACGTGTCAAAGAAGGGTATCGGAGATGATTCGGGCACCCGGAACCGGGCCGTGCACAGCAAGGGCGTTGTGTCCCAGGTGCCGAAGGTCCTCGGCGAGCCCCTCGGCCGCCCGGGGGTTGTGGGCAAGCAAAGCCACGGTGGGGCCGGAACCGGAAACAATCCCGGCCAGGGCACCGCTGGACTCCCCTATCCCTATGGTGTCCCGCAATTGCGGGGCCAGCTCGATCGAGGCGCGCTGGAGGTCGTTGATGAGGACTTTGCTCAAGGCATCGGGATTCCCGTCGCGCAGCGCCTGAAGGATCTTGGCGTCCACCTCGAGCGGCTCGGGGATGTCGAGTCCCTCGGTGGTCCGAAGCCTGTCCAAGGTGTGGAAAACCGCGGGTGTGGAAAGTCCGTAGTCTGCGCAGACGAGGACCCAGTCCATCTGCGCTTTCGCGAGTGCAGGTGAGAGTTCGTCGCCCACGCCAAGCCCGACGGCGGTACCTCCGAGAAGCGAGAACGGCACATCCGCGCCCAGCTCGGCTGCAAGGTGGGCCAGTTCTTCGCGTGACAAACCACTGTTCCAGAGGGCATCGCAGGCCAGGAGTGTCGCCGCGGCGTCGGCCGAGCCGCCGCCCATGCCCCCGGCGACGGGGACGCGCTTGGTGATTTCCAAATGCACGCCCGTGGCTTTCTCCGAGACATCCCTCATGATGGCGGCAGCCTTGTAGGCCAGGTTCCGCTCGTCCAGCGGGATGTCCACACCGTCGAGGTCCAAGGTGCTTGAGGGAGCGATGCTGACCGTGATCCCGGTCCCCTCCGTGCTCGTTGCGGCTACTTCCTCGTACAGGGACACCGCGAGATACACGCTGGCCACAGAGTGGTAGCCGTCGGGCCGCAAGGAGCCGACGTTGAGGGAAACGTTCACTTTGCCGGGTGCCCGGACGCGTACGGTCCGTGCGACGAAGCGCCCGCGGTTCGCACCGCCGATTGCCGGATTCATGCGTCCAGGGGGTGGCGTGCCTCGGCGATCCGGACAAACGCGTTGATATCGAGCACCTCTCCGCGGGCAGTCGGATCAACGCCTGCAGCGACAATGAAACGTTCGGCCTCCGCCGCGCTCCCCGCCCACGTCGCGAGGGCCGCGCGGAGCGTCTTGCGCCGCTGGGCAAAAGCGGCGTCGATGACTGCGAAGACCTGTTCGCGCGTGGCGTGCGTTGCCGGCGGCGCGCCGCGGGTGAAGGACACCAGGCCGGAGTGGATCTTGGGGGCCGGCCAGAACACATTCATGCCGATCACGCCGGCCTTGCGCATGTGGCCGTACCAGGCGGCCTTGACCGAGGGGACTCCGTAGATCTTGGAGCCCGGCCCCGCGGCCAGCCGGTCCGCCACCTCGTCCTGGACCATGACCAGCCCGTGTTGCAGGCTCGGGAAATGTTGGAGCAGGTGCAGGACCACGGGGACGGCGACGTTGTACGGCAGGTTGGCCACGAGAGCCGTCGGCTCAACCGGAAGTTCGGTGACCTTCATGGCGTCGGAGAGGACTAGGTGGAATTCGTCCACGGCTTCCGGGCGCCACGTGCGCACTGTTTCCGGCAACTTGCCGGCCAGTACGGGATCGATCTCGACGGCGACAACTGTCTTGGCGGCGTCGAGCAGGCCGAGCGTCAGCGAACCCAGCCCGGGGCCGACCTCCAGCACGGTTTCCTCGGGATCAATACCGGCGGCGGAGACGATCCTCCTGATCGTGTTGCCGTCGATGACGAAGTTCTGGCCCAGGGTCTTTGTGGGGCGGACACCGATTTCCTCGGCGAGCCGTCGGATGTCCGCAGCTCCCAGAAGGGGCGCGACGGCGGCGGGTTCGGAATTCGGTTCAGTCACCTAGGTATCGTATCGTCTGAGCGACCGGCGGGAGCGCCGCCTCTTGGCTTCAGCACGCGAAAAGGCCGGGCCCGAAAAATTCCGGACCCGGCCACGTTCATTTTTGCCTAGCTGGATGCTGCCCATCCGCAGCCCCACGGAGACAGGCCGCGCTGCGCGTAGACGCGGTTGGCGATGTCGATCTGCTGGGCCTTGCTGGCGGCGGCGGCGTTGGGAGCGTAAGCGCCACCGCCGGAACCGATCCAGGTCTGGATGTCGAACTGCAGGCCACCGTAGTAACCGTTGCCGGTGTTGATGGCCCAGTTCCCGCCGGACTCACACTGTGCGATCTTGTCCCACATTGCCTCGTTCGGCGCACCCGTAGGTCCGGAGGCAACAGCTGCGGCAGGTGCGGGCTTGGGGCGTTCCTTGGTTCCGACCGTTACCTTCGCGGAGACCGGCTTGACGGTGACGTCCGAGGAGACCAACGTCCGGGAAGCCTCACGGCCATCCACCAGGACGAGCTTGAACGTCTTGCTGAGCAGCCCGAGGACCCCTTCCTGGGTGACCGTCTTCTGGTCGCTGAACTGGGTGGCGTCTTCCGTCGTGACCGTGTCGAACGGGACGTTCTCGGTCTCGGTGGCGGTCTTGCTGGTGTCCACCCGCGAAACCTTGATCACCATGTTCTGGACAACGGGAGCCGAATTGGGCTGCGAAACCCGGTCGTTGGCGCCAAGCGAGACGCCGGCATCGCTGAGGACGGTGCCCACGTCGGCCGCCGTCGTGGTCTTTGCCGAACTCTGACCGTCGACAATCAGGCTGATCGTCTTGGGGGTCAGGATCGAAACGTAGGATCCGGAGACGGCCAGCTGCGTGTCTTTCGGCTGCGAGACGGCCGATGCGCTCGCGACGCCGAGCTCGGAAACGAGGCCTTCGACGTTGGGGGCGGTGGTGTTGACCGTCCGCTGGGCGCCATCAAGGCTGACGGTGACGGCCTTGGCCAGGTTGACGTTGATGATGGAACCGTTCTGCACCGAGGCGTCCAAGGCCGGGGATACCCGGTCTTCAGCCTTCAGATCGACCTTGGCTGCCTTGACCACTTGGTCAACGGTGTTGCCGAAGGTCTGGACGGAACTCACTTTGCCGTCGACGTTGAGGGTGACTGATTTGTTGTTGCCTGTAAAAGCAACCACTCCCAGCACCAGTGCCGAAAGCACCAGCAGCTGCGCACCGACTTTGACGAAACTGAACTTGCCGCCCGTGGTGAAGAACTTAACCATGTTTGCCCGTAACTTTTGGACCATCCGGGCACGGGGAAAAGCGCACAGGGGCCTCCTGCCGCGGTCCCGGATGCCTGCCGAAGCATGCTGGAGGACTGCAGCGGAGTTGTGCGCCGCCACACTCAATTCAACTGAAAACACCAATTGCGAACGGAGTTAGTTGTCCGAAGGCCTTCCCCGACCCCGGCTACTGGTTACCCACTGTAACCGAAGCGTTATAAAGTGACCAAGATTTTTACATACTGGGTATGTAAACCGGATTCGGCTCAGTCCCAGGAACCGTACGTTGCGACGGTGTTTTGGGCCAGTTGCGAGCACAGCGTGGAAAGCTCGGTTCCGGTCACTTCGGCCATGGAACGAACGGTGTACGGCACCATGTAGCTCGCGTTCGGACGGCCCCGGTAGGGGTGCGGCGTGAGGAACGGGGAATCCGTTTCGACGAGCACCAGTTCCGGATCCGCGATGGCCAGCGCGTCCCGCAGATTTGCGGCGTTCTTGAACGTCATGGTGCCCGCAAAGGACATGTACCAGCCGTTCAGGTTACAGATCCGCGCCAGTTCTTCATCGCCCGAGAAGCAATGGAACACCACCCGCTCCGGGGCCCCCTCCTCCCGGAGAACCTGGACGACGTCGTCATGCGCGTCACGGTCGTGGATCTGGAGGGTGAGGTCCAGCCGCTTCGCAATATCGATGTGGCGGCGGAACGAATGGCGCTGGTGCACCAGGCCGTCGCCATGGGTGCGGTAGAAATCAAGGCCGGTCTCACCGATCGCACGAACCCGAGGATGCGCCGCAAGCTCCTCGATTTCCGCGAGCGCCGATTCCAGCTCTCCGCGTCCCGCGTACACGGGGGCATCGTTGGGGTGGATCGCGACAGCTCCGAGGAGCCGCCGGTCCGCGTCCAGCGCCTGGACCGTGAACCGCGATGACTCAAGGTCGCAACCTACCTGCACGGCGCCCTGGACCCCCACGGCTTCGGCGGCGTCCAAAGCATCCGCGACGGCTACTTCGAGCAGGCCGTGCCGGAAATCGAGGTGCGTGTGGTTGTCCATCACGGGGACCGGCAGCGGTTCGGGAGCGGGCGGGTATTCCTTGCGGGAATCGCCGGTTTCAGTTGCGCGGTAGGAAGCCGGTGGGAGGGAATTGCACATGGATCCACCCTATCTTTCCCTGCTGATGCCTTCGGGACCGCGAGCTAATCCCCCGTGTATCCATTCCTCAAGAACATGCCTCTGTCTGCGGCGGCCGTAGGCTGGGTAGTCTGGTACAAAAGGCGGTATATCCCGGCCAGGGCACCGCGGCCCGGCTGGGGTTTCTGTCATGGCTGAGGGGATTGTCCATGGACTCAAAGCGACACGGCACCGTTGACGAAGAGTTGCTACGGGACGAGGCCGTGGTTGCCTTGCCGCCTGAGCGCGAGTCCCTTAACGGGCACAAGCCGAGCGTCATGGATCCTGGGCAATTCCATGCTGCCAGCGAGAAGATCCTGGCGGCCATCAACAAAGTGATCGACGGCAAGGCCGAGGCCGCCACGCTTGCCCTCACCGTGCTCCTCGCCCAAGGCCACCTGTTGGTGGAGGACGTGCCGGGCGTTGGCAAGACGCTGCTCGCCAAGACCCTCGCCCGGACCATCGATTGCAAGGTCAGCCGTATCCAGTTCACCCCGGACCTGCTTCCTTCGGATGTCACGGGCGTCTCCATCTACAACCAGTCCTCGCGGCAGTTCGAGTTCCGGATGGGTGCGGTGTTCGCCAACATCGTGATCGGCGACGAAATCAATCGCGCCTCCGCGAAGACGCAGTCCGCCCTCCTCGAATGCATGGAGGAACACCAGGTGACAGTGGACGGCCATTCGTACCAGCTGGGCGAACCGTTCATGGTTGTCGCGACGCAGAATCCCATCGAGATGGAAGGAACGTATCCGTTGCCGGAGGCGCAGCGGGACCGTTTCATGGCCCGCATCTCAATGGGCTACCCCGACAAGCTCTCGGAGATCGAGATGCTCGAGACGCATCAGGCTGTCTCACCCCTCGCCAAAGTCACCCCTGTGGTCACTTCCGCGGACGTAGCCGCGATGATCGCCACGGTACAGCAGGTTTACGTTTCCCAATCGGTCAAGGAATATACGGTTGCCTTGGGCCGGGCCACGCGCGACAGCGCACGCCTGCGCCTCGGAGCCAGCCCCCGTTCCCTGCTGCAACTACTGCGGGCGGCCAAAGCGACGGCCGCCCTTGACGGCAGGGATTTCGTCCTTCCCGACGACGTCATTTCCGTCGCTGAGTCCGTTCTGGCACACCGCATCATCCTTGACCGCAAGGCCGCGAGTTCCGGTGACACTCCGCAGAGCATCATCCGGGCCATCCTGGCCTCCCTCCCCGTCAGCCAGGACGCCGGCGCGGAACGCCGCGGCGCCTAGGGGAAGCGAAGAAGGGGGGCAGGCATGGCGCTGGTCGATCTACTTCCGAAGCATCTGTTCACGACCCGCGGGTGGGGCTTGCTTGCCAGCGGCGTGGGTTCCTTGCTGCTTGCCCAGATCATGGGCAGGCGGGATCTGCTGGCCCTGGGGATCCTGCTGTTGGTGCTGCCGCTGGTATCGCTTGCCGGGGTCCGTATCCTCAAACCGCGCTTCCAGGTGTTCCGCGAATTCCATCCCTCCTCCGTGGAAACCTCTTCCACGGCCACGGTGCGCTTGGCAGTGGCACGGACCGGTGCAGCCGCCGGGCCGGTGATCATGGAGGAGCAGTTGCCGCCGCGCTTCGGCGAACCTCCGGCCTTTCGCTTTCCTGCCCGCGCCGCTTCCGGCGGCACCAGCCGCTATGAATACCATTTGCGCTCCGGTAAGCGCGGCCAGTTCAAGATCGGTCCGGTGACGGCCGAGTTCTGCGATCCCTTCGGCTTGTCGCTGCACCGCCACGAGATCGACGACGGCGACATCCTCACCGTGACGCCTGCCGCCGTCGAACTCCCCGCCACCGGCCTGGCCGGCGCGCGCGGAAACGACGGCGTGACGGCCACCCGGATCCGCGCCAACCCCAGTGACGACGACGTGATGACCCGCGAATACCGGCACGGGGACCCCATGCGACGCGTCCACTGGGCCGCGACAGCGCGGCACGGAGAGCTCATGGTGCGGCAGGAGGAATCCGTCACCACGCCAGAGGCGACCATCATCCTGGACCAGCGCTATTCCGCTTTCGTGTCCGGCCCGGCCGCGGTCTTCGGCCCTGCGCACGACGACGCTTTTGAACTGGTGAGCAGCGAGAACTTCGAATGGGTCGTGACGGCGGCGATGTCGATCAGCACCCACCTCGCCGATCGCAACTATTCGCTGCGGTTCCTGGATGCCGCGGGACACCCCGCATTCCGTTCATCCCGCTCCGCCCCGTATCCCGAAACCGAGGAATTCAGTGGTTTGGGAGGCCTGCAGTCCATTGCCGAAAGCCTCGCCGCCATCCAGCTCAGCGGTCCACGGCACGTCCACGGCGAGCGCGGCCGTAAAGAAACCGCCGCCGTCGAGGGTGCAGAGGCCCCCTTCGACGACCACCTGATGGACAAGCTGGCCGCGCACCGCCTCCGTGGCCCCGTTCTCGCGCTGCTTGGCAACATGCCGCTCTCCGAGGCCCGGGCGTTGGCGCCGGCCGCCGGCTACGGGGCCAACGCATTTGCCCTCGTTGTTACCGACCACCCGCGCCATGTCCAGCCTGTCATCGAAGCCCTCAAGCTGGGCGGATGGCGTGCCGTCGCCGTGAGCTCGAGGACGGACCTTCCCGCCGCCTGGGCCGGCTTCGATCAGGGAGAGATCCTCGCAGCTGCTGCCGCAGCGATGGACGTCCGCCGTGGCGCGGCGGTGCCACGATGACCACAACCTCCAGGAACGGCCCCCCGGGACGGCCCCCGAGCCCGGAGCCGGCGGGGACAAGTGACCCCTCCTCCAATAGTCCGGGAAGGTCCAGCGGTCCGGGAAGGGCGCCCCTTTCCCCGCGGAAGCCGGGACCTGGAGCCTACCCTTGGGCAATGTCGGCGGCCATCGCTTTCGCCGTACTCGGAGCCTCGCTCTCCCTCAACGGGGTTTTCAGGGGCTGGGCATGGTTGGTTCCCGCTATCACCACGGTGTTCGTCGTCGGATTGACCCTCGCCGTCCTTCGTGCCTTGAGGGTCCACCCGGTACTCACCACTTTGGGCGGGTTTCTCGCCTTGGTGTTCATCCTCGACTTCACGTTCTTCCGGCCGGAAAGCATCGCGGGCTTCATTCCTTCCGGCGCGACCCTTGACACGCTGGGCCAATTCCTGAAACGGGCCGGCGAAACGGTGGTATCTGAGACGGCACCCGTCTCCCCGAACGCCGGAATAGTTTTCGTTGCGTGCGCGGGGCTGGGCTTGGTAGCTCTCCTCATCGACGCCTTGGCCGTCCCGCTCGGCATGCCCGCGACAAGTGGACTGGGCCTGCTGGTAGTCCTCGTGTTCCCGGCGACCATCAAGCCGCAAGGCGGCGGCCTGCCCGGATTCCTGGCTGCCGCCGTCGGATTCATCCTGATCCTGGGCTGCAGCCAGTGGTTCGCACCGGACTCGAGGCTGCAGACCGACAACGCCCACGGTACGGGGCAGCTCAAACGGTCCATGGTGATCGGTGGCGTGGCCCTGGTGCTGGGGCTGCTGTTGCCGTTGGCGGTTCCGGGCTTTGAGCGCGGGACGTTTCCGGTCGGTTCGAGGCTGAATCCCTGGGGCGTGTCCAACGGCCTGAATCCCATGATCACGCTCGGCAACAGCCTGCGGAATCCCACCGGTGACGGCAGCATCACCTACGCCACGAGTTCCACGGCCCCGGTGTACTTGCGTTCGGTCACCATTGACAAGTTCGACGGCGATACCTGGGCGCCGGACGACCGCGAAGCCTCCCGGCGCATCGGGCCTGGCCGGATGGCGCCCGACTACCCGCTCCCTGCCGAGCTGGTCCGCCAATTGACCGTGGTCGATACCGGACAGTTCACCAGCCCGTATCTCCCGGTCCCCTATGCCCCGACCGCCGTCAACGGCCTGAGCGGACGCTGGTCCTGGGATCCCGAGACACTGAGCATCCGCGGCGAGGACAGCACCACCCGGAACCAGCAGTACACGGTATATTCGGCGCTGCCTTCCGTGACGTCCGCGACGTTGAGCCAGGACAATGCCAAGCCCACCTCCATCTCGCAGGATTTCATCCAGTTGCCAAGCAATGTTCCTGACATTGTGAAGAACACCGCCAAGACAGTGACGGCAGGCGCCAACGGCAACTATGCCAAGGCGATGGCGATCCAGAACTATCTCCGCTCGTCCCAGTTCAGCTACTCCCTGCAGGCTCCCGTCCAGGGCGGTTATGACGGCAACGGCCTGTCCGTGCTGGCGGATTTCCTGCAGCAGAAGAGCGGCTATTGCGTGCACTTCGCTTCCGCGATGGCCGTCATGGCACGGCTGGAGGGAATCCCGAGCCGCATCGCCGTCGGCTACGCGCCGGGCCACGCCACGGGGGCCACAGTTGCCGTGGCGGGACAGGAACCCCTTCCCGAATACCAGGTGGATGCCCGCGACGCCCATGCCTGGCCCGAGCTCTATTTCGAGGGAGTCGGTTGGGTCGCCTTCGAACCAACCCCTTCCCGCGGCGTGGTCCCGCCCTACGCGAGCGACCCTGTTGCAGCGGGCGGCCCGAGCACCAACCTGCATGACGAAAACCTGGCCCCGGGTGCCTCGACTCCCGCGCCGAGCACCGCCGCTGTACCGCCCGTTGCGGGTCCGGGGGTCGGACCGGGCACGGGCACCGGTTCCGCGGCCATTTTGTACGTCACCGCAGCGGCGCTCCTTTTGGCGGTGTTGGTGGCCTCCCCGCGGCTGGTCCGCTCCGGCATCCGGGCGCGGCGCCTGAGGCCGGGTGGTCCGGTCCTGGCATGGGCTGAGCTCCAGGACCTCGCCACGGATTACGGTGTACCGCCGGTGCCGAGCGAAACGGCGCGGCATTTCGCGGCCCGATTGAGCAACTCGGCTGTGCTCGGCGCGCCCGTGGCGGCAGCGTCGCCGTCGGGAGCCGACGACGACGCCGGGCAGCACGCAGTAGCCTCGCTCACGGGCGACTTCGAACGGCAGCGTTACGGTCCCCCGGCGGGCGTCCCTGCGGACACTGCGGCGGAGCAAGCGAACGCGGCCCCGATCCGGATCGCGGCTGTCCGTGCGGCGTTCCGGCGCAATGCCACATGGTTCGAGGCCTTCCGTGCGGATTGGTTCCCGCCATCCTTGATGTCCCGGTGGTTCCAGCTCCTATCGACCCCCTTCCGTTGGCTGGGTGGCATGTCCACCGCCGCGGCTCGCCGTGCGGCAGCATCCTGGCAAAGGCTGTTCAGTTCCATCCGCTGGCGGCCCTGACCCAACTCACTAGCAGTTGTTGTCGTTATGGGCGCCTAAAACGACAGTGAGGGGCCACGCCGCCAGGGTTCCCTGGCCGAGCTTGCGAGGCGAGGGTGGCGGTGGGGATCAGTTGGGATGGAACGGCAAAGGCAGGGCACCGGAACCCAAAGGTTCAGTGCCCTGCCTTTCACTCAACGGCAGTTCCCCGTTGCGAGAGGTCCGCCGAAGTCCTACTAGTCGGCGTAGGGATCCGCGATGCCGACGTACTGCGTGGTGAGGTATTCCTCGATGCCTTCGAAACCGCCTTCACGGCCCAGGCCTGACTGCTTCACGCCACCGAACGGTGCCGCGGCGTTGGAGATGACGCCTGCGTTGAGGCCGAGCATGCCGGTCTCGATCTTTTCGCTGACGCGCAGTCCACGGTTCAGGTCCCTGGTGTAGACGTAGGCCACCAGGCCGTATTCGGTGTTGTTGGCCAGTTTGATGGCCTCATCCTCGCTCTTGAAGGTGATGATCGGCGCAACGGGCCCGAAGATTTCTTCCTTCAGGATGCGCGCGTCCGCGGACACGTTCTTGAGCACGGTGGGCTGGTAGAAGTAGCCCGGGCCGTACACCGGGGCACCGCCGGTGACGGCGACCGCTCCGTTGGCAACGGCGTCGGACACGAGTGCATGCACCCCGTTTCGGGCCTTGCCGTCGATCAACGGGCCGACCGTGGAGTCCGGTTCGGTACCGCGCGCGGTGTTCAGTGCCGAGATCTTGGCAGCGAACTTGTCGGCGAAGGCGTCAGCGATGGAGTCATGCACAATGAAGCGGTTGGCTGCAGTGCAAGCCTCGCCCATGTTGCGCATCTTGGCCGCGACGGCGCCTTCGACAGCCCTGTCCAGGTCGGCGTCCTCGAAGACCACGAACGGGGCGTTGCCGCCGAGTTCCATGGAGCTGCGCAAGACCTTGTCCGCGGCTTCGCGCATGAGGGCCTGTCCGACGGCGGTGGAACCCGTGAAGGAGATCTTGCGCAGGCGGTCGTCCTTGATCAGGGGCCCGGTGACGGCGCCGGCCGTGGAGGTCTGGATGACGTTGAGCACGCCTGCGGGGAGGCCTGCTTCCTGCATGACCTGTGCGAAGAGCAGGCTGGTCAGCGGGGTCAGGTTGGCGGGCTTGAGGACCATGGTGCAGCCGGCGGCCACCGCGGGGGCAATCTTGCGGGTGGCCATGGCCAGCGGGAAGTTCCACGGGGTAATCAGGAGGCACGGACCAACCGGCTTCTTCTGGACGAGGATGCGGTTCTTGCCGTCCGGAGCTGCGGAGTAGCGGCCGCTGACGCGGACGGCTTCCTCGGAGAACCAGCGCAGGAACTCGGCTCCATAGGCTACTTCACCGCGGGCTTCGGCCAAGGGCTTTCCCATTTCCAAGGTCATGAGCAGTGCGAAGTCTTCGGCACGTGCCGTGACCAGCTCGAATGCCCGGCGCAGGATTTCGCCACGCTCGCGCGGAGCTGTACGGGCCCAGGAAGCCTGGGCGGCTGCGGCAGCGTCCATCGCCGCGGCGCCGTCTTCCACTCCGGCGTCGGAGATGCTCACGAGCACCTTGCCGGTGGAGGGATCCTCGACGTCGAACGTCTTGCCGGACGCGGCAGGCAGCCACTGGCCGTTGATGAGCAGCCCCGTGGGAACGGAGGCGAGAAGTTCGCTTTCGCGATCGGCGGTAACAGTCACAGTGACTCCTTCGTCAGTCAGCGCACGTTGTAGGGATGCACCAACACTTGATTTTTGTGGAATTACTGTCACGGTACTGCCCGCCGCGAAGCAGTGTCTACGCCTTCGCGCACTGCCGCGGGCGCAAGAGTTTGTGCAGTTGCACAGCCCCGGAGTGGGGGCTGAAGCAACCGCGCCGCAAGCACGGCCTAACGCGCCGCGAGCACGGCAGAGTACAGCTCGCGCTTGCTGATGCGGGCGTCCTCGGCCACTGCGGCCACCGCCTCCTTGAGCCTGATTCCCTGGGCGATGAGTTCATTGACGGCGGCAACATGGTCCTCAGGCTTGCCTGGCGCCTGTTCGGGGGCGCCGGCGACGACGACGGCGATCTCGCCGCGGACCTCGTTGTTTTCGGCCCACTCGAGCAATTCCCGGATGGTTCCCCGAATGACTTCCTCGTAGGTCTTCGTCAATTCGCGGCAGACCGCGATGCGACGGTCCGAGCCGAAACGCTCGTGCAAGGCACGGAGCATTGGCTCAAGCCTGTGCGGGGCCTCGAAGAACACCATCGTCCGGCGTTCGTTGGCGAGGTCCGCAAGCCGGGAGCTGCGTTCTCCGGCTTTGCGGGGCAGGAATCCTTCAAAGCAGAACCGGTCGGTGGGCAGCCCCGATAGCGCCAAGGCCGTCAGCACGGCGGACGGGCCGGGGAAGGCGGTGACGAAGAGCCCGGCGGCCACGGCTCCCTCCACGAGGCGGAAGCCGGGGTCGGACACTGCGGGCATTCCGGCGTCGCTCACCATGATGATGGTCTTGCCGGCCCGGACGTGGTCCAGCAGTTCCTCGGTCTTGGCGGCCTCGTTGTGCTCGTGGTAGCTGATGACCCGGCCGGACACGGTGATGCCGAGCGACTGGACGAGCCGATGCAGGCGCCGGGTGTCCTCCGCTGCGACGATGTCGGCCGTCTGCAGCAACTCGACGAGCCGGCTGGAGGCATCGCCAACGTTGCCGATGGGAGTGGCAGCCAGCACTATCCGGCCTACGCCGTCGGGCAGGTCAGGAAGCGCGTGCGCCTCAAGGGACTCCGCCGAATCAGGAACGGTGGTTTCATCCGGGGAGCTCAGCTGTTCAGTCACCCAACAAGCCTAATGCCCTGGCTCCGCCTCCGGCCTTCAGGGAGCTACCGGAGGCAAAAGGTAGCATGGGCTGAGTGACCGATACCTCCGTGCGCCCCGCCCCGCAAACCTGGTTGATACGGCCCCGGGAGGCTTTCACGGCCGAGGCCCTGCGGACGCGGCTCATTGGAACCATCCAGAGCTGGCGGGATTATCCGCCGTCGTTGAGGCTGTGGTTCTGGCTGATCCCCGCCATCACGGCCGTGATCGGCGGGATTCTGCGTTTTGTCCGCCTCGGTGACCCGCATAGCCTCGTCTTCGACGAGACCTACTACGTCAAGGATGCCTACTCGTTCCTGGTCAGCGGTTACGAGCGGAGCTGGCCGGACAAGGCCAACGATGCCTTCAATGCGGGCAACCCCAACGTCCTGCTCAACTCCCCCGAGTACGTGGTGCATCCCCCGGTAGGGAAATGGATGATCGCCTTCGGGATGTGGCTCTTTGGTTCGGACAATTCCTTCGGCTGGAGGTTTTCCGCGGCTCTGACCGGCACGCTCTCCATCTTCCTGGTCGCCTTGATCGCGCTGAAGCTGTTCCGTTCCCACATCCTGGGCGCGGTGGCGGGACTGTTGCTCGCCGTGGACGGCCACCACCTGGTCATGTCGCGGACCTCGCTCCTGGACATCTTCCTGATGTTTTGGCTGCTCGCCGCCTTTGGCGCCCTGCTGATGGACCGCGACGACGGACGACGCCGCTTGGCGGCACGGCTTGCCGCGCTGGCGGGCGGAGCCAAGGACGGCCGTCCGACGGCGGTGCACCTCGCCTCGGGCCCGTGGCTCGGATTCCGGTGGTGGCGGCTGGCGGCGGGTGTCTGCCTCGGCTTGGCGGTCGGCACCAAGTGGTCGGCGCTGTTCTTCGTTGTTGCTTTCGGCTTGATGACGGTGTTTTGGGACATGAGCGCGCGGCGCATTGCGGGCATCCGGAGCTGGCCCAGCGCAGGCATCATCAAGGACGGCATTCCGGCGTTCTTCACCATGATTCCCGCGGCGACTGCCGTGTATTTGTCGACCTGGACCGGTTGGTTCCTTTCCAACGACGCCTACTACCGGCACTGGGCCGACACGAATCCTTCCGCCACGTGGGGCTGGATTCCCGGGCCGTTGCGCTCCCTGGCGTACTACCACGTGCAGGCTTACAACTTCCATCAGGGCCTCAGCTCGCCGCACCCGTATTCGGCGAGTCCGTGGACCTGGCTTGTCATGGGGCGGCCCACATCGTTCTACTATGAGTCCCCCAAGCCGGGCACTCCCGGCTGCGATCTGCCCAACTGCACTTCGGCGATCCTGTCGGTCGGCAACCCGGTGGTCTGGTGGGGTGCCACGATTGCGCTCTTTGTGGTGCTGTTCTGGTGGGCGGGACGGCGCGACTGGCGGGCAGGGGCCATCCTGGCCGGGGTCGCCGCCGGGTATTTGCCGTGGTTCATGTACCCGGAGCGCACCATGTTCTACTTCTATGCGCTTTCCTTCGAGCCCTTCCTCGTGCTGGCCCTCGTCTATGGATTGGGACTGGTGCTCGGCAGGAGCGGGGCTCCTCCATGGCGGCGCCGCTCCGGCCTGTACCTGGTGGGCCTTGTGGTGGTCCTTGCCGTGCTGTTGTCGGCGTTCTTCTATCCGGTGTGGACGGCGGAAGTGATCAGCTACCAGGACTGGCGGATGCGCATGTGGATGCCGTCCTGGATCTGAGCGGCCTGACCGGAAGGCCGGGACGGCTCGCACACTAAACACCCCCGCATGAACGAAGCGGCCCGCCTGGGATTGGAGACTCCCAGGCGGACCGCTTTTCTCGTTGTTGCGGTGGTGCTACTTCTCCGGCGTGCCGGCTTCCGCGCGGACCTCCGGGTCCGCATCCGCGCTGTGTTCCGCAGCAGCTTGGTTCTTGGGTGCAAGTCCGCGACGACGGCGGGTAGGCCAGGTGAAGATGAGTGTCAGCAGGGCCGTGATGAAGACCAATGCACCGATCGCAATCCCGGAGTCCATCCAATATTGCCCCGGGAACAAGCGGATCAGCGTGTCGTCGAGCGCAAATGTCCAGGTGCCGTTGGCGAAGAAAATGTGGTGGAAGTCCGTGAAGAACTGCTGCCAGCCCAAGGCCGCAAGCGTGCCCAGTCCAAGGATGAGCACCAAAGTGACGATCGAACCGGCAAACATTCCGCGGCGGATTCCGCCCGTGCTTCGCTTGCGCAGATAGAGCATGGCGATGATGCCGATGATGATCATGAGCGCGCCGGCACCGAATGCGGAGAGCATCACGGTCTTGACGTCGGCCATGTGGGAAACTTCGCCTTCCTTGAACAGCTTCTCGCCGTTCTGGTTGACGAGCTCGCCCAAGTAGCGTGGACCGGACCAGTTGCTGAGATAGTCCAGGGCGTAGGACCCATAAGTCATCCGGTCATCGGCGTTGAAGCCGTAGCCGTCGCCAGGGAATCCCGGCCGGTAGTACTCCACCCACAAGAACAGCGGGCTCGCCACGGCGCGGATTGCCAGCACCAGGAGGACCACCGGGTAGAAGACGGCCAGCAGGACCTGGAAAATGCGCGGGGCCAGCGGCTTGGCGTTGGCGGCCTGCTCCCGCTCGTGGTTGCGGCGTTCCACTTCGGCTTCCGGGGGGCGGACCTGAAGGGCCGACGTCGGCAAGGGCTCCGCGAAGAGGGCTGGTTCCTGTCCGGCCTCCGCAGCCTCGGCGGCTTTGCGGTCTGCCCGGCTCTCCGCCTGTTGTCCTGCGACGGGAGGTCCTGCGACGGACGGTCCTGCCACGGGCCGTCCCGCGGGCGGCCGTGCAGCTTCGCCTGCGGTTGCCGCTCCCACGGCGCCGTCTCCCGGTCTGCCCTCTTCGGGCTCCCGTGTGCTCAAAGAGTCCCGGGCTCCGTCAGGGGCCCCGGCCGGACGTGCATCAGTGGCTGCGGACTTGGCCGCGGGCTTCATCCATTCGAAGGCCGGCTCGTCGCCGTCGTCGTGGATATCCGCGTCCGGATCTTTGGGGATCGGGCTCTTCTCGGTCACTTGGATTTCACTTCCGTAGGATTCACATGCCGGAGCAGGAACGGTCCGCTGGCAATCTTCTCTGCCATCGAGCCTACCGTCAGCCCTCGCGGAGAGACGATGAGCCACCCCGGCGGACGTCGGATTGCGGCCGGACCCGGGTGCCGTCAGGCGGCAATCTCCCGGTATCCGGCGTCGTTTGCGTCCAGGTCACCCGTGGCGCCGGCGCGGAATGCCCGCCCGCCCAGCACCAAGGCATAGATCCAGTATGCCGCGAGAACGAGCGAACCGATCAGGATCTTGGCCCACACGGGAAGCGGGCTCGGCGTGACGAAGGCCTCGACGAGTCCGGAAACGAACAGGACAAGCACCAGGCCCAGGGCCACGGTGATCAGGGAACGGCCTTCTTCCGCGACTGCCTGCATCCTGCGCCTCGGACCCGGTGAAACCATCGCCCAGAAAATGCGGAGACCGCCCGCGGAGGCGATGAACACAGCCGTCAACTCCATGAGGCCGTGCGGGAGGATGTAGCTGAAAAACACGTCCATCTTGCCGGTGGCGGCAAACACGCCAGCCGCAACTCCCAGGCCCTGGGCATTCCCGAACAGCATGTAGGGTACCCAGAATCCGGTGATGCCCAAGGCCACGGCCTGCGCCCCTATCCAGGCATTGTTGGTCCAGACCGCGCCGGCGAAGGATGCAGCAGGGTTCTCGGAGTAGTAGTCAACGAAGTCGTGGTCGACGTATTGCTTCACGGCGTTGCTGCTTCCGAGGGCCCTCAAGGCGTCCGGGGACGTTCCGATCCAGAACGTGTAGGCACCGGCCACAAGGCAGAAGAAAACCCCGCACCAGACAGTGAGCCACCGCAATCGGTAGAACGCGGCTGGCAGGGACACCACGAAAAAGCGGGCGAGGTCTTCCATGAAATTCGATCGTGCCCCGGTGAAGCGCGTGCGGGCCTGGGCGAGGGCCGCCGACAAGGAGGCGGAGAGTGCGCTCTCCGGGGCCACGGACCGGATGAGGGACAGGTGTGATGACGCCACTTGGTACAAACGCAGCAGCTCGTCGGCTTCGCCGCCGTCCAGGCGTCGTTTGTGCGCGAGCTCGTGCAAGCGGGCCCATTTGGTCCCGTTCACCACGGAGAAGGCATCCATGTCCACGGCTCTACCCTAATCCCCACCCTCCCCAAACAGTCCCACATCCACGCAAAGCCCTCCTCCGCATCGGCGGCCGCGGTTAGACTCGATCCAGCGGGAGCCGTCCGGTCCTGCGGAGGTCGTGGCAATGCTTGGGGGCGGGCTTGAGTTCTATCATTACCGGCGAGGCCGTAGTCCTTGAACTGCGGCCGGCATCGTTCGGGGCGAGGGCCCTTGGGCTCATGCTCGATGTCCTGGTTCACGTCGTGTTGCTGGTGGGCCTGTTGTTCCTGATCGGTATGGCGGCACCTGATGTGGACGTGGCCGCGGGCAACGCGATGGTTTTGTCCAGTGGGGTGCTGTGCCTCGTCGTGGTCCCCGTGGCGGTGGAAACGCTGAGCCGTGGCCGTTCTCTGGGCAAGCTGGCTACCGGGCTCAGGATCGTGCGCGACGACGGCGGATCCATCCGTTTCCGGCACGCGGTGATCCGCGGCTTGATCGGGTTCCTGGAGATCTACGCGACGTTCGGCGGATTGGCCATTGCCGTGGCACTGTTCAATGACAAGTCGAAGAGGCTCGGGGACGTCGTGGCAGGAACCTATGCGCTCAGGCAGCGCGTTCCTGCCGAACCCAAAATCCTCCCCTTCGCGCCTCCGCACCTGCAGGCTTGGGTGGCGCTCGCCGATATCGGCAGGGTTCCCGACGGGACGGCGAGGCGGGCCTCACAGTTCATCCAGCAGGCCTGGCGGATGGCTCCGGACTCACGCGCCCGCCTGGCCGCGGCCCTCGCAAGCGAGCTGGCGGCTTACGTCGCTCCACCTCCGCCGCCCGGAACGACGCCGGAAGGCTACCTGAACGCAGTGTTGGGCGAGCGGCGAAACCGGGACCTGGAACGGCTGCGCCGCGCTGAACAACGCAGCGCCGTTATGGGCGACCGGCTCAACAGGCTCCCGTTCACGCGCTAGCACGGTGCGCAACGCCGTCGGGCACAACTGCCTCCACGTCCCGGCAGGGCTTAGCGCTTCGCGTAGCCGGCCCAGGCGATGTTCCAGTCCCCGAAGCCTTCAAGCGGTTCCACCGCGGGGGCTCCGGTGTTCAGTACCTGCACCACATCCCCCGTACGCATGTTGTTGAAGAACCACGCGGCATCGGCCGGGAGCAGGCCAACGCAGCCGTGCGAGACGTTGTATGCGCCGACGGCCCCGTAAGCCGATGGAAGCGCTTGGTGAACGTAGACCCCTGAGTTCGTGAGCCGGTTGGCGTGCTCGACGACGAGCGGTGCGTAGTAGCCCTTGTCACCGGGTTTGAGTCCGATGCTGCCGGCGTTGAATTTGGAGTGGCGTTCCTGCTCCATGATCACGGCGTATCCGGTGGGCGAGAGCCAGTCCGGGCTGCCAAGGGTGACGGGAGCTGTCTTGACGAGTGCGCCGTCGAAATACACCTTCATGGTCTTGGTGGCGTCGTCCACTACCGCTATCCGCTGCGGACCGGTCGTGAACACTGCCTTGACATTGGAGTTGCCGATCATTCCGTTGCCGAAATCCTTGCCGAACAAAGGCATGTCCACTGTGACGCTCGTGTTGGCCGCCCAGAAGGTCTCCGGGCGGATCCGCACTTTGCGGTCCGAGTACCAGCGCCAGGCCACTTCCTGGCCAGAGGAAACGCCGATCTTCACGGCCTGTTCCATGGCGGCTTTATCCGCCACAGGCTCGCTGAAGTTGATTTCGATGGGTTGCCCCGAACCCATGACGGAACCGTCGTTGGGGAACACCAAGGCATTGGCCTCGTTGGGCGTGGATACTGTGCTGAAGGATTGCGTCTTCCGGGTTTCCCGGCCCGCGCCGTCAACAACAGTGAAGCCATAACGGTACTCGGTGTTGAACGCCAAGGGATCCAGCGTGGACCAGGTGCTGCCATCGGAACTGATGCTTCCCGTGATGGCCTTTCCGCCCTTGGCCGGGACGAGTTCAACGTCCTTCAACGTGCCGTGTACCGCCTTCACGGAAGGCCCGACGGCGGGATTCACTTCGCGGGCGCCGTCAAGGGGCGTGATTCCCAGTTCCACTGCCTTGACGACAGCGGACGCCAACCCCGCATCCGTGCGTTGCGGAGATCCCGCTTCTGATTCGACCGCCGTTTGCAGCCAGTTCGGGGCGGTTGCAACACCGATTCCTCCGACCGCAACGCCGGCACATATCCCCATGATTCCGAGAATCTTCCCGGTCTTGCTTTTCCTTTGCGACGCCACAGTGCAACTCCACATCCCCCGGCAGAAACCCAGCCCCCAAGACTGACCCGCCAAGTCTACCGGGGGTTCCGATGCGTCCGGGGCAGTGCGCTCAGGCGCGCCCTATCAGTCGGCGTACTGGGTCAGTCGGCGTATTGGGTCAGTTGGCGTATTGGGCCCACGGGATGTTCCAGTCGCCAAAGCCGTCGTCGTAGTTGGCGTAGTCACCCTGGGTATTGACCACTTGGACGACGTCTCCGGTCGTCATGTTGTCGAACACCCATTTCGCGCCGTCAGGTCCCAATCCGATGCAGCCGTGGGAGAGGTTCGTGACGCCGATGTACGGCAAGGCCGAGTCGGTGGCCTGGTGGATGAACTCGCCGCTGGGCGTCAGGCGCGTCGCGTAGTTGACGTCAAGCTGTCCGTAGTAGGCCGGATCCCCCGGCTTAAGGCCGATGGTGGAGGCGTCCATGTGCTCCACCCGGTACTTCTCCATAAGGACCAAGTAGCCGCGCGCGGAAGGGAACCTGGTGTCGCCCATGGTGTCCGGCCACTGGCCCACTTGCTGGTCGTTGATACTGACCGTGAACGTGTGGGCAACCGCGTCGGCCACCGCCACTTTCTTGTCGCCGATCTTGAAGGTGTTCGTCTTGTTGAAGTTGCCGATCTGGCCGTTGCCGAAGTCCACCCCGAACAGCTTGAGATCCACGGTGACGGTGCTGTTCGCTGCCCAGAAGTTCTCCGGACGGTAGCGCACCATGGTGTCGCTGAACCAGTGGAAGGCCCCCACCTGGCCCGACGTGGAGGTGACCTTGATGGCCTTCTCGACAGCGGCCTTGTTGACGACCGGTTCGCTGAACGTGAGCTGGAGCGGCTGCGCCACGCCCACCTTCGCCCCGTCCAGGGGGTACATGGCGGCGTCGGCCTCGTTCTGCGTGGAGACCGTCGTGAAGGATCCGGTCTTCGACGTTGCGCGACCGGCCGCATCGGCAACGGTGTAATTGAAGGTGTAGGAGGAGTTGAATTCGAGCGGAGTGGATGCCGTCCAGCTCAGTCCATCCGGGGTCAACGCACCATCAACGGTCTTCCCTTGGGCGCTCGTCAGGGAGACCCTGTCCAGGGTTCCGTCCTTGACGCTGATAGTGACGGGCGCAGCCGGGTTCACCTGTTTGGCTCCGCTCGCAGGCGAGGCAACCACCGTGGCAGGCTTCACGACGGGCAGCACCGCCGCTGCCTCGCTGCGTTCACCTGATGATCCCTCGGACTCGATTGCCGCACTCGCCGCATGCGGGGCCACTGCGGCGAACGTGCCGCTGAGCGCGGCAATGAGGCAGACAACCACGATCCAGGCGACCTTGCGGAACCTGCTTCGCTTCGTCGGCCCAGCATCCATGTGCCCAGTGTCCAAGTGCCCAGCATCCAAGTGCCGGGCGCTGCCGCCGTCCTGCTCGGTGTCGAAGAGCCTCGCAGCGTCCACTTGCTCGAAAGTGTCCGCTTGCTCGCCGTCGGGATTAAGGCCCATTCCTTTTTTCTCCAAAACTCACGCCCCCCAATAAAACTCACGCCCCACAGCCGCATCCTAAGGGGCGCGGCTTGATATTGGCTGGGAGCCCGCCTTCCGGCGTGCCCCCAGCCAGTGTTCTTAGTACCGGTAGTGTTCCGGCTTGTACGGCCCGGCAACGTCAAGGTCCAGGTATTCCGCCTGTTCCTTGCTGAGCTCGGTCAGTTCCACGCCCAAAGCATCCAGGTGCAGGCGGGCAACCTTCTCATCGAGGATCTTGGGCAGGACATAGACCTGGTTCGAGTATTCGCGCTCGGCCTCGGGCTGGTCCCTCTTGGTCCACAGCTCGATCTGGGCGATCGTCTGGTTCGCGAAGGAGTTGCTCATAACGAACGAGGGGTGGCCCGTGGCGTTGCCCAGGTTCAGGAGGCGGCCTTCGGAAAGCACGATGATCGAACGCTCCTCGCGGCCGTCGGCTGCGGCGAACACCCACTCGTGGACCTGCGGCTTGATTTCCACCTTGTGCACGCCGGGGACCTTTGCCAGTCCGGCCATGTCGATCTCGTTGTCGAAGTGGCCGATGTTGCCCACGATCGCCTTGTTCTTCATGCGGAGCATGTCGGAGGCCATGATGACGTCCTTGTTGCCCGTAGTCGTGATGAAGATGTCGCCCTGTTCCAACACGGAATCCAGCTTGGCCACCTGGTACCCGTCCATTGCTGCCTGGAGCGCGCAGATGGGGTCGATCTCCGTCACGATCACGCGCGAACCCTGGCCGCGGAGCGCCTCTGCGGCGCCCTTGCCGACGTCGCCATAGCCGCAGACGACGGCGACCTTTCCGCCCATCAGGACATCCGTGGCGCGGTTGAGGCCGTCCGGCAGGGAGTGGCGGATGCCGTACTTGTTATCGAATTTGCTCTTGGTCACCGAGTCGTTGACGTTGATGGCCGGGAACAGCAGCTTGCCCTGTTCGGCGAGCTGGTAGAGCCGGTGCACGCCCGTGGTGGTTTCTTCGCTCACGCCACGGATCCCGGCGGCGATGCGGGTCCACTTCTTCGGGTCGGCGGCAAGGCTCTTCCGCAGCACGTCGAGGACCAGCGCATACTCTTCGGGATCACTCTCCGTGGCGGTCGGCACCGCGCCGGCTGCTTCGAATTCGACGCCTTTGTGGACCAGCAGCGTGGCGTCTCCGCCGTCGTCGAGGATCATGTTGGGCCCAAGCTCAGGGTTGGCGTCCGCGCCCGGCCAGGTGAGGATCTGCTCGGCGGTCCACCAGTATTCGTCGAGGGTCTCGCCCTTCCAGGCGAACACGGGAACACCCCGGGGATCCTCGACAGTTCCCTTGCCGACGACAACGGCGGCCGCTGCCTCGTCCTGGGTGGAAAAGATGTTGCACGAGGCCCACCGCACCTCCGCGCCGAGGGCCGTCAGCGTCTCGATGAGCACCGCGGTCTGCACGGTCATGTGCAGGGACCCGGCAATACGCGCCCCCTTGAGCGGCTGGCTTGGACCGAACTCGGCGCGCAGCGACATGAGGCCCGGCATTTCGTGCTCTGCCAGGCGAATCTGGTGGCGCCCGGCTTCGGCCAGGGAGATGTCTGCAACCTTGTAGTCGAAAGTCATGGAAGTCCTTTGGAAGTACCGAATGGTCGAGTCAGGGGGGCTCAGGCGTCGTGCCGGCCTGCGTCGTGCTGGTCTGAGGCCGCGGCGTTGGCGGCGGCCAGCAGCTCCGGGGGCAGGAGCAAGGGGATTCCGTCCTGGATTGCATAGCGGAGCTTCTCACCCGAGGCGGACGCGGCCGTCGAGACAAGTTCCTCGCCGTCCTGCTCCAGCGGGGACCCGGTGACAGGGCACCGCAGGATGGACAACAATTCAGGACTGACCTTTGGCATGGTTGAAGCTCCCTGGATGGCATCTCGCGGACGCCGCTTTGGACAGATATGGCAGCTTCCAGAGTACAACCCAGCGGCGCTGCACACGGTGTCACAATGCTTGTCGCTCAGGGAGCCGCGACACATTGGGCGACACACGCGGCGGTACACGGAGGCAATGGACGCGTGGTTGCTGTCGTCCGGGTTCAGGACGGATCGCGCAGGATGCGCAGGTGGCGCCTTGTTCCCTCCACGGGGGCCGGTCCGTCAAAGGGGGCCCGGACTGTGCGCTGTTCCGGCGCGGCAGGCGCCGATGCGGCTTCCCGCACAGCATTCGCCAGGGCAAGGAGATCGTCCGGCCCCGGCTGGGGCGGTGAGGACGGCATGGCGAGCCGCATGACTTCCCAGCCCCTCGGTACGGTCAGCGACTCGGCATGCTGCGCACACAGATCGTAGGAATGCGGCTCGGCATATGTGGCCAACGGACCAAGCACCGCCGTGGACTCGGCATAGACGTACGTCAAAGTAGCCACCGCGGATTGGCGGCAAGCTGATCTGGAACACTGACGAATTGCACCCACAACATCCCAGATTAGCCGCACTTCCCCGCGGCGCGGTGCATTGCCCCTTTGCGCGCATTATGTCGCGTTGGCGGAATCACGGGTCTAGAGTCGATATATGCAGTCACAGCACCACGTTCCGGGCTTCACAGTCCATTTGTCCGACACCGGGGACAGCCAGGAAACGACGACGGCGGGCACGTCCGCACGCGGCTTCAGGGAGCGCCGCAGGAACCGCCACGGGCGGGGCTTGCGCGGCGAAATCATCCTTCCCAACCTTCCCGGCTACCGGACGCGCGCCGAAAGGTTCGACGACCTCGTGCTCGATTCCGCTGAACGGCTGCAGGATATGTGGGGCAAACGGCTCGACGGCGTCGCGTTCGCGGTGGACGAGATCCCGCCGAACCTTGAGGAACTGGTGGCACAAGGCACCGCGGCACCGCTGGGCTCGTACACCCCGGCAGCCCGCGGCGCGGGTCCCGTCATCACCATCTATCGGCGCGTCGTCGAGCACACCACCGGCGGCCGCGAGGACCTCCAGGACCTGGTGCACGACATCGTCGTCGAGTACACCGCCGAGATGCTCGGAGTGCCGCCGGAGACCCTGGACCCCGTGTACCGCCGCCGGTATCAGTAACCGAGCGTGACCTGCACTTTTTCGTGGCCCGCAGCGCCATCCTGGATGGTCAGGACCGAAACGCCTGGTTGATCGCCCTGGCCGAGGACGAGCGCGCCGTAGGCCGCATCCCCTGCCGCCGACACGATGTAGCCCGAAACCGCCGCGCCGTCGGACTTGTCCGGAACGCCGATGACCGCCGTGGTCCCTCCGGCGATGTCGACCGTTTGCGCCTTGTGTACCTTGCCGTCCGAGGTGACCGGCGTGTAACTGACAGTGGCCCGTCCCGTCGGCACACCGAAGCTGAGGAAACGGGTCCCGCCTTGGGGTACCGCCATCACATGCTGGCTGCCCAAACGGACCGCAGCCGGAGACCAGGCGAAGTCAACGGGGTCCTCCGCCTTGAGCCCCCGCGTTACGCGGGAGGAAGCTGCGAAGGAAACATCCGAGCTAGCGCTGACGGTATACATACCGGCCGGGACGCCCGCGAGCGGCACTTCGGTGACCGAACCCGCCTTCGCGGTCACGGCTCCCCCGCCGGGCAAAGCGCGCTGGCCGTTCGGCCCGTACAAGCGCACGTCCACGACGGCGTCCACAGGACCGGGAACGGTGATCTGCAGGGCCGGAACGACGTCGGCAAAACCGGGCTTGTCCGCGAGTGACTTCACGGCGGCCGGGTCCTGGACGTCCACCCCGGTCATGACCTGGGAATCGGCGGCGCCGGCACCAGGAGTGATGACCTCGACGCCACCGGCGGTGAGGCCCCGGAGGACGCTTTGCTGGATGGTTGCCGCGACCGGGCCGCCGCTGCTGCGCAAATGCACCGAGAGCTGACCCTCGTTCGGGGCCAGTCCGGCCAAATTGATGGACCGGGTAGCTCCCGGCGAAACCAGCAAGCCTCGGCTGTCCGGGGCTTGGATCTGCCCGTGGGCGCCGAACAGCTCGAGATTGACGGTAGCCGGGGTGCCCGAGGCATTGCTGATGTTCAAGACCGCCGTTCGCCCGAGTGCAGTGTTCGCTCCAAGGAGCCATGCATCATTGACCGGCTGCTGGCAGGGTGCTGCCGCCAGTCCGCGGAGGTCGCCGTCGCTCGCGGTGTAGCTCATCAGGCCCGCTACCGCGGCCTTCTGGCCGCTGATGGGATCGGCGCCCACCACGGTGACGTCGCCCGCAGGCCGCTGGGCCACGACGCCGGCGTTCAGCACGGGCGGCCCGGACGCAGGGGCTGGGGCGGCGGCGGGGGGCTTGGCAATGTCGGCGATTGCAGAACCACCGAGCGAGGCGAGGTTGCTCCCGGGAACGGATCCTGCGGCGTCGCTGAGCACCACCGCGTCCAGGAAGCTCTTTGCCGACCGCGAAACAGGGCTGAACTGGCTGTCGGTGCCCGCGCTCGTTCCCTCGGCGAGACGGGGAGGTGCCGGACACACTGCGGCTGTCCTGCCCGCCGGGACATCCGCGAGGGTCATGTCCAGCGTTTTGCTTCCCGACGGCGACGGCAGGATCGAGGCTGCCGACACCATCCCGGCCCCTGCAGCAAGGAGCAACGTCGCGGAAAGCGCTCCCAACACAACGGCCTTGTTCTTGTTCTGGCCTTTGCTCTGGTTGTGGGCTTTGCGCTGGCCGCGCTTCCTCGACCCCGCTCCGGGCTCGGCTGCCGGTCCTTGGTTGTCAGACACTGCTGTACTCCTTACGGAGGGAGTTTTGTTCCTTCAGGAGGCCGGCTTTCGGCCTGCGGGCAGGCATGGGGATGGCCAGAAGGACGGTCAATCCAATCACCACGGCCTGCAAAATGCTGAGCCAAGGCTCCCACACGGTGGTGTAGCGGATCTCGATCTGGCCGCCCGCGGACGGCAAGGTGAATGCTTGGGCCCATCCGGACGTCGTCGGGCTCAGTTGGCGGCCATCCAACCAAGCGCTCCAACCGGCATCTGCCCGCTCAGCGAGCACCACCAGGCGTCCGTCCCCGCCCGCCGGGATGTTGCCGGTGGCAGAGGATCCAACAGAAGGCAAGAGCGCAACGACGGCACCTTTTGCGTCCACCACCCTGACACGGTGTGCCGTTTCGGCGTCGGCCGCGGCGGCCTGGTTGAGCGGCGTGACCCGCCACAGCCACCCGGAATCGGTTTTGCCCACAGCCACCAGGCCGGGCACGGAATCGATCCGGTTGGCCGTCAACGGTGCGGCGGTGTCGGCTGACTTCAGAACCACGAATCCTGCGCCAAGCTGCTCAAGTGCGGGCCGCGGGTCAACCCCTGTTCCCGCGACAATCGTGGCTACGGCGTTCCGGATGGACGCGGTAGCGTCGTCGTCGGCCACGAGGCGTTCCTGCCCGGGTGATCCCACAATGGAACGTCCGGCAGCGACAGTCGAGAGCGAGTCCAAAGTAGTTCCGGCTCCGCGCATGAGGGATGCCGTGTAGCCACCGTTCTCACCGGCGGTGATGACCAGCGTGCGGGTCTGTTCCGGCCCTTGGCCGTGGTCGACGGCGGTGGCCGGCAACGTGCCGGGACCTGCGGGCTGGACCAGTCGCGGCGTGCCCAGCGCGCCGCTAGCCGAGGGCGGGCTGTCTGGGCCGGCCAGGACATTCTGGGTTGCCCAGAGGCCCATGCTTGCCAGGGGTCCGGCAATGAGGAGAAGCGTCGCTACAGCGGAGACGATGCGCACTGCCGCGCGCTGGACCGGGCGGCCGTCTTCCGCCTTGGCCTTCAGGTGGAGGAGGTTATCGGCGCCGATCAGCGCCGCTCCCAGGAACGCGAACCCGGCCGCGGAAACTGCCGGACCCGTGAATGGCGCGACGAGCAGGTTGCCGTCGACTCCGGTTGCGACGTGTCCGGCGAGCCATGCCCAGGCGAGGAGCACAAGGGCTCCGGCCCAGAGGAAACGCGTGACGCGGGACCGGCCTCCGGGGACAAAGAGTGCGGCGATGGAGAGGAGCAGGACCGGCGCGCCGATCAGCAGGGCAAGCGCCAGCGCCCACGGAATACCCGACGGGCCGAATAATGCCAAGCCGGCCAATCCGCCGTTGACGTCGAATTTCAAGGGTTGGCCAAGCAGTTGCTGCCACAACGGTGCGGCTTCGAATCCCAACGGGACGCCAGGATCGGCCAGCATGGTGCGGGGCCGTTCAAGCGCCGAGAGGACGTACGGCGCAAAGAGCGCGGCGCTTGGAAGCAGCGACCACCAAATGGTCCGGCCCCGCCGCCCCAAGGCGATGCCGCAAAAAACAATGAGGACAGCAAAGGGAGGAAGCAGGGATGGCGCAGAGGCAGTCACCACGGCCAGCGCCAAGCCGGCCGCGGCAGCAGCAGTCCACGACGGAGTGCCGTTGACGCCCGGCTTGCCCGGCAACGGCCTGGTTGCGGCGCGGCCGGACTGCTGGACCTGGTCCAGCGTAGTCCCGCGCCCCAGGGCCGATCCGGTGGCCCGGAAGAGTGCCAGCACCAACAAGGGCATCACTACGTGGGCCAAGAGGGCGCCGGCCCGTCCTTGGTTCACGGCGACTTGAAGGGCCGGGGCTGCGGCCCAGATCAGCGCCGCCATGAAGCGGTAGCGGCGCAAGCTGGTCATCGCGCCCGCGGCAAACCAGGCGCCCAATCCTGACAGTGGCATCGCCAACAACAACAGCCACACGATCGCCGTGCTGGAATCGCTTCCGCCGAGCAATGACACAAGCCACAGGATGTAGGCGAACGGATCCCCGTGTCCGGGCAAACCCGCGCCCAAGCCAATCCACCACGTGGATGCCGACCGCCAGATGTCGCCTGCGGCGGACAACGGCAAGAGGCCGCCGCCCGTCACGCCGTTTGCACCCAGGAGCCCCAGCAGCCCCACGATGGAGGCAGCCAGTGCAACAAACGCGGCGGCCACCGCGCCCGTCCCGATCCAACCCCGCTCATTCGTTGCTAGGGCCACAAAATCGTCACCTGCGTCACCGCTCGGTTCCGGAGCCAGGGAGTCGGTCTCCTGGAATTCGTCTGCGCCAATCGCCTCGACGAGGGAGCGTCGATGGGCCCAAACCTCGCGCCGCGGTGTCTGCAGGCCCTTGACCATTGACCGCGGTACGCGTCGCGTCCGGGCGGCGTTTCGCCGCGAACGCCAAATCGCCCCGGGACGGCCGAGCGCCGCAACGGTCGCGCCAAGCTGGGAAATTCCGTGACCCGGTTCTTTGACCAGGATGCTTAAGACGAGCCTGACCATGCTCCCGAGCAACGCGCCGAGCGCGTGCAGCGGAACCTTCCACGGCGAAGCGTGGGTGAGCCTCAAATGGACTTGGCTCTTGCGTGCGGCCGCAGGTGTCGCCAGGCTGTGGGGACGGTTCTCCACGTGGAACATGCGCGCCGCCGGAACCACCACGACCCTGTTGCCCGCCAGCCAGTTGCGCCAACAGAAATCGACGTCGTCTCCCACTCCGGGAAGCGCGGGGTCGAAGCCGCCCAATTGCTCCCAGGCGTCGCGGCGGATCAGCATGCCGGCGGAATTCACCGCGAAAGTGTCCGTGCGCCCGTCGTATTGGCCCTGGTCGAGTTCGTCGGCTTCTATGAGCGTCAGCCGTTCGGCCCAGCGGCTCGTGGACAGGCCGGCGTCGACGAGCCTGCGTTCCGCGTTCCAGGACAACTGCTTGCAACCGGCCACTGTGACGGAAGGGGCTCGCTCGACTGCCTGAAGCAGTTCGGCGAGTGCATCCGGGGCGGGAGCGGCGTCGTCGTGCAACAACCAGATCCATTCCACGGCTCCCGGCTCCCGCGAAGGTGGCGCCGAGCGGGCCAGGCCGGCCATGACGGCCGCACCGAAACCTGTTTTGTGTTCGCCGGTGCCGGTGACATTGGCCTTGCCGAGAGCCCGCTGCAGCAACGCGGCGGACTTGTCGCGGGAGCCCGTATCAATGCCAATGGCGGCATCTGCCGGACGCGTCTGGTCCAGCAGAGCCGCCAGGGTTCTGGGGAGATAGTTACCGCCATCGTGCGAGACGACGACGGCGGTAACGTGTACTGCCTTGAGAATCAGACCGCTCGCTTCCTCAGCCTGCGGCGTTCACGCTCGGAGAGCCCGCCCCAGATACCAAAACGTTCATCATTGGCGAGTGCGTATTCAAGGCACTGCGAACGGACATTGCACGCACCGCAAACCTTTTTGGCATCCCGCGTGGAGCCGCCCTTCTCAGGGAAGAACGCCTCCGGGTCCGTCTGGGCGCACAAGGCGTCCGTCTGCCAGCCGAGTTCGCCTTCGTCGTCGAAGTCCCCCTGGCGCGGAAGCCCGATCCACACCGGCTGGGCCGGGTTGTCGAGCGGACGGCGCAGCTCCATCGGAGGATCGTCGAGATCATCCTCCGGATCTGCCGGCGTGCCTCCCACAAGAGCCTCGTGGGCAGCAAGAAAGGCTGTTGCCTCGTCTTCCAGCGACTCCCGAGTGGTCTCTATGTAGCGGTCCGCCGCCTGCGGATCTGCCGGGTCAACATACCAATCCCCCGGAACTTCACGCGACCGGTACTTCACCGACGCATATTCCGCGACGACTGCATCTTCCTGGATACGCAACGCTTGCCCCATGGCGTCCCTCCTGATGTGTGCAGCTGCTGCCGTGCTCATTCGGTACTCGGTTATGTACCCGATACTCCCGCAGCGGCGTTCGATATCTAATTACACGCGTGTAACTACCAAGCCGTCAAGCCGCGCCGGGATAATAATCAACTTTCCGCACTAACTCCCGCCGCGCCACGCCCGCGATTTTTTTGCCCCATCCGCGCGCTTCCGCGGAAAAACGGAAGCTTCGACTCACTTAAGATGTATTTTCATTGAATTTCAGGGAAATTGCTTGGCCCCTCAAGCGCCGTGCCGTCACCGGCCCTTGGCCCCATGTGGCGCAAGTCATACCCGTCTGCGCCGGGCCGGACGCCCCGTGGCAAGATGTAGCCATGAACACCCCCGCGATGAACCTGATGGCAGCCCTGCGCTCCGGACACGCCACATCCCCCCGACTGACCTGGTACGGGCCGGACGCCGAACGGGTGGAGCTCTCGGGACGGGTCCTGGACAATTGGGTGGCCAAGACCAGCAACCTACTCCAGGACGAGTTCGACGCCGAACCGGGCATGAGCCTTCGCCTCGACCTGCCGGCCCATTGGAAGTCCCTCGTATGGGCGCTGGCCGGATGGCAGTTGGGGATGGAACTGGTGCTCGACGGCGGCAGCGCCGACCTGCTTGTCACGGACACCCCCGACGTCGGTGCGGGAGCCGACTTCGACGCCGTCGTCGCCGTGGCGCTCGCGGCACTCGCGATGCGCTGGCCGGGAGAACTGCCTGCCGGCGTCGTGGACTACGCGGCCGAAGTCCGCTCCCACGGCGACGTGTTCATGGCGCACGCCGAACCGGACGCCGCGCTTCCGGCGCTGCGCCGCCCTGAAGCCGGACACTCGCACGGCGAATTGCTGGACGGCTTCGCCAAGGAACACGACGCCGGCGTCCGCCTGCTGGTCCGCGCGGCCGACGGCTTGGAGTCGGCCCTCGCGGACGCACTGGGCGCGTGGAGCAAAGACGGTTCAGTGGTCCTCGTGCACCCGGACGTCGACGTCACCCGGCACCTGCTGGACAACGAGCGCGTCAGCGGCGCCTAGGCACGTCAGCGGCGCTTGACCGCGTCTTCGCCTTGGTCCGAGCCAGTCTCGGAGCTGGCAACATGCATGGCCTTGGCCTTGGCCCTGTGGTGGGCCTCGATGATCTCGTGGTCATGCGAGAAGGCGGGCTCTTCGTCGAGTTCCTTGTTGAAGACCAGGAAGCGGTAGGCGAAGAAGCGCACGACAGTGGCCACGAGGATGCCGACGACTCCGGCGGCGAAGAGGACGTTCTTGTCCTGGATGTTCATGCCGTATTTGGCGATGGCGGTGAGGCCGGTGGAGATGCCGATACCAATTCCGTTGATGATGATGAACATCACGAACTCGCGCACCACGTTCTGCTGGCGGCGGTGGCGGAAGGTCCAGAAACGGTTGGCGATCCACGAGAACACGGTGGCCACGGTGGCGCCGACGAAACGGGCCTTCGCCTCACTGTCCGACATCGGGCCGTGCATGAGATAGTAGGTCAAGCCGTTATCTATGACGAACGCAACACCGCCGACAGCGCCAAACTTGGCTACTTCGCGCCAAAAGAGCGAGGCGAGCCCGCGGATGCGATCTGCAAGTGTGTTGATCATGACCCTCCATGGCCGTTGTTCTAGGGGGCCGATGGGCCGAAGCCTCCATTTTAGCTCCGATTTCTTGGAGCTTGCCCATTTGTTCCGTACCGACGGCTTCGAGCCGGGTTCCAAGGACCCAGCGGCGAGCAGAATCTGGGAACCAGCCGCTGGTTCGGTAGGCTGAACCTTGTGACTTTTCCTGTAATTGGCGTGGTGGGCGGCGGACAGCTCGCACGAATGATGGCCCCGGCCGCAACCGCTCTCGGCTTTGAACTCCGGGTCCTTGCTGAAGGTGGGGACGTTTCCGCAGTCCAGGCCGTAGCAACGGCCCCCATTGGCGACTACAAGGACCTCGCGGCCCTTCTTGAGTTCTCGGAGGGCTTGGACGTCATGACCTTCGACCACGAACACGTTCCCACCGAGCACCTCCGGGCCTTGATCGAGGCCGGAGTCAACGTCCAGCCCGGCCCCGATGCCCTGGTGCACGCGCAGGACAAACTGGTGATGCGCGCCGCGATCGACCGCTTGGGGCTCCCCAATCCGGCGTGGGCTGCAGTCCACGGCGTCGAGGACCTCGTGGCATTCGGTGAGCAGACCGGTTGGCCGATCGTCTTGAAGACCCCGCGCGGAGGCTATGACGGCAAAGGCGTGCGCATCGTCCATTCCGCCGACGACGCCCGGAGCACCACGGACTGGTTCGACGCCATGAGCCCGCTGCTCGCGGAAGAGAAGGTTGACTTCAGCCGCGAGCTTTCCGCGCTCGTCGCAAGGACCCCAGACGGCGAATCCCGTGCTTGGCCGGTAGTCCACACCGTCCAGGTGGACGGCGTTTGCGACGAAGTGATTGCGCCGGCCCAGGACATTCCCGTAGAGGTCGCCGCGGCAGCCGAAGAGGCAGCGCTGCGGATCGCCAATGAACTCGGAGTCACGGGCGTCATGGCGGCCGAACTCTTCGAAACGCCCGGCGTCGGAGTCGGCTTCCTGGTCAACGAGCTCGCCATGCGGCCGCACAACACCGGCCACTGGACGCAAGACGGCTCCGTCACGAGCCAGTTCGAACAGCACTTGCGAGCGGTCCTCAACCTCCCGCTCGGTGCCACCGACGCGCTCGGCGCAGTAGTTGTCATGAAGAACTTCCTGGGCGGCGACAACCAGGATCTCTTCAGCGCCTACCCCAAGGCCCTCGCCTACGAACCTGCCGCAAAGGTCCACTGCTACGGCAAGTCCGTGCGGGCCGGCCGCAAGATCGGGCACGTGAACCTCGTCGGCAACTCGACGGCGGACGTCGACTCCATCCGACGCCGCGCCACCGTAGTGGCCGACATCATCCGCGACGGCCGCATGCCGGCCGAAACCACCTCCGAGGAGACCGCATGAGCGCAGAGAACATGGAAGCCGAAAACGCGGATGCGGCTGTCGCCGCCCCGATCGTAGGCCTCGTCATGGGCTCCGACTCCGACTGGCCGGTCATGGAAGCCGCGGCGGACGCCCTGGCAGAATTCGGCATCCCTTTCGAAGCCGACGTCGTCTCAGCCCACCGCATGCCCACGGAAATGATCCGATACGGCCAGACTGCCCATGAACGTGGCCTCCGCGTCATCATCGCGGGAGCCGGCGGCGCGGCCCACTTGCCGGGGATGCTCGCCTCCGTCACCCCGCTGCCCGTCATCGGCGTCCCGGTCCCGCTGAAGACCCTGGACGGTATGGATTCCTTGCTGTCCATCGTGCAGATGCCCGCCGGTGTTCCCGTCGCCACGGTGTCCATCGGCGGCGCCCGTAACGCCGGCCTCCTGGCAGTGCGCATGCTGGCGTCCGGAACCGACGAGCTGGCCGTGCGGCTTCGCGGCGAACTGCTCGAATTCGCCCAGGAGCTCAACAACACCGCCACCGAGAAAGGCGCCCGGCTCCGCGACAAGGTCGCCGAAGTCTTCTCCACCGCGAACGTCTCCGCCCGAAGCAGTCGTTAAGAGCCCGGGCAGCCGTTAAGAGGTCATCCCCGGCAATCCCGAATGTACCGTCCCGCAATGACAAGGATCCCCTGCCGTGTACCAGCTTGAGAATGTTCTCCGCCCCTACGCATGGGGATCGACGACGGCGATCGCCGCTCTGCTGGGAAGGTCCGCCTCGGGCGGTCCGGAGGCGGAGTTGTGGATCGGAGCGCACCCAGACTCGCCGTCCGTGGCCACCCGTCCGGATGGATCGTCCGTCGCCTTGGACGCCCTGATCAAGGTGGACCCCGTGCATTTCCTCGGTGAAACGAGCGTGGCCGAATTCGGTCCGCGCTTGCCGTTCCTCACCAAGCTCCTTGCGGCCGACAAGCCCCTGTCCTTGCAGGTCCACCCTTGCTTGCAGCAGGCCAAGGACGGATACGCGAAGGAAAATGCCGCAGGCATGGCGGCGGACGCGCCCGAGCGCAACTACCGGGATGACAACCACAAGCCCGAAATGATCTTTGCGCTGACCCCGTTTCACGCCCTCTGCGGTTTCCGTCCGGCCGCGGATTCGCAGCGTGTCTTCGAGCATCTCGCAACCCTCCTGGACCTTGCCGCCGTCGACGTCCCGGACGTCATCACCGGTGTCATCGCGGATCTCTCCGAGCCCGATGAGCCGTCGGCACTCAAGGCTGCGTTCACCCGGCTGATTACCGGCGGGGATGCCGTCTCCGCCGCCACCGATCAGGTGGTTTCCATCCTGAAATCGGGCGCACCGATGGGTCAGCACGCCGCGGAACTCTCCACCTTGATGGACATCAACAATGAGTTCCCGGGCGACCCCGGTGTCCTGATTTCGCTGCTCTTGAACCTCGTCTTCCTGTCCCCGGGCGAATCGGTGTACCTGCCGGGCGGAAACGTCCACGCCTACCTGAAAGGCCTCGGTGTCGAGGTGATGGCGGCCTCGGACAACGTGCTCCGTGGCGGCCTCACCCCCAAGCACATCGACGTCCCCGAACTCCTGAAGACCATCGAATTCGCTTCCCTCGGCGTACCGCGCATCGAGCCCAGGATCTCCGGATTCGGCCAGGATCTCTATGTGCCGCCCTTCAAGGAATTCCAGCTCCAGCGCATCGAGTTGGCTCCCGGAGCGGAACCGGTGCCGATGGCGCAAGCCGGTCCCGCCGTCGTCGTCGTGGTTTCGGGTTCCGTGGTGCTCGACTCCCCCAAGAGCGAGCTCGCCGTGGAACGCGGCGGGAGTGCCTTCATCCCGGCATCCGAAGAGCCCGTAATGGTGCACCCGGTTTCCGGCGCAACGGGAACCAGCGTCGCCTTTGCCGTCACAACCGGCTTGGGGAATTAGAGGGTGGAGTACTTCCTGCAAACGCCCGCATGGGCGTCCTTCCAGCGATCCCTCGGCCGCACCGTGCACGAGGAGTCCGGTCTGGGGTGGCGTTTCCTCGCCGTGGAGGAAAAGAACCCGGCTGGAAAGGTCATCTACTCCCCCTACGGCCCCGTGGCCGACTCGTTGGAAGCCTTCGACGAAGCCCTGGCCGCGCTGGTGGCGATTGCGCGCCGCAGCAAGGCGGTGTTTGTGAGGATGGAACCCGTCACTGCTGGATTTGAAGCGGCCGACGCCGCTGCGGTGCTGGGGGGACGCGGCCTCCAGCCCGCGCCGTCCAACCAGCAGCCGGAATTGAGCTGGATCGTGGATCTGGACGGCGACTTCAAAGACGTCCTTGCGGGCATGAAACCCACCAACCGGAACCTGTACCGCAACATCCATAAGAAGGGCGTCACCTTCCGGTCCTCGCAGGATCCTGCAGAGATCTCGATACTTCTCGACTTCCTCCACATGACAGCGGCACGCAACGGCTTCAAGCCCCAGAGCGATGACTACTTGAGCTCGGTGGCCCGCTCCCTCATGCCCGCTGGTGCCGGCACGCTGTTCATCGCCGAACTCGAGGGCGAACCCATTGCGGCCGCCTTGGCGTACGACTCCGCCGACACCCGCACCTACGCCCACGCAGCGCTCGATGACACGCACCGCAAGCTCAGCGCGGGCATTCCCTTGCTCGTGACGCTCATGGCCGATGCCAAGGACAAGGGGCTCAAGCACGTCGACCTGTGGGGCGTGGCCCCGGAGGACGAGCCCGACCACAAGTGGGCCGGATTCACCGCCTTCAAGAAGTCCTTCGGAGGCAGGGAAATCGCCTACCCAGGCACGTGGGACCTTCCCGTCAACAAGCTCCGCTACGGGGCCTACCAGCTGGCCCGGAAGCTGCGCGAAAAGCTCCGCTAGGGTTCCTTCGCGCGAACTGGCAGCAGATGCCCTCTGCCTCGATTCAGAGGGCATTTGCTGCCAGTTCGCGCTGGGGGGTGGGTCCTACTTGCGGGCGTAGCCCTCCCACTTGCTGGCCTGGTGCTCGCCGTCGACGAAGCGGATGGTGCCGGACTTGGAGCGCATCACGATGGACTGGGTCAGGACCTTGTCCTTGGAGTAGCGCACGCCCTTGAGGAGGTCGCCGTCGGTGATGCCGGTAGCGGCGAAGTAGCAGTTGTCGCTCGTGACGAGGTCGTTCGTGGAGAGGACGCGCTCGAGGTCGTGTCCGGCGTCGATGGCCTTCTGCTTCTCGTCGTCGCTGGTGGGCCACAGGCGGCCCTGGATGACACCGCCGAGGGACTTGATGGCACAAGCGGCAACGATGCCTTCGGGGGTGCCGCCGATGCCCATCAGGGCGTCGACGCCGGTGCCGGAACGTGCAGCGGCAATGGCGCCTGCGACGTCGCCGTCCATGATGAACTTGGTGCGGGCACCGGCTTCGCGGATTTCCTCCACCAGCGGGCGGTGGCGGTCGCGGTCCAGGATCATGACGTTGAGCTGGTTGACCTTGACGCCCTTGGCCTTGGCGATCAAGTGCAGGTTCTGCTTCACCGGGAGGCGCAGGTCCACCATGTCGGCTGCTTCGGGACCCGTGACGAGCTTCTCCATGTAGAACACGGCGGAGGGATCGAACATGGTGCCGCGCTCGGCAACTGCCAACACGGCGAGGGCGTTGTTGATGCCCAGCGCGGTCAGGCGGGTTCCGTCGATGGGGTCGACGGCGACGTCGCACTCGGGTCCGGTGCCGTCACCGACGTGCTCGCCGTTGAAGAGCATGGGGGCTTCGTCCTTTTCACCCTCGCCAATGACAACGACGCCGTTGAAATGGACGGTGTGGAGGAAGGAGCGCATGGCGTCGACGGCGGCGCCGTCTGCCTTGTTCTTGTCGCCGAATCCAACCCAGTGGCCGCCCGCAATGGCGGCAGCTTCGGTAACCCGGACAAGTTCGAGGGCCAGGTTGCGGTCCGGCTCATCGGTCCCGACGGCGAGCGCCGGCGAAATCGTGGAATACTTCTGGGACATTGGCGCTGGAGACACGTGAACCTCTTCTTCGATGACGCGATTCGTGGGACCAGGAATGGCTGGGCTTGGCGGCCTGAATGATTCCTCTAGAAGAGATCATAGTCGGGGCGGGGTGGCGCGGTCATGGGATGACCAACTCCCGGAACGCCCCTTGCGCGGACCGGCCGATGTGTATTAGCCGCTTGGATAGGAGACTATTGAAGCGTGAGTGAAACGCAAGACAAAGCAATTGCCGCCGCCCCCTCCGACGGCGGAGGCACGGGCGCAGCTGGCGCCGACGACGCCGGTCAGGCTGCGGTGAAGCCCGTTATCCCGGCGAAAGCAGCCAAAAGGGCCAACGCGTCGGTGATTGGCATGCTCATCGCCTTGCTCCTCTGCGTGCTGGCGTTCCTGCCGATTGTGCTCATGAATCCGGCGCCAAAGAGCAACGGTTACAAGCCCAACGTCGATGTGGCGGCAACCGCAGCCAACGCGAAAGATGTGGCGGGTTTCACACCGGTGGCGCCGGATACCGGCGACACATTTAGTCCGAACTACGCCCGCTGGTCATCCGGAACCGGCGATGGCGTGCCCACGTGGGAGGTCGGATACGTCACTCCCAAGCAGGCCTTCATCGGCATTGTCCAGACCCGCAAGGCCAACCCAACCTGGATCTTCCAGCAGACCGGGAGTGCTCCGGTTACCGGAACGCGCAGCGCCGGCGGCCACGACTGGGAGCTCCACGACACGGCCAAGGGCAACCGCAGCATGGTCCTGAACTACCGCGGCACCACGATCATCCTGAGCGGCGGCGCCGGCCTGGACGAGTTCTCCACCTTGGCCACCGCCTTGGTCAAGGCGATGGACGCAGCTCCGGTCGCTTCGGCGGACGCGAGCACGAAGCCGGGCGACACAGTTTCGCAGCCTGGCACCACGAAGCCGTAAAGTAGCGCCGTGGCTACCTATCTGACTCCTGCACTTGCCTGGCGCCGTCTGCGCGAAGGAAACGAACGCTTCGTCGCCGGGGAGTCCATGCACCCCAACCAGGACGCTTCCCGCCGGCATTCCCTGGTGGAGGACCAGCACCCCTTTGCCGTGATCTTCGGTTGTTCTGATTCCCGCCTGGCCGCCGAAATCATCTTCGACCTCGGCCTGGGCGATGCCTTCGTGGTCCGCACCGCCGGTCAGGTGATCGACGACGCGGTGCTCGGCTCGCTGGAGTACAGCATCTCCCAACTGCATGTTCCGCTCATCGTGATCCTTGGCCACGACAGCTGCGGCGCGGTGACCGCGACGAAGAGTGCCGTCGAGACCGGTGAAATGCCGGCAGGTTTCATCCGTTCCCTCGTGGAGCGCATCACGCCTTCCGTCCTCACCGCAATGCGCAACGAGCAGACGGACGTCAACGAGATGGTGGTGGAGCACGTCAAGCAGACGGCCCGCCGCCTCGCCGACAGTTCCCGTGTGATTTCCGACGCGATCGACGACGGCCGGGCCGCCGTCGTCGGGCTTTCCTACAAACTGGACGAAGGCCGCGCGGCGCTTGTTTCCGGGATCGGCAAGCTCTAGGCCGGATGCCGGGCCGCCCCGAAGGGGCGGCAAGCGGCGGCCGTAGCTTTGTTCCACCGGTTTTCGGTCAAGCGGCTGCTCGCCATAAGCTAGCCCCATGACTTCCACTCAAGAATCCAACACGGCCGAGTTCCGTATTGAACATGACACGATGGGCGAAGTTCGCGTTCCTGTGAACGCCCTGTACCGCGCCCAGACGCAGCGCGCCGTGGAGAACTTCCCGATCTCCGGCAAGACGCTTGAGCGCGCGCACATCGAGGCCCTGGCCCGCGTCAAGAAGGCCGCGGCCCTGGCGAACGCTGAACTTGGGGTGCTCGACGGCGAGCTCGCCGAGGCCATTGCCAACGCTGCCGATGAGGTTGCCGCCGGAAAGTACGACGGCGATTTCCCCATCGACGTCTTCCAGACCGGTTCGGGCACGTCCTCCAACATGAACACCAACGAGGTCATCGCCGAGCTGGCGACGCGCGCCCTCGCGGCCGCCGGGAGCGACAAAGTTGTCCACCCGAACGACCACGTCAACGCTTCGCAGTCCTCCAACGATGTCTTCCCGACGTCGGTCCACGTCGCCGCGACGTCGGCCCTGATCAACGACCTGATCCCGGCCCTCGAGTACCTGGCTGCTTCCCTGGACCGCAAGGCCGTGGAGTTCAAGGACGTCGTCAAGTCCGGCCGTACCCACCTCATGGACGCCACCCCGGTGACCCTTGGCCAGGAGTTCGGCGGCTACGCGGCGCAGGTCCGTTACGGCGTCGAGCGCATCAACGCCGCCCTCCCCCGCGTCGCCGAGGTCCCCCTGGGCGGCACCGCGGTCGGCACCGGCATCAACACCCCAGAAGGCTTCCCGGAGCGCGTCATCGAGCTGCTCGCAGCCGACACCGGCCTGCCGCTGACCGAGGCACGCGACCACTTCGAAGCGCAGGCCAACCGCGACGGCCTCATCGAGGGCTCCAGCCAGCTGCGCAACATCGCCATTTCCTTCATGAAGATCAACAACGACCTCCGCTGGATGGGCTCCGGACCCAACACGGGACTCGGCGAGATCTCCATCCCGGACCTCCAGCCGGGTTCGTCGATCATGCCGGGCAAGGTCAACCCGGTCATCTGCGAAGCCTCGATCATGGTCTGCGCCCAGGTCATCGGCAACGACACCGCCATCGCCTGGTCCGGTACCAACGGCGCCTTCGAGCTCAACGTCGGCATCCCCGTCATGGCTGCCAACCTGCTCGAATCCATCCGCCTCCTGGCCAACACCAGCCGTGTCATGGCCGACAAGATGATCGACGGCATCACCGCGAACGTCGAGCGCGCCCGCTTCCTGGCCGAGGCTTCCCCGTCCATCGTGACCCCGCTGAACAAGTTCATCGGTTACGAAGCAGCGGCAAAGATCGCCAAGAAGGCCGTTGCGGAGGGTTTGACCATCCGCGAAGCCGTGGTCTCCCTGGGTTACCTCGAGCGCGGCGAACTGACTGAAGAGCAGCTCGACAAGGCCCTCGACGTCACCACCATGACCCGCCCGGCCCACAAGGCCTAGTTTCCAGCCAGCCCGACTGGCCAGCCCGACGGCGGCCGGCACCTTCCCCACGGAAGGCGCCGGCCGCCGTCGTCGTTTCTGCCCGCATAGGATTTCTTGCACTTTCCAATCAAAAGTGCAAAACTTTACTTTGTGGAAAATAGTGCAATTAACGACGGCGGACTCCGGGAGCGCAAGCGCGCTCAGACCCGCGCGGCGATCTCCGCCGTCGCGCGGTCCTTGACGGCCCAGCACGGACTCAACGGCTTCACTGTCGAGGAAGCCTGCGAGCAGGCCGGCATATCGCGGCGGACCTTCTTCAACTATTTCCACACCAAGGAAGACGCAGTGATCGGCTCGTTCTCCGACGAGCTTCCCGAGGACGCGCTGGAAGCCTTTAACCGCAATCCCGATCGTGCAGCCGGCACGATCTCCGGCTCGCTGCTGTCCGCCCTGCGGCACTTCACCCTGGCGGTCCTCGAGCGGTCCACCGTCAGCCCTTCGGAGATCCGCCAGCTCATCGCCGCAGTCAAGGCCGAGCCCCAGCTCCTTGGCCGGTTGACCCGTGAAGGCGAAGTCCGCGAGCGCCAATTCGCAGAGCTCATCGCATCCCGTGAAGGCCTCGCCGCGGACCATGCCGAGATCGTCATGGCCGCGGCGGTCTTCGGCGCCGTCACCAAGAAGACAAGCCAACAGTTCTTTTCCGAAGAGAACACCGAGCCCTACCGCGAATTGCTGGACCGGAACCTCCACGCAGCCCGTACTCTCTTCGCCCAAGCGCTGGACACCCACCCCGTCGAACCCCAGAAGGACCAACCGTGAGTACCACCCTCAAGACCAAAGCGGCCGCACCGTTGCTCTTGACCCAGAGAAGGATCTGGATCATTTTCTCGGCGCTCATCGCCGGAATGCTGCTCTCGAGCCTGGACCAAACCATCGTGTCCACGGCCATGCCCACGATCGTCGGCAAGCTCGGCGGCGTGGAGAACCAGGCCTGGATCACCACGGCCTACTTGCTGGCCACCACCATCGTCATGCCGATCTACGGCAAATTCGGTGACATCCTGGGCCGGCGGAACCTCTTCCTCATTGCCATCGGCTTGTTCACCGCAGCTTCCATCGGTTGCGCCTTCGCCACCGACTTCTGGGGTTTCGTGATCTTCCGCGCCGTCCAGGGCCTGGGCGGCGGCGGCCTGATGATCCTGTCGCAGGCCATCATCGCGGACATCGTGCCTGCCAAGGAACGCGGCAAGTACATGGGTCCCCTCGGTGCCATCTTCGGCCTCTCCGCCGTGGCCGGCCCGCTCCTGGGCGGCTTCTTCGTCGATCACCTGACGTGGGAATGGGCTTTCTACATCAACATCCCCGTCGGCATTGCGGCGTTCACGATCGCCTGGTTCACGCTCACGCTGCCGAACAAGAAGGCCGAAAAGCGCATCGACATCCTGGGCGTGCTGCTGCTGTCCGCTGCCACGGCCTGCCTGATCTTCTTCACCGACTTCGGCGGCAAGAAGGACCAAGGCTGGGACTCCCCGCTGACCTGGGCCTTCGGCGCCGGCATGGTGCTTGCTGCCTTCCTCTTCGTCCTTGTGGAGCGTAAAGCCGAAGATCCCATCATTCCGTTGAGCCTGTTCAAGAACCGGATCTTCATCAACGCAACGGCCATCGGCTTCACCCTGGGCTTGGGCATGTTCGCCGCTATCGCCTTCGTGCCGACGTTCCTGCAGATGTCCTCCGGCACCTCGGCCGCCGTCTCCGGCCTGCTTATGCTGCCGATGATGGTGGGACTCATGGGTACGTCCATCTACTCCGGTATCCGCATCTCCAAGACCGGCAAGTACAAGATGTTCCCGATCCTCGGAGCGAGCCTCACGATCGTTGCCATGTTGTGGCTCACGACCCTCACCGCGGCAACCCCGATCTGGGTCATCTGCATCCAGCTGTTCATCTTCGGCGCGGGCCTGGGCCTGATCATGCAGGTCATCGTCCTCGTGGTGCAGAACGCCGTTCCAGCCGAGCAGATCGGCACGGCAACGAGCACCAACAACTACTTCCGCGAGGTCGGGGCTTCCTTGGGCGTCGCCGTCTTCGGCTCGATCTTCACCACGCGGCTCGCTGAGTCCCTCACCAAGGCATTCACAGGCGCGGGTGCTTCAGCCTCACAGGCCGCACAGTCCACCAGCAAGCTTGACCCTCAGACGCTGGCCCAACTGCCGGTCCAGGTCAAGGACGCCATCGTCAACGCCTACGCCGATTCACTGGCACCCGTGTTTTGGTACCTCATCCCGTTCATCGCCATCGCCCTCCTCCTCGCGATCACGCTCAAGCAGATCCCGCTCTCCGACACCGCCGGAATGGTGGCCCGGGGCGAGGCCGTCGGGGGCGCCGAGGCCGAACGCCTTGAAGCCGAACGCCTCGGAGGAACCCCCGAGGGTTCCGCCGAGGGTTCCGGCGAGGGGTCTCGCGCCGTAGACGCTGTTCCGGAGTCCGGCCCGCTGGGGGACAAAGACGGCGAGCTCGCCCGGCGCTGAGCCCGGGACATGCCCGCCCTTGGCTCGGACCAGTGGACATATTGGAATCTGTCCACTGCCGGGACGCAACGCCGGGCATGTCCTCCGGGCCGAGCATCTGGCTTAGGCTGGAACGCATGAGTTCAGAGCCCGAAGAATCCGCGAACATCAGCCCGGCCGTTCGATGGGGACTCGGGGCAGTCCTTTTCGGCCTCCTGGCCGTCTCGATAGCCTCCGCCAAGGGCGAATGGTGGACCATCGTCGGCGCTATTGCCTGTGGTGCCGCCGCATGCCTCTTCGCTGCCCGCGCGATCCTCGCGGCCCGTCAGTCCCGCTGATATGCGACGGCGGAACCTGGCTCCAGCGCAAGCCGGATGGTTTCGCGGTGGCCGGCACTGATCTCCGGCAACTCGTCGAGGGCAAACCAGCCGACGGCGATTGACTCGTCGTCGTTGACGCGGGCCTCTCCCGAGACATAGCGGCATTTGAAGGCAATATCCAGGAAGTCGCACACGTCTCCGTTGGGATACGTGACCGGGCCGATCACGCCCACCGCCAGGATGCGCTCGGTTTCGGCCACAACTGCAGTCTCCTCGAAGATCTCGCGGAGCAAACCAGGGGCTGGATGCTCCCCGGGTTCCAGCATTCCGGTGATCAGGGTCCACCGGCCATTGTCGGCCCGTTGGCACAGCAGGACCCGGTTCTCGTCGTCCAGGACCACGCCCCGGACGCCGGGTAGCCACAGCGGGTCGTTGCCGATCTTCTCGCGGATTTCCCGGATGAATTCCGGGACCGGCACGGCCTAGCCCGCTTCCGTTGAATCAGCCATAACCAACACGAGCTCTGCCTCCGCTTCCGGATCGGATCCGCCAGTAGGGCGAGTATCCCACCGGCGATGCCCGAATGACAGCGGGCAAGGCGGCTCAAACGGTCGCTTCTCGCTCCGTTTGCCCACAGCTCTCCTCACGCCGGCAGGGCAAACATGGCCGCAGCGGCACCGGCCAGCATGAACGGCCCGAACGGTATCGAAGATTTCAAGGTTCCCCGGCGGGCAGCAAGGACTCCCAGGCTCCACAGCCCACCGAAGAGGAACGCCGCAAATGTTCCGGCAAAAACATGCGCCCACCCCAGATAGCCAAGGTAAAGGCCGAGGACACCGGCCAATTTGACGTCGCCGAAGCCCATCCCCGGCGGGTAGACCAAGCGCAGGATGAAATAGAACACCCACAGCACGGCTCCCCCGGCCACGATTCCCAAGGCAGGCACCCCGAGGAAGGGGGCACCGCCGTCGGGCGCTGGTCCAGCCGCTCCCCCCGCCAAGGTGTCGGCCACCGCCGCGCCGAGCAGCAACGCACCGGCGATGGCATAGGACGGGAAGACGATCCGGTTGGGCAAGAGGTGGTGACGGACGTCGATGACCGTGAGCCGGGCAGCCATGACAGCAAAGTAAACACAAGCTGCGAGCAGCAGCCAGAAGGCCGGGAAACTGGTCCCCCATAATTCGCCGAGTCGTCGGATCACCCTCGGATGCTATCGGTTTTCTCAAACCTTCGCCGGTTACGCACGCTTAGACTGTGGATATGGGGCGTTACAGTGCAGAAATCCAGGGCAGTCCGGATGCCGACATGTCCTCCACCTTCCGAAACCTCTGCCGCTCCTCCCCGTGGAAATGGACAAGCCTCAGGTTCGAATACCTGGACAGGCCGGGCAAGGCGGATGCCACAGTGCGCGCCTGGTTGCGCCGGCCGGGAGCGCTTCGGCTCGAAACCGTCGACGGTGCGTTACTGCATAGCACCACGGGCATCAACGACTCCCGAGACGGGCTTTACCTTGGTTCCAAGCGCAAGTCCTGGCTATTGCCGGCCCACTTGGTCACCCCCGTTTATGACTCCGCCGGCTTGGTCCGCCGGCGCCCCGAGGCAGCGTACGGTGAACCGTCGTTCGGGAACGGTCGGCTCGCGGCTGCCCTCGATCCTGTCGAGCTCGCCGGAAATGCGCCGGTGCCGATGGAGTTTCCCGAGTCCAACAGGGTGTCGTTCGGCGCCATTCGGGAAGTGGATCACGAGGGGCGTCCAGCGCTCGAAACCATCGCGACGCCGGGATCCAGTTACGTGGCTGCTGATGCGGCAACGCCGCTCTGTTTCCCTGGGCGCACGCTGTTGCGGGTGGACTCGGGAACGGGCGTGTGCGTTTCCAGCCAATCGCTCGACGGCGATACCACCGGCCACGGGCATTGGATGCGGATCCTGGGGGTGGACGAATACATGCTGGACGATCTGTTCCTCGCCGAATCGATGAACCTCACCGACGTCCGGAAGCACATCAGTTGGGACATCGGTCCCCGTGCATGAGCGCGGCCCCGCCCTGGAACGCTAGCTCACGTATATCGGGTTTCCGGCCGACCCCCGCTCACGTATATCGGGTTTCCGCCCGACGCCCGCTCACATATATCGGTTTCCGGCCGACGCCCGCTCACATGTATCCGGTTTCCGGCCGACGCCCGCTCACATATATCGGGTTTCCGGCCGACGCCCGCTCACATGTCCGCTAGGCTTCCCGGATGAATGAGCTAAGCGCCATCTGGCCCTTCTTCGGCCTCATCCTGACCACACCCCGCTTGGAGTTGCGCCCCATACAGGACGCCGACATCCCCGCAGCCGTCAAGGCCGCCCTCAGCGGCATTCACGAGCCTGGGAAGTCCCCCTTCAGCAACCCCTGGACGGAACTGCCCAAGGATGAGTTGGGTGCCAACATGGCCGGGTGGTATTGGCGCTGCCGTGCGGGAATGGCTGCGGAATCATGGACGCTCCTCCTCGGCATCTGGCATAACGACGAGTTCATTGGCTGCCAGGATATCGAGGCGAAGAACTTCGCATCGTTGAAGACCGTCTCCACCGGCTCCTGGCTCAAGAAAGGCGCCCAAGGCCTAGGCCTTGGCAAGGAGATGCGCGCGGCCGCCCTCAGCTACGCCTTCGACTACCTGAACGCCGAAGTAGCGACATCCGAAGCTGCCATTTGGAACAAGGAATCCTTGGGCGTTTCCGCCAGCCTCGGCTATGAACCCAACGGCATTTACCGCGACCAATGGGGCACCGACGTCGTGCAGGTCCAACGAGTTCGACTCACCTCGGGCTCCTTCACCCGAAACCTGGCCACGGCCCTCCGGACAACAGAGGCCGAGCCTTAGATTTCGGCCCCTTCAAGCAGTTCCGTCACCAGGGCCGCGATCGGCGAGCGCTCGGAGCGGGTCAGGGTGATGTGGCCGAAGAGCGGGTGCCCCTTGAGGGTCTCGACGACGGCGGCAACGCCGTCGTGCCGGCCGACGCGGAGGTTGTCCCGCTGCGCGACGTCGTGGGTCAGGACGATCTTGGAGTTCTGGCCGATACGGCTCATGACCGTGAGGAGCACGTTCTTTTCGAGCGACTGTGCCTCGTCCACGATCACGAAGGCGTCATGGAGCGAACGTCCGCGGATGTGGGTCAGCGGCATGACTTCCAGCATGCCCCGGTCCATGACTTCTTCCACGACTTCCTGGCTGACGAGTGCACCGAGAGTGTCGAAGACCGCCTGCGCCCAGGGGTTCATCTTCTCCGCCTCGGAACCGGGAAGGTAGCCAAGTTCCTGTCCACCCACCGCATACAGGGGGCGGAAGACGATCACTTTGCGGTGCTCCCGGCGCTCCAGGACGGCCTCGAGTCCGGCGCACAGGGCCAGGGCCGACTTTCCCGTACCCGCGCGGCCTCCGATCGAGACGATTCCGACGCTGGGATCCATGAGCAGATCGATCGCAAGCCGTTGCTCCGCCGAGCGGCCGTGCAGTCCGAAGACATCGCGGTCCCCCTTGACCAGCCGCACTTGCTTGTCCGCGCCGACGCGTCCCAAGGCGGAGCCCCGGTTGGAAAGCAGCACCAGTCCCGTGTTGACGGGCAGCTCCGCCGCCGCCGGGATGAACACCGGTTCATGCCCGTACAGGGTGGTGATTTCGTCCTCGCTGGCTTCGATCTCCGCCATGCCGGTCCAGCCGGAGTCCTTGACGAGTTCATTGCGGTATTCGTCCGCGAACAGCCCCATCGCGGAGGCTTTGACGCGCATCGGAAGGTCCTTGGAGACGACCGTGACGTTGCGGCCTTCGTTGGCGAGGTTCTTGGCGACTGCCAGGATGCGGCTGTCGTTGTCCGGGCCACGGAATCCTGCCGGAAGCACTTCGGTGGACACATGGTTCATCTCAACGCGCAGCGTGCCGCCGTCGGTTCCGATCGGGATGGCTTGATTCAATCCGCCATGCTCGATGCGCAGGTCATCCAGGAGCCTGAGGGCCTTGCGGGCGAAGTAGCCCAACTCGGGATCGTGGCGTTTGCCCTCCAATTCGGTGATGACCACGATCGGGACAATGACTTCGTGCTCCGCGAAGCGCAACAGGGCGTGCGGATCGGAAAGCAAGACGGAAGTGTCAATCACATAGCTCCGGCCAGTCGGGGTCCCGGACTGTGCAGTCCGCCCGCTGTTGGCCCGCTTGGTGCGAGAGGTAGCTGAACTTTCCCCGTCTGAAACGACTACGGGCAGTTGCTCAGAAATAGCCACATCGACTCCAGCCCCGGGCGAACCCGGCTTATTCGTGAGGCGGCTCGGCCGGAAGGCCGGGCGCGGCCCCCCACGTAACTGGTGCGATGATTCGCTCCATCTACTGGCCTCCCCGATCAGCAGGCGGTTTGCCTACTGATGGGATTAACGTATTCCCGTGCGATTACATTTCCGGTTAGCCCAAACGGCGATTCGTGTAGACAACATGTGAACTTCCCGTAAACGGGAGCGCACCGGAAGTCACCGAGTCAGGAACCGAAGCGGCGTTGGCGGCCGGCGTAGTCCCGCAGGGCCCGCAGGAAATCAACCTTGCGGAACGCGGGCCAGAGTGCCTCGCAAAAGTAGAACTCGCTGTAGGCGCTTTGCCACATAAGGAAACCTGACAAACGCTGTTCACCTGACGTGCGGATCACCAGATCCGGGTCCGGCTGGCCTCGCGTGTAAAGGAAACGCGAGATGTCGTCCACTGAGAGCTCATCGGCCAGCTCGGTGATGTCGCGGCCGTGCGCGACGGCGTCGTGCAGCAGTTCCCGTACGGCGTCAACGATCTCGCGCCGTCCGCCGTACCCGACGGCCACGTTCACATGGAGCCGCTCGCGGATCGGCGTGCGGGCCGTGAGCTTGTTGAGCCGCTCGGCGAGGTAGTCCGGAAGGAGCTCCGGCGCGCCCATGGCGTGGACCGAGATATCGGCGTCGTCATCCAAGCGGTCGAGGGTATTGGCGATGATTCCCATCAGCAGTTCGAGCTCTTCGCCGGAACGGTTCATGTTGTCCGTCGAGAGCATGTAGAGAGTGACGACTTTGACACCGAGTTCCTGGCACCAGCCGAGGAATTCGTGGATCTTGTCCGCGCCTGCCTGATGGCCTTCGCTGGTCGGAGCGTTGAACTGCCGCGCCCAGCGGCGGTTGCCATCCACCATGACGCCGATGTGCCGGGGAATCTTCTCCCGCTCGAGCGAACGGAGCAGTTTGCGCTCGTAGAAGCCGTAGAGGAAGCCGGGCCACTCCATCCGGACACTCACCTGACTTCCTATGAACAGCACGTTAAAAGCGAAACAAACGACGACGGCGGCCGGTCCGCTTGGCAGCCGGCCCCCAGCCAAACAACTATCGACACCTCCGGACCGCTGCCGTAGGCGCACCACCAAGGCTACCTTCCCAAGGCGGGCAGCCGGCACACCTGAACAGCGGAAAGCGATCGCAAAGGGCGCTACTCGGCAGTAACTTATCCAGGCGCGGGTTACGCTTTAACGATGTCGGAGCTGCTCACAACCAAGCCGAGGTGGCGCGGCTGGATCCATGCTGTGGCCACGCCTTTCGCCGTCGCGGCAGGGATCGTCCTGGTGACATTGGCGCCAACGACGGATCGCAAAATCGCCTCCGCCATCTACGCCTTGACGGGTGTGCTGCTCTTCGGCGTGTCCGCGGTCTACCACCGCGGCAATTGGGAGCCGAAGACCAGGATGGTCCTCAAGCGCCTGGACCACACCAACATCATGCTGGTGATCGCGGGCAGCTACACGCCCCTCGCATGGTCGCTGCTGGAGCGTCCCAAGGCCGTCCTCCTGCTGTGGGTGATCTGGTCCGGTGCACTGCTGGGAGTGCTTTTCCGGGTTCTCTGGACCGGCGCTCCACGTTGGCTCTACGTGCCCATCTACGTCGCGCTGGGCTGCGGGGCATTGTTCTACCTGCCGGAGTTCTTCACGGCGAACGTTCCAGCGGCGATCCTGATCTGCGTGGGCGGGGTCCTCTACATCGCGGGCGCGGTTTTCTACGGAATCAAGAGGCCCAACTTCAGTCCGTTGAACTTCGGCTTCCACGAGCTCTTCCACGCCCTCACCGTGCTGGCGTTCGCCGCACATTTCGCCGCGATCATGATTGCCGTGCTGAGTTAATTGGCGATCCTGGGCTAGCCGGCGGCTTCCGCCATCGCGTCGAGGCGCTGCGCGAGTTCCTCGACCGATCCAAGCGGCAGGTCACACACCATCCCCCGGCATAGATACACCAGCGGTGAGCCGTCCGCGGCAGCCGTACGGGCTTCGAGCAGCGGCACCTCAGGTTCCGCTGCCCGGGCCCCGGGCAGGGCGCCGTCGTCGGGCGCTTGTTCGCCGGCCACACGGAGCTGGACCGCAACCACCATCCCCGGGCTCGGCGAGGCCAACAGCGCGCGGTGGAGTTCCCGTTGTTTGGCGCCTGGTGGGCCGGATACTGCGGCCTCTACGGGACCAACCGCGGCTGCCTCGGCGGTCGCAAGCAACCATCCCGCTACCCGTGGAGCCCGCCCGGCTATGGGCGGCAGGAGCGAGAGGATGTTGCTCGCCATGGCCCTGTGCTCGTGCGAACCGGAGTAGGCCGCGTAGCTCAGCAACACTCCGGCAAACGCAGCTGCCCCGCTGGGCGCCGCGTTGTCGAAGGGGTCCAGGCCCGCGTGCTGGCCCTGCGCGTTGAATACCTGGGCCGACTCCCCTACGGAGTCCGACAACCTGCCGTCCACCACGAATCGCGCGCAGGCTCCGCTGATCAGCTCCTCCGCGAACCGGTACCAGCGCTGCTGGCCAGTCACCGCGTAGAGGGCCAGGAAGCCTTCGGCGCAAAATGCGTAGTCTTCCAACAAGCCGCTGATGCCGCGCGCAACGCCGTCGTGCGAGACCCTCATCAGCACCCTCGCCCCGGGCTTTGAGGTGCCGGCGGCCGGACGCCAGTGCGCGCGCACCAGGTACTCGGCCACGCTTTCCGCGGCGGTCACCAGTTCAGGCCTGTCCAGGACAGCGCCGGCTTCGGCAAGCGCCGCGATGGCCAGGCCGTTCCAGCCCGCCACGACCTTGTCGTCCCGGGCCGGTTGGGGCCGCGCCGAGCGCGCGGCGCGCAAGGCGGGCCTGACTCGGTTCCACAACCGCGATTCCGCACCGGAGAGCTGGCGCCCGGGATGGAGCGGAGATCCGAGTTCCGAGACCGTCCCGGACGGCCCCACGTTCATGAGCCGGGCCACTGCGGCGCCGTCCCCGGGGCCAAGCACGGCTTCGAGGCTCGCAGGAGTCCACAGGTAGGACGCCCCTTCGTGATGCACTCCGTCCACCACGGTATCGGCGTCGAGCGAGGAAGCGAGTCCGTCCGGCGCCGCGGGATCACCCACGCCGAGCGAGCCGAGCATCCAGTCCGCCACCCGCGACGCCACACTTGCGGCCTCGCCGGCCGGCAAGACCCAGTCGCCCCGAAGCCGGACCCAGTGGACGTAGGCACGGAGGAGCTGGGCATTGTCGTAGAGCATCTTCTCGAAATGCGGCACGGCCCAATCCGCGGTCACGGAATACCGGGCGAAGCCGCCGTCGAGCTGGTCGCACAGTGCGGAACGGGCCATGGCGGCGAGCGTGCGGCCCGCCATGTCGCGGGCGGCGTCCGAGGTATCCGACGGTACGGCAGCGTGCCGGATCAGGAACTCAAGAACGGCCGACGGCGGGAACTTGGGAGCGCCGCCGAAGCCACCGCCGTCGGGGTCCTCCGAACGGGCGAGAAGACGCACGGCTTCCGATAACAGGCTTCTGTCCAGGCTTTCGGACGGCCTGTCGAGGAACACGGCTGAGGCGAGCTGGGCATCGGCCATGCCGACGGCGAGCCCTCGCGCGTTTTGCTCGACGGCGTCTCGGCGTTCCAGCCAAGCCTCATGGACCGCTTCAAGCACCTGGCGGAAGGACGGCCTTCCGGGTTGTGGCTTCGGCGGGAAATAGGTGCCTGCATGGAAGGCCAAGCCGTCGGGCGTCAGGAACACGGACATCGGCCAGCCGCCCTCGCCGCTGATGGCCTGCGTGGCTGCCATGTAGATCGAGTCCACGTCGGGGCGTTCTTCGCGGTCCACCTTGATGGCCACGAAGTGGGCGTTCAGATACTCGGCGGTGTCCTTGTCTTCGAATGACTCGTGGGCCATGACGTGGCACCAGTGGCACGCGGCATAGCCGATGGAGAGAAAGACGGGAACATCGCGGGCCGCCGCGAATGCAAAGGCCTCGTCGCCGAACGGCCGCCAGTACACCGGATTGTCCGCATGCTGGCGGAGATAGGCGGACGGTTCCGAGCCGAGGGCGTTGGACGCCCCCGGCCATTCCCGGGTGATGCCCGGGTCAGCGGGCTCCGGAGCCGGCATCGCCGTCGGAGTCTTCTGCGCGCGGCTTGCCCGCAACAGCGCCGCCGGTCTCAGCAGTGCCGGTCCCAGCGCCGGTCGCAGCGCCGCCGGTCTCAGCAGTGCCGGTCCCAGAGCCGGTCACGGAACCGTCAGTCCCGGAACCGTCCGCCTCAGCCGCGTCGGGACCCCCGACCAGGGCTTCTTCAACCTGGGCGCGGTAGCGGACCCGCCGGATCCGGCGGACCATGTCGACGATCAGGAAGGTCGTGAGCACCACGATGAAGGCAGTCAGGACGAATCCCCAGGTTCCCGGGGTCACCTGGTCTTCCGACAAGCCGGGGCGCAGCGACGGGGTCGGGGTAGGCGACGGGGTCGTGGCCAGGGCGATGAGAAAGTGGTGCACGGTTCAAACCTTCTATGGGAGTTTCCAGCCGGGTGGCGACTTCTACGCTTGATAGAAATCGCCGGCGATCCTATCTTAGCCCTGCGAACAGGTCCTTTTCCGGCAGTTCGGCCGGGATCACGGAGTGGACCAGCGTGTAGTCCTCCCACGGCCAGGCCCTGCGCTGCATCTCCGGGGATACCGCGAAGAAGAAGCCGAGGGGGTCAATCTGCGTCCGATGCGCCCTGAGTGCGTCGTCACGGGCCTCAAAGTAGTCACCGCAATCCACTTGCGTGGTGGTCTGGTGCATAGGCCTCGGCGGAGTATGTCCTTCCGCGTCGGCTTCAAGCCAGGAGGCCAGGCGTTCGGCGTAGGGCGATTGCAGGCCCGCCTCTTCGAGCGCGAAATGCAAGGCCCGGAAGCGGTCGGGGCTGAAGGCGCGGTCGTAGTACAGCTTGCTGGGCGCCCAGCTATCGCCTGTCCCAGGGTAGCGTTCCGGGTCACCGGCTGCGTGGAAGGCTTCGACGGCAACCTTGTGGGCCATGATGTGGTCAGGATGCGGGTAGCCGCCGTTTTCGTCGTAGCTCACCATGACGTGCGGCTTGAAGTCGCGGACCAAGCGGACGAGCGGTGCCGAGGCCCGCTCAAGGGGCTGAAGCGCAAAGCAGCCGGCGGGCAGGGGTGGCAACGGATCGCCGTCGGGCAGTCCGGAATCCACGAAGCCCAACCAACGCTGCTTGATTCCAAGGACCGCGGCAGCTTGCTTCATTTCCAAACGGCGCGCGCCTGCCATGTCGCGCTTCGGGTGCGGGGCGGACTCCATGGCCGGGTTCTGGATGTCCCCGCGGGAACCGTCGGTGCAGGTAGCCACCATGACCTCCACGCCGGAAGCCGCATACATCGCCATGGTTGCCGCGCCCTTGCTTGACTCGTCGTCCGGGTGTGCGTGGACGGCGAGCAGCCGGAGCTGCGTGTCGGGGCTGGTGGATGTGCTCATCCGGTACGGTTCCTCTTTCCGGGTCATGCTGTTCTGGGTTTGCTGGTGCTGTACTGATCAGGTCTTTCTAACGCGTGCGACTCCGCTGTGGGCGAAGAGGCGCCGGAAGCCCACTAAACTGGGTGGGTGACTTCGGAAGACCCATCGGGCACGGCGCTGCCAGCGACTACCAGCCTAGCCAATCGCTACGGCAGCCAAAAGCGCGCCTTCGGAGGGAAAACCAAACGGAACATCGTCATCGCCGTCCTCCTCGTGGTCATCGGGCTCTTGTTTTGGGTCACTATGTCTTCCTCGCAATCGTCTGTGTCTTTCAAGGACATCGGTTACAGCGCCACTGATGCCACTCAGCTGTCGGTCGATTTCCAGGTCACAAAGAACCCGGATGCCACCGCAAAATGCGCGGTCAAGGCCATGGATTCCAAGTTCGCGGTGGTCGGCTGGAAAGTCGTTGAGATCGGCCCGAATGCCCCGAAGGCAGGGGCCGACGGTGGCCAGACAACCGCCCAAAGGGCCATCCTTCGCACGGAGTCCGAGGCCGTGTCCGCCGTCGTGGACAACTGCTGGATTGTCGACAGCAGCAAATAGCAACGGTGTGACCCGCGACTCAGTGAGCTTGGGTTTGTCCACAGGATTGACTACACTGGATCAATACCTTAACCCCGCTGAGTTGGTTGCTGAGTTCCACGAGTGGCCTGCACCGGCGGGGTCTTTGCTTGTCAGATCCATAAGGAGAAGTCCGTGTCGACCACCAACAGCGCGCCTGCAGCTTGGCTTACCCAGGACGCATTTGACCGCCTGAAGGCAGAGCTGGACCACCTTTCCGGCCCTGGCCGTGCGGAGATCGTACAGAAGATCGAAGCCGCCCGTCAGGAAGGCGACCTCAAGGAAAACGGTGGATACCATGCCGCCAAGGAAGAGCAGGGCAAGATCGAGGCCCGCATCCGCCAGCTGACCGTGCTCCTGCGCGACGCCCAGGTGGGCGAAGCTCCGGCCGATGATGGAATCGTCGAGCCCGGCATGCTCGTCGTCGCACGCATCGCCGGTGACGAAGAGACCTTCCTGCTCGGATCCCGTGAAATCGCCGGCGATTCCGATCTCAACGTCTTCAGCGAGAAGTCCCCGCTCGGCGTGGCGATCATGGGCCACAAGGAAGGCGACAAGATCAGCTACGTCGCCCCCAACGGCAAGGAAATTCCGGTGGAGATTGTTTCCGCCAAGCCGTTCGCCGGCTGATTATTCCGCGAAACAACGACGCCGGCCCACCCCTTCCTGGGGCGGGCCGGCGTTTTGCTTTGCGTTCCCCCCCAACTAGCTCGCAGTTGTTGTCGTTTTGAGGGCTCATAACGACAACAACTGCGAGTCAGTTGGGGTGGGCTACGGCGTCAGTGCACCACGATCGGGTGGAAGCCCTCGGCTCGAAGGGCTGCCAGGACCTGCTCGCTGTGTTCGTGGCCCTTGGTTTCCAGGTTGACGGTGATGGAGACGTCGCCCATGCTGATCGCGCCGCCCACCCGGGTGTGGTCCAGGCCGGTCACGTTGGCATCGTTTTCGGCGATGATGCGGGCAATGGTCGCCAAGGAACCGGGACGGTCATCCAGCATCATGCGCACGGTCATGTAGCGCCCCGCAGCCGAGAGGCCGCGCTGGATCACCTTGAGCATCAGCATGGGGTCGATGTTGCCGCCGGACAGGATGACGGCGGTGGTCCCCGGGTTCTCGATCTTGCCGTCCATGAGGGCTGCGACGCCGACAGCACCGGCCGGCTCGACCACCATCTTGGCGCGCTCCAGCAGGAAGATGAGGGCCCGGGCCAAAGAGTCTTCGCTCACCGTCACGACGTCGTCCACGAGTTCGCGGATGATGCTGAACGGCAGCTGGCCGGGGCGTCCGACGGCGATGCCGTCCGCCATGGTGGAAACCTTCTTGAGCGGCACCAAGGCGTCAGCGGCGAGCGACGGCGGGTAGGCGGCCGCGTTCTCGGCCTGCACGCCGATGATCCGGATCTCGCGTCCCAGCTCCCTGGCCCTCGCTTTGATCGCGACGGCGACTCCGGCCAGCAGGCCACCGCCACCGACGCCCATCAGGACCGTGTCGACGTTAGGGACCTGATCCAGGATTTCAAGCCCGACGGTGCCCTGGCCCGCCACGACGTCGACGTTGTCGAAGGGGTGGACGAAGACCGCGCCAGTTTCGTTCGCGTAGCGCTGCGCCTCGGCCAGGGCCTCATCCACGTTGTGTCCGTGCAGGACGACTTCGGCTCCGTGGCTGCGGGTTGCGGCAAGCTTCGGAAGCGCCACACCGAGCGGCATGTAGATGCGTGCCTTGATTCCGAGGCTTTTCGCCGCCACCGCAACGCCTTGCGCGTGGTTGCCTGCCGAAGCCGCCACCACGCCGCGCTTCTTTTCCTCGGGAGACAGGCGTGCCATCCGCACGTAGGCACCGCGGACCTTGAAGGAACCTGCCCGCTGGAGGTTCTCGCATTTGAAGAAGACCTCTCCGCCTACCATCGCTCCCAGGGCCCGTGAGGACTCGATGGGGGTCTTGGTAATAATGCCCTCGAGCAGCTCCTGCGCCTTAAGGACATCGTCCAGGGTGACGGGCAGGGTATCGAGGGTATTCACGGGTTAATCTCCTTTGTTGGTGTGCTGTGCGGCATCCTTGGCGAATGTCCGTTCCGCAGCCGCGTGCTGACCTGCGGCGCCTTCGCCGCTGTTGGACCGTGCGCCCGCGTTGGCGCCGGGACCGTGGATTTCCTTGATGGTGGGTTCCTCATCGGAGTCCGGTGGTGCAATCCCTGCGCCGGCGTACGCCGTCATCAGTCCTTCATCATGTTCCCACGTCCGCGCTGCAATATAGCGAACCGCCGTATTTGCTACGGCGAGGAGCGGGACGGCAAAGAGCGCTCCCGGGATTCCGGCCAGGTAGGAACCGGCGGCGACCGACAAGATGACGGCGACCGGGTGCAGCGATACGGCCTTGCCCATGATGAGCGGCTGGAGGATATGGCTTTCAAGCTGCTGCACGAACAGGACGATGGCCAACATGACGAGCGCGTTGACGGGACCATTCGCCACCAAGGCCAGGAGCACCGCGATGGCTCCCGTCACGAGGGCGCCGACCACCGGGATGAACGAGCCGATGAACACCAACACACCCAGGGGCAGGGCGAGGGGAACCTGGATAATCGCTGCGCCGACGCCGATCCCCACCGCGTCCACGAACGCAACGAACATCTGGATGCGCACGTAGCTGACCATGGACGACCAACCGCGCCGGCCCGCGCCATAGGCCGCTGCGCGTGCGGTCCGGGGCAGGAGCCCGACGATGAACCGCCAGATCCTGGACCCCTCGAGGAGGAAAAAGATTAGGATGAAGAGGGCCAGGACCATGCCCGCGGCAAAATGCCCGGCGGTACTACCGAAGGACAGGGCACCGCTGAGGATGCTGCTGCTGTTGTTCTGCAGGGCCGAGGTGGCGCTCTGGATGTAGGTGTCGATCTGGTCCGCGGTCAGGTGCAGCGGGCCGTCAGCGAGCCAGGCCTGGATTTGCTGGATGCCCGTGAGCGCTTCCTGCCACAGCTCGCCGAATCCCACAGCGAGTTGCCGTCCCACCAACGCCAGGGCTCCCGCGATGACCCCGAGAAACCCCACCACTGTGATGGCAACGGCCGCTCCTTGGGGCATCTTGAGCTTCCTGAGCCACCCCGTGACCGGGTAGAGCAAGCCTGCCAGGAGGGAGGCGACCATGAGCGGGATGATCAGGAAGCTGACCTTCCCCAACAGCCAAATAAGGGCTCCAACGACCACCAATATGAGGCCCACCCGCCATGCCCACGCGGCAGCAATCCGGACTCCGTACGGGATGTCCTGCGCAATGTGATGCTCCGACACCTGCCTGGGCGCGGCCGAAACGGGCTCACTCGATGGCGTGGCGTCCTGTGCTGGCGTCATTCACCCATAATTCCGCAGGGAGCGCCCGATAGGAAACCCATCTACAGCGCGCCCACGATTCCCCACCTCATAGTGAAGGTCTCCCCCGGTTCGAGCCACCGGAGGCCGTCGCCCGAGTTGAACGCGTTCGCCGGACCGGTCATGGGCTCAATCGCCACCGCTTTCGAGCGGCCCGGAAAAGTATCCGTGACGAAGATGTGGACGTAGGCGCAGTTTTCGTCCTGCTCCAAGGAGACGCTTCGGCCATCCGGCGCCGACAGCGTTTGGCGGGCGATGCCGCCGTCGAACTCCAAATCCGTGAACGCCACGTCGACATCCAGGCCACCCACACTCCGGCCGGCGCCAAAATCAAAATCACCGTCGACAGGCACCGAACTACGCGGGATCAGCCGCTCGTCGGCCACGAGCCGCGTACCGGCGTGGACAGTCAGGACCATCTCTTCCGGCGGAACGTCCCCTACACGCAAATACGGGTGCGCCCCGAGGACGAAGGGCGCGGGGGCCGCCGAATCATTGATGAAACTCTGGGAGACCCGAAGCGCCAGCCCGGCGTCGATCTCGTAGTGGACCTGATGCCGGGCCAGGAAGGGGTAGCCGTGCTGTGGGAAGATCACGGCTTCGAGGGTCACGGAGAATTCGTCTTCCGCCACGAGGGCGTAGGACGAGTTGCGCAGGAGCCCGTGGCTGGCGTTGTTGCGGGACACCTCCGTGATGTCCAGTTGCTGCTTTTTGCCGTCGAGGTACCAGATCCCGTCCTCGATCCGGTTGGCCCACGGGGCGAGGGTAATTCCGGTGGCCCCGGGCGGAAGTTGCGCGTCGCCGTAGCTCTCGGTGAGCTGGACGCCGTCGCGGCTGAACAACCGCAAGCCCGCGGCGAGCTCGGTGACGACGGCGAGTGCGTCACCGCGGCGGATCTCGAATTGGCGTCCGCTGGCAAAGCGGCGGGATACGGTCTCTTCGCCCGGTGTCGAAGACGGTGTTGTGGGAGGCATGGCACCACCGTACTGCATCCCATGTGTTGCTTGGCTTCACCCTCAATGTTCTTTTTTGTTAGATATTTTGCCTTTTTGAGCACTCTGTGGCACCATAAATCCATGACTCGCCTTACCAGCACACGCCTCGCCGATGGCCGGGAGCTGATCTATTTCGACGACGCCGGCTCGCCGGAGCGCGATCCCGGCTCGCTGACGGATCACCGTGAGCTGCCGCAGCGCGCCGATCCGGGCGAGTTGCGCTACGACGCGCTGAGCGGCGAATGGGTCGCCGTGGCGGCACACCGCCAAAGCCGCACCCACCTGCCACCGGCAGACCAATGTCCCATCTGCCCCACCACCCCCGCGAACCCTTCCGAAATCCCGGCGCCGGACTACGACGTCGTGGTGTTCGAGAACCGCTTCCCCTCACTGGGGCCGGCGGTCGGCATGATCCCGGGCATGCCCGCTTGGGGAACCTCCGGCCCTGCATACGGCCGCTGCGAAGTTGTCTCATTCACGCCCAGCCACACCGGATCCTTTGCCGAGCTTGGCGAAACCAGGGCACGCACGGTCGTCGAAGCCTGGGCGCACAGGACTGAGGCGCTCAGCGCCCTTCCCGGAATCCAGCAGGTGTTCCCGTTCGAAAACCGGGGCGCTGACATCGGGGTAACCCTTCACCACCCGCACGGACAGATCTACGCCTACCCCTACGTCACGCCGCGGGCGGCCAGCCTTGGCGCCGCCGCCGGCCGGTACTTCGACGACTCCAAGGGCCGGGAATCGCTCACGTCCTCGATCCTCAAGGCCGAACGCCAGGACGGGAGCCGCATGGTGCTCGAAGCCGAGCACTTCAGCGCCTACGTGCCGTTCGCCGCCCGCTGGCCGCTGGAGGTGCATCTCGTCCCGCATCGGCAAGTTCCCGACCTCGCCGCTTTGAGCGGCGAAGAACGCGACGAACTAGCCCACGTCTACCTTGAATTGCTCAAGCGCATGGACGCCCTGTATCCGACTCCCACACCGTACATTTCCGCTTGGCACCAGGCACCCCTGGATCCCGCCTTGAGACCGTCCGGCCACCTGCACCTGCAACTCACCTCCCCACGCCGTGCCGCCGACAAGCTCAAGTACCTTGCCGGTTCCGAGGCCGCCATGGGAGCCTTCATCAACGACACCACGCCCGAATCGGTGGCCGAACGGCTGCGCGCCGTCGCCAGCGATTCCCAGCGCGCTATTCCGGAAGGGGCCCCAGCATGACCTCCACTCCCGACGCCCCCGCCGTGGGCGCCCTCTCCGGGCTTTTCGAGTCGACTTTCGGTTCAGCCCCCGACGGCGTGTGGCAGGCACCGGGACGCGTGAACCTGATCGGCGAGCACACCGATTACAACGAAGGTTTCGTGTTGCCTTTCGCCATCGACAAGACCGCGAAGGTTGCAGTCCGGATCCGCCATGACTCACGCGTCCGGCTGTTGTCGACCTTCGGCGGGCAAGGCCTCGTCGAAGCCGACGTCGACGCGTTGGTTCCCGAAGCGGCCAAAGGCTGGACGAAGTATCCGCTCGGCGTCGCCTGGGCCTTGCAACAGCGCGGCGTCCTTGTCCCGGGCTTCGACCTCCTCATGGATTCGGATGTCCCGCTGGGCGCGGGGCTGTCCTCCTCGCACGCCATCGAATGCGCCGTCATCTCCGCCCTCAACGAGCTAACGGGCGCGGGACTGGGCGCCGAAGACATGGTCCTCGCAACGCAGAGGGCCGAGAACGACTTCGTGGGCGCCCCTACCGGAATCATGGACCAGTCGGCGTCGCTTCGCGGGTCAAAGGGCCATGCGGTCTTCCTGGACTGCCGCGACCAGAGCGTGCAACTAGTCCCCTTCGACGCCCAGGAGGCCGGACTCGTTCTGCTGGTCATCGACACCAAGGTCTCCCATTCACATGCCGACGGCGGTTATGCCTCGCGTCGTGCTTCCTGCGAACTCGGGGCCCAGGTACTGGGGGTCCCGGCCCTGCGCGACGTCGGCATCGGCGACCTGGAGGAAGCCAGCGGCCTCCTGGACAGAATCACGTTCCGGCGGGTGCGGCACATCGTCACGGAAAACGACCGCGTGCTGCAGACCGTGGAGCGCCTCACCACGGAGGGCCCCGCCCACATCGGCAGGCTCCTGGATGCGAGCCATGCGTCCATGCGCGATGACTTCGAGATCTCCTGTCCGGAACTGGATCTCGCGGTGGAAACCTCCCGAGCCCACGGTGCCATCGGCGCCCGGATGACGGGCGGCGGCTTCGGCGGCTCGGCCATCGCCCTCACCCCGGTGGGCCACGAGCAGGAGGTGCGCGACGCCGTCGTACGCGCCTTCGCGGCGGCCGGTTTCACGACGCCGGACATCTTCACCGTGACCCCGGCCGCCGGGGCCACACGACTCGCCTGAGGTCCGTGCATCCGCCGCCTTTCGGCGGGCCGGCCCCGGCGTAAGCTGGGGGCATGACTGAGGCCGTCATCGTTTCCACCGCCAGAAGTCCTATTGGACGGGCCTTCAAAGGGTCACTCAAGGACGAACGTCCCGACGACCTCGCGGCGGCCATGGTGACTGCCGCGCTGGCGAAGATTCCGGCTTTCGATCCAGGGGCACTAGACGGCCGCGGGCTCGATGACCTCTACCTTGGCTGCGCCGAGCCCAGCGGCGAGGCCGGCTCGAACATGGCCAGGGTGGTGACCGTCCTGGCCGGCCTGGACACCGTCCCCGCGGCCACGATCAACCGCTTCTGCGCCTCGAGCCTGCAAACTCTGCGGATGGCCTTCCACGCCATCAGCTCCGGAGAAGGCCACGCCTTCGTCTCGGCGGGGGTCGAATCGGTGTCCCGCTACCAGAACTGGGTCGGGGCAGGGGAAACCGACACCAGCGTGCACAACCCCCTGTTTGAAGCCGCGCGCGCCCGTACGGCCGCCCGGGCCGCGTCCAACACCCCGTGGACGGATCCCCGCATGGGAGGACGGATGCCGGACGTCTACATCGCGATGGGACAGACCGCGGAAAACGTCGCCACGAGCCACGGAATCAGCCGGGCCGAGCAGGATCTGTGGGCGGTCCAGAGCCAGAACCGTGCCGAGGCGGCCATCTCCTCCGGTTTCTACGCCCGCGAGATCACGCCGTACACCCGCAAAGACGGGACCGTCGTCGAGCGCGACGATTCACCTCGCGCCGGCGTCACCCTTGAAGCGGTCAGCGCCTTGGAGCCGGTCTTCCGCAAGGAAGGGACCGTGACCGCCGGGAATGCCTGCCCGCTCAACGATGGCGCCGCCGCCGTGGTGGTCATGAGCGATTTCCGGGCCCGGGAGCTTGGCCTCGAGCCGCTGGCACGCATCGTCTCGACGGGAGTCAGCGCCCTTTCCCCGGAACTCATGGGCATGGGTCCCGTGGAGTCGTCGCGCCGGGCCTTGGCACTGGCGGGGCTGAGCATGGCGGACATTGACCTCGTGGAACTCAACGAAGCCTTCGCCGTCCAGGTGGTAGCGAGCGCCCGCGAACTCGGCATCGATCCGGAGAAACTTAACGTCCACGGCGGAGCCATCGCCCTTGGCCATCCCTTTGGCATGACAGGCGCCCGGATGACCACCACTTTGCTCAATGGCCTCCGGGAACGGGACTGCACCTTGGGACTGGCGACCCTGTGTGTCGGTGGCGGGCAGGGCATGGCGGTGGTCTTCGAGCGTCTGTCTTAACCGCACCGGAAAGACACGTAGTGCCTCTGAAGACGGATCTTCAGGGGCACTACGCTCAACAAATCCTGGGAGCTTAGTCGTCGCCGCGCAGGATCGCCAGCAGGCGGATGATCTCCACGTACAGCCACACGAGCGTCACGGTCAGGCCGAAAGCGGCCGTCCAGGAGTATTTCTCCGGAGCGCCCTGCCGGACACCCTGTTCGATGCTCGTGAAGTCCATGACCAGTGAGAACGCGGCCAGGCCGATAGCCAGGATGCCGATGAAAACGCCCAACGGGATGCCGAAGATGTGCACGCTGCTGCTCAGGCCGAACGGCGACTGGACTGCGCCCGTCCACACCAGGACCATATTGATCACTGCGAAGACGAGGTAGCCGAGCATGGCGATCATGAAGAAGCGAACAGCCTTGGGGGTGGCACGCACCTTGCCGCTCTTGAAGAGAGCCAAGGTCACGCCGAACACCGCAAGGGTGCCAATGACAGCTTGCAGGCCGACGCCCGGGAACATTCCGTCCAGGAGGCGGGTCAGGCCTCCGAGGAACAGACCCTCAAGTCCGGCATACGTCAGGATCAGTGCCGGGGACGGCTGCTTCTTGAAGGAGTTGACCATGCCCAACGCGAAGCCGCCCAAGGCGCCGACAATCATCAGGAGATTCGCGGTTCCCGGAGCAACGAACAACGTGACCGCCGCGCCAAGCAGCAGCACCGCAAGGCACGCTGCAGTCTTGACGATGACGTCGTCGAAAGTCATACGGCCGGTCTCGGCCGGACCGGCTGCGGGCTGGTTGTACATCTCCTGCAGCTGATCGCTCGTCATGGGCGGCTGTGCCGCCCAGGCAGGCTGGCCGTACTGGGGCTGGCCATACTGGGGCTGGCCATACTGGGGCTGGCCGTATTGGGGCTGGCCGTACTGGGGCTGGCCGTATTGGGGCTGGCCGTGGGTGTAGCTGGGAACGGGCGGAGCCTGTGTGGCTCCACGGAAATTCTTTCCGTTGAAGATCGGGTTGCCGCCGAGTGCCATGGTGGATGTCCTTCTTGCTGTGGGTGCGAAGTGATAGTTCACGCTACCAATTCCCACGCTTGGTCCGCACCGAAAGTTCCACCGCCGCCGATGCCGGCACCCTCCGCGTTGCGAGGGTGCCGGCACACGGGGCTATCCGACGCCGAGGTACGCTTCCTTGACCGCCGGGTTGGCGAGCAGTTCCTTGCCGGTGCCCCTGTGCGTAATTGACCCGGTTTCCAGGACAAAAGCACGGTGTGCACGGGCCAGGGCCTGGTTGGCGTTTTGCTCCACCAGAAGCACCGTGGTGCCCTGGTTGTTGATCTCGGTGACAATCTTGAAGATCTGGCGGATGAACTGCGGAGCCAGCCCCATGGAAGGTTCATCCAGGAGCAACAGCTTGGGGTTGGACATCAGGGCCCGGCCAATCGCGAGCATCTGTTGTTCGCCACCGCTCATGGTGCCGCCAAACTGCTTGATACGTTCCTTCAACCGCGGAAACAGGTCGAAGACTCGCTCCAAATCGTCTGCAACCTTGGTCCGGTCCTTGCGGCCGTAGGAACCCATGTCAAGGTTCTCCTCCACCGTCATGCCGGGGAAAATTCCCCGACCCTCAGGCGCCTGCGAAATGCCCTGGACGACGCGGATGTGCGCTTTCATCCTGGTGATGTCCTTGCCGGCGAACGTGATGGAGCCGGCCGACGGAGCCAGCAATCCGGAGATGGTCCTCATGGTGGTGGTCTTGCCGGCACCATTTGCCCCGATGAGCGAGACGATTTCGCCTTCCTCCACGCTGAATGACATGTCGGAAATGGCTTGGATCCGGCCATAGTGGACGGATATGTTCTTCAGCTCAAGCAAGGTCATCTTCAGGCTCCCCGAGATAGGCGGAAATAACTTTCGGGTCATCGCGGATAATCTTCGGCACCGCATCCGCGATCTTTTTCCCGAACTCCAGGACCACGATCCGGTCGGTCACCCCCATGACCAACTTCATGTCGTGCTCAATGAGCAGGACCGTGTAGCCGTCGTCACGAATGGTCCGGATCAGGGCCATGAGCTCTTCTTTTTCCGCCGGATTGAACCCTGCTGCGGGCTCGTCCAAGCACAGGACTTTGGGATCAGTCGCAAGTGCGCGCGCGATTTCCAGGCGGCGCTGGTAACCGTAAGGCAAGTGCCGTGACAAGAAGTGGGCATGATCGGCGATGCCCACGAACTCAAGCAATGCCATGCCGCGTTCAATGGCGGTTTTCTCTTCCCGGACATGGGTGGGCAGACGGAAGAGCGCTCCGCCGACACTCGTGCGGTGGCGTGCATCGAGGCCGACAACCACGTTTTCCAAAGCGGTCATCTCACCAAAAAGGCGGATGTTCTGGAAGGTCCTCGCCAGGCCACGCCTGGTGATCCGGTGCTGCGGCAGTCCGTTGAGCAATTGTCCTTCGAGCAGGACCTTTCCGGACGTCGGCTTATAGACACCTGTCATGGCATTGAAACAAGTGGTCTTACCGGCACCGTTGGGGCCGATGAGACCGAGGATTTCGCCTCTGTTGATATCAAACGTGACATTGTCCAGAGCCGTCAGGCCGCCGAATTTGATGGTGAGGTCTTGGACCTGCACCAAGGCTTCGCCCACTTTGGTGACGATGTCCCTCTCAGGGGCCACCTTCTCGGCGACTTCGAGGTCCACACCCTGTTCCTTGAGTGCCTCTACATCAATATCCGGTTCGATCGCTTCACTCATTTGTCAGCCCCCTTTCCCGGTTCCAGGACGACTTTGCCCGAAGCAGGAATGTCGCCCATGGCACCCTTGAGTTTGTTGTACGCCAGGCGGCCGTAGGCGAGGAGGCTTTGGCGTGCGGGCAGAAGGCCACCGGGGCGGAAGATCATGATGACCACCAGCGCCGCGCCAAAGATCAGATACTTGAACTCGGCAATCGCGGTGAAACGGAGTGGAATATATGCCACCAACGCGCCGCCGAGAATCGCACCGACCTTGTTCCCCGTGCCGCCCATGACAACGGCAGCGACGAACAGGATGGACGTGGCGATATCGAACTTCTGGTTGTTCACAAAGCCCACTTGCCCGGCAAACAAGGCACCCGACAGCCCGCCAACGGAAGCGCCGATGGCAAAAGCCCACACCTTGTACTTGAAGGTCGGGACGCCCATGATTTCCGCGGCATCTTCATCCTCGCGGATGGCAATCCAGGCGCGTCCCACGCGGCTGCGCTCCAGGTTTCCCGCGGCCAAAAGCACCACGATGATGATGGACAGCGTCAGCCAGTACCACGGGGTTCCGTTCGAGTTCTGGAAAATTGTTTGCCCGCTTGAATCCGTTCCCGGAGGGTGGCCAACGTTCTGGAAGCCAACCTGGCCTTTCATCGCCGGAATAATCGTGGCCAAAATGCGCACGATTTCACCGAAGCCGAGCGTGACGATAGCCAGGTAGTCGCCGCGAAGGCGAAGCGTAGGCACACCGAGGACCACTCCGAAGAACATGGCGACTGCCATCGCCAGCGGGAGCGTCCACAAGTAGGGAATGTGCACATACGGCGAATCCGGGCTGGTAAACATTGCCGCCGTGTAGGAACCCAGGGCGAAAAATGCCACATAGCCCAAGTCGAGGAGGCCCGCATAGCCGACCACCACGTTCAAGCCCACAGCCACCAGGGCATAAACAGACATTTGCGCGAGCGCGATTTGCCAATTGTTGCCTGGTTCCGTCGTGATCAACGGCGGGTTGAGGATGGGGAGCAAGTACGCAATGACCACGACGACGATGAGGATCAGCCATTGGGTTTGGCGCGGGAGCGCGTTCCATTTGTCGCTGAGTCCCGGGAACCAGCCTTTGCGGCGCCGCATTTTGGCTTCGCGGTCCGCAATTTCCTGTGCCGAAGCATCATCGGGAATAAGTGTGGGGCCGTCTGTTGTGCTCATGCCTTACTCTTTCCTAGCGAGCTACCCAAGACACCTTCGGGTCGCACAATCAATACCAACACCAGGACCACGAACGCGACCACGTCGGTCCATTGGGAACTGCCCAGGAGCACCTGGCCGTAGTTGCCGATCAAACCGATCAGCAGGCCGCCCAGCAAAGCGCCGCGCACATTGCCGATGCCTCCGAGGACAGCGGCCGCGAAGGCCTTGACGCCGAGGATGAATCCGCCGTTGTATTGCACGCCGGACGGGATTTTCATCACGTAGAACAAGGCGGCTGCGCCGGCCAGGATCCCTCCGATGATGAAGGTGGTCACGATGATCTTTTCCTTGTTGACACCCATCAAAGTTGCGGTATCCGGGTCCTGCGCAACGGCACGGATGCCCCGGCCGGTCCGGGACCGCCTGATGAACTGGTCGGTGGCGATCATGAGGATAATCGCTGCGACCACGATCACCACCTGCTGCGAATCGACGATCGTCCCGAAGACGTCGAAAATCGGGAGCGGCCTGAACATCGTCAGCGCAGCCTCCGGGCTCGGTCCGCGCCACCAGTAGATGGTGTACTGAATGGCGAAGGAAACACCGATGGCGGTAATCAAGAATGCCAGGCGGGGCGCCTTGCGCTGCCGCAAAGGTTTATAGGCCACCCGTTCCACGATCACTGCCATCAAGGCTGAGGCGATGATGGCGACAACGAGGGCGAGGACAAGATTTCCCACGATGGCCCAAAAGGCCAGCCTCGGAGCAGAGGGCCCGAAATTCAGCGCGCTGAGGGTAAAGAACACCCCGTAACAGCCCGTGATGAACACTTCGGAGTGGGCAAAGTTGATGAGGTTGAGAACGCCGTAGACGAGGGTATAGCCGAGGGCTACCAACGCGTAAATTGCCCCGAAGGTCAACCCGTCAAAGGTAGAACTCCAGAAATTTTCGGTAAAGGAGTTTACGTCGAAGGTGATCCACGTATCGTCCATGGGAACCGAGTGGAGCAGGTTGGGAATTACTTCACTGATCATGGCACTTCCTGATGTAATCAAAAGAAATGCTGGGGGTCGGCATGGATGCTAACCCCCAGCATTCATCTGGGCTCGGTGTTATTTTCCGATGACGCCGATGGGAACGATCTTGCCGTTCTCAACTTTGTAGCCGTAAACATCAGGCGTTGCCAGTTCGCCGGTTGAATCCCACTTGTAGTGCTTCGACAGGCCGTCTGCATCGTAGGACTTGACCCAGGAAAGAAGGTCCGCGCGGGACTGCTTGCCCTTGTCGATACCGGAGAGCAGGACCGTGGCTGCGTCGTAACCTTCAATGGAGTAGGTTCCGGGCTCAGCGTTGGCAAGCTTCTTGTACTCGGACTCGAAGCTCGGGATCAGCTCGCCGGGGATGCACGGGCAGGTGAAGTACGAGTTCGACGACGCGTCGCCGGCCTGCTTGATGAACTGGTCATCCTTCACGCCATCCGGGCCCACGAAGGAGCCGGTGAATCCCTTTCCAACCAGCTGCTGGTCGAAGGGAGCGCCTTCTGCGTAGTAGCCCGCGTAGTAGACGGTGTCTGCCTTGGCGTTCATGATCTTGGAGATCACGGCCGAGAAGTCCTTCTGGCCTGTGACAACCTTGTCGGACCCCACCATCGCGGAGCCCAGGGCCGCGGAGGTTGTGGTTCCCAAACCGATGCCGTAGTCAGAGTCGTCCTGGACGAGGTAGACCTTCTTGGCCTGCAGCTTGTCCGTGAGGAACTTCGCTGCGGCCGGACCCTGGACGGCGTCATTGCCGAGGGCCCGGAAGAAAGTGGTCCAGCCGTTCTTCGTCAGGCTCGGGTTGGTTGCGGAGGGCGTGATGTGCACCAAGCCCTTCTGCTCGAAGATGTTGCCGGTGGCCTTGGATTCTCCCGAGAAGGGCAAGCCCACCACTCCGATGATGTCCGGCTCGGACACGATCTGCGTTACCGGGCCAGTGGCCTTGTTCGGATCGCCTTCAGTATCGAATTTCTTGAACTGGACCTGGCAGCCGGGGTTCGCGGTGTTGTGCTGGTTGATGGCCAGTTGGATGCCGTTGAAGATGTTGATACCCAGCTGGGCGTTGGGTCCTGTCTCGGCACCGGCATAGGCAAGGGTGGTGGTTGACGGGCAATTTGCCTTGCCATCGCCTGCAGGCAAAACAGCTCCGGCAGGAACGTCGACTTTGGAAATCGCAGGGATATTGATCCTGCCGCCGCCACCCGAGGTTTCGGTGCCGCTAGGGGCAGTCTGATTCGCACAGCCCGCCACCAGCATGCCGAGGGTGGCTGCTGCTGCAATCGCCGAAATGACTTTCTTCCTGTACATAAATAGCCTCCGCGGTGCGTCTGATTCGTGGTCATTCGCCCGAAGTCACTTTCACTTCGAACATGTTCCATGAGAGTACTACCAAATATGTGTCCTAGAACACATATACGCAGGTCAGGATCTAATAACGGTGTGTCGCTGTCCAGTCCGGACGGCCCTTCACATGAACGCGGGGTTAAATTCCTGTCACGGCACAGCTTGGCGCAACAAGTAGGGCCGCGGGGTTCGCATTTCGCATGCGTGCCCCAGGTGGGACTCGAACCCACAACACGCGGATTTTAAGTCCGCTGCCTCTGCCAATTGGGCTACTGGGGCGCCCGGATAATGGTAACCCAGTGCACCCCCCTCTTTCGTCTCCTAGAGCCGTTCAAACGGCGCGGCATAACGGAAGGTTCCACTGACGCCGTCGGGCCATGCTTTGAGGGGCAACAGTTGGAAATGGTCTCCCCACCCGGCGTCGGGGGCCACCACGCCCAGCGTGCGCGCGGGCAGGAATCCAAAGCGCGGATAGTACTCGGGGCTGCCCAGCAGGGCGATGCCCGGTTCGCCCGCTTCGTCGGCCCGTCGAGCGGTTTCCCGCAAGAGGGCAGATCCGATGCCGCGCCGCTGCAGGTGCGGTTCGACGCTGATGGGGCCAAGCCCCAAAAGCCGGAGCTCCCCTATCCAGCCGCGGGTACTGATGACGTGGCCCACGATCTCACCGGCAATCTCGGCCACGATGCTGAACTCCGGCAGGTACTCATCGCACTCGAAGAGTTCACGCAGGAGCTTCACTTCGGCCGGGACCCCGTCGACGGGCAGCCCGGTGACCGGACTGGTGGAAAAGGCGGCAGCCGTGAGCGCCAGCACGGACTCGCGGTCATCCTGCCGCTCCGTTCGCAGCACCACGCCTTGGCCCAGCAGCTTAAGGACTTCCATGGCGCGCCCGCGCTCGGCGGATGGAACCAACAGGTGGTCGTGATGGAACCCTGCCAGGACGTTGCAACTGATACCAGCGGCCGTGAGGGCGGAGCTGACGGCCGCTGTGAGCCCCACGGCGTCCAAGGCAGAGTGGATTTGAAGAGTGATCCACGCCGCCACAAAGTCGTAGGACAGTCCCAGGCGTCCGGCTTCTTCACGGCGCAGGACCACCGTGAGGCCCTCCGCTTCGCGGACAGCGGCTTCGATATTGCCCTCAAGCGCTTTGCCGTGCGGCCACAACGCGTACACGTAGTCGCCGTCCCGAAGGACGGGGTGCATTGATCCCAGGAGGGTCGTCAGATCGCTTTCGCCTGCCATGCTGCAAGTCTAGGACCCGCCGTCGCCGGCCATGCCTGCACCGCCGTCGCGGACGGGCCGCGAGTTAAACGACGACGGCGGCCGCTCCCGCGTGGGAACGACCGCCGTCGGCGGGACTGCTTGGGGTTCGCTACTTGGAGTCAGCCGTGACCGGAGCCTTGGCTTCGGCGGGCTCAGCGGCCGGCGCAGGTGCGGCGGCCGGCTTGGGAGCCGGGGTGGCCGCGGCCACGAAGGCTCCACGCGGGTTGTCGAGGTCCAGCAGCTGGGTGGTGTCGCGGCCCATCGTCATGCCCAGGATCCAGTTGAAGATCACGCGGACCTTGCGCTCACCGGTGGGGATGGCCAGGCCGTGGTAGCCGCGGTGGGCCAGCCAGGCGAGTCCACCCTTGAGGCCGATACGGCCCAGGATGTTGATGTTGGCAACGCCCTTCCATTCGCCGAAGCCGGCAACCGCACCGAGGTTCTTGTGCTTGTAGTCGCCCATGGGCTTGTCCCAGCGGGAGGCCCACAGGTTCTTGGCGAGGCGCTTGGCCTGACGCAGCGCGTGCTGGGCGTTCGGAACGCAGGTGCCGTCCGGCAGGCCGCTGCCCGTGAGGTCCGGGACGGCAGCGATGTCGCCGGCTGCCCAGGCGTTGTCGATGATGCCTTCGTCGCCCGCAATGCGCAGGTCCGGGAGGACACGGACACGTCCGCGCGGCTCGAGCGGGAAGTCGGTGGAACGGATCATCGGGTTGGCCTGCACGCCTGCAGTCCACACGAGGGTGTCGGCTTCGAACTCCTGGGCAGGCGTCTTGTCCGGCAGGTTGATGAGCTTGAGGCTTCCCTCTGCGTTGTCGAGGGAGGTGTTGAGCAGGACCTCGATGCCGCGGCTGCGCAGGTGTTCGACAACCCACTCTGCCTGGGCTGCGGTGACCTCGGGCATGATGCGGCCCATGGCTTCGACGAGAACGAAGCGGACCTCTTCCTGGCGGATGCGCGCGTTGTTCTTGACGGCAGCGCGGGCGAGGTCTTCCATCTCGGTGATGCACTCGATACCTGCGAAACCGCCACCCACGACCACGAAGGTCAGGGCCTTGGCGCGTTCGGCGGCGTCCGTCATGGTGGAGGCAACCTCGATGCGCTCAAGGACCTTGTTGCGCAGGGCGACCGCTTCTTCGATGGTCTTCAGGCCAATGCCTTCGTCAGCGAGGCCCTTGATGGGGAACGTCCGGGTGATGGCGCCGGCGGCAACCACGACGTCGAAGTACGGGATCTCGAAAGGCTCTCCACCGTCGGCCGGAGCAACAACGGCGGTGCGGTTCTTGTGGTCGATGCTGGTGACGCGGCCCTGGATGAGTTCCGTCTGCTTGAGGTGCTGGCGGTGCGAGACGACGGCGTGGCGTGCCTCGATGTTGCCGCCGGCCACTTCGGGGAGGAAGGGCTGGTAGGTCATGTAGGGAAGGGGATCAACGACGGTGACGATGCCGCCGGCGTTCGCGATCTTCTTCTGCAGCTTGAGTGCTACGTACAGGCCGACGTATCCGCCGCCGACAACGAGAACACGGGGACGGTCAATGAGCTCAGGGGTGGTTGCCATAAGAATAGAGTACAGCACCTTGTGAAAATCTTCACTAACTATTTCCCGACGCTACGGATCGGCGCCGGAGGCTATTTCGGGGGGCTCGGATCCACGACGTCCACCACGCCGGTCGAGGTCTCGTCGGGCAGTTCCGGGGAGGTCCGGTAGGCGCGCCTCAATTGGACGGTGGCGCCCGCGACGATCGCCACGAAAAGCGAACCAAAGCCGATGACCACCGCGGCCGGAACCGCAGTGTCGGACTGCGATGGCGCCTTGGCCGCGGGAACTGTGGGATCCGCCAAGGTGGCCGCGGGAATGCTTGGTTTCGACGTTGACGGAGGCGTCGGGCTGCTGAGGTCGCCACGTCGATGGACCCGGATCCAGTCCGCAATGGATCCCACGGGATTGCTCGCTACCTCGGGTACATCGGCTTTCAGGGCCGCCTCGGCATTGAGGATGCCGTAGCCATAGATGGGGTCCTTGCCGGGCGCGCCTGCATCCTCGGCCGTCGACACAATCCTGTTGATGACCTGCTTGGCGCTCATATCAGGCCATTTCGAGCGGATAAGTGCCGCGACGCCGGAGACAATCGGCGCGGAGCCGGACGTGCCGGCCCAATCTTCATAGCTCCCACCGGGCAGTCCGCCCACCAGCTTCTCCGCGGGCGCCGAGACGCCGATGCTGATTCCCTGCGAAGAAGCGTCGACGCTGGCCGTACGGTTCCGGTCGAGTCCCGCCACGGTCAGTACACCCGGAATCGTGGCCGGCGCGCCCACCTGGACGTTTCCGCCGATCCGGTTGCCCGCCGCGGCCACGATCACCACGTCCTTTTGTTCGGCATAGAGGAACGCCGCATCCCAGCTTTGTGGCCAATCAGGCGAGGTGCTGCCGAGGGAAATGTTGATGACCTTGGCGCCGTTGTCCACCGCCCATCGGACAGCTTCGGGAATCTGTTCCTGGTCCGTCTTGCCCGCCGGATTCGGCGAACCGAGCCAGGCGGAAACGGAGAGGATCTGGGCCTCGGGCGCGACGCCGACGATTCCGTCCGGACCGACGCCGGAACCGGGCGAAGGGGACGGCCCCGGCGACGGAGACGCCGATGGGCTGGCCGGAGCGTGTCCACGCCCTGCCAGCAGCGTGGCGACGAGGGTCCCGTGCTCAGGTTTGGCCCCGATGCTTTTCTGTCCGTTGGGGTCGCCCGCACCGGAAGCGTCGGTTCCTCCGACCACCGCGCCGTTGAGGTCGGGGTGTTGCCCGTCCACTCCGCTGTCGATGATGGCCACTTTCACCCCGGCGCCCTTTGATACCTGCCAGGCTGCGGAAATGCCGTACTCGTTGAGCCAGTATTCCTTGTCCCGCCAAGAGTCGGCGAACGCCGAAGGGGCAGTGAGCAGGGCCCCTGCAAGGCTTCCCCCGGCCAACATGGCCGCCAGTGCGGCCGATGCTGTCCGGCGGCGCCAACCGTGTGGCAACGTCATCAGCGAATACCCACTCTTACCGAGTACTCGGCATGCTCAGAATACTCAGCGCGATGCCGTCGAGGATGTCATGTTCGCTGGAGGTAGCCGCAGTGATGGAGCCCTCTCCGAGCTCAGCCAAGCGTTGGAGGATGCGGCGCCAAACAAGGGCTCCGGCACCGATGACGTCGACGCGGCCGGGGTGCATGTAGGGTAGCCGGGCACGTTCCTCGCGGCTCATTTCCAACAAACTTGTGGCCGCGTCGCTGATGGTCTCCAGGTCCAGGCTGGCACCGTGGATGAGTGCGGGATCGTACTCGTCCAGGCCCAACGCGTGCGCGGTGATGGTGGTGACGGTACCGGCTACGCCCACGACGGCGGTGGCCCGGTCCAGCGGGACCGTGCGGGCCACGAGGTCCATGGCTGCGTCGACGTCGGCTTCCGCGGCGGCGATCTGCTCCGGCGTCGGAGGGTCGCTGCGAAGGTGCCGCTCGGTCAGCCGCACGCAGCCGATGTCGACGGATTTGGCGGCAATGACGCCGTCGGAGTCTCCGAGGACGAATTCGGTGCTTCCACCGCCAAGGTCCACCACAAGCACAGGGTCCTTGCCGCGCGAAGGCAGCACGCTGCTTGCGCCGGCGAAGGACAGCGAGGCTTCTTCGTCACCGGAGATGACCTCGGGTTCGACGCCCAGCAGCCCCCGTATCCCGTCAACAAAGACGTCCCGGTTACGGGCGTCCCGGCTGGCAGAGGTCGCCACGAAACGGATGCCCCGGGCTCCGTGATGGCGGATCAGCTCGGCGTAGTCGGCGGTCGCCGCGAAGGTGCGCTCAAGCGCCTCAGGGGCGAGTTCGCCGGTGGCGTCAACCCCTTGGCCGAGGCGCACCACGCGCATCTCGCGGACAACGTCCCGCAAGGGAGACCCGGAGTCCGTGCCGTTGGAATCCGCGATCAGGAGGCGAATCGAATTGGTCCCGCAGTCAATCGCAGCTACGCGGTTCATACGTTGAGCCCCCCTGCGGATGGTTCCCCTGATGGCTCTGTCGCGTGGGAGGACTTGGATTTGCGGACGGGGGCGGGACGGCCCACGATGTCCGGCAGGCCCTGCGGTCCGTGGCGGCTGAGGTCCTTGGACGGGGCCTCCCCCGCACTGTCCCATGCGCCGTCGCAATAGCAGCGGTCCGCGGTCCACCATTCGCTAATCGCCCCGATGGCCTCGTCGCCGAGCGGATTGACGCCGGGACCGGCGGCCAGGGAGTGGCCGACCAGCACGTGCAGGCACTTGACGCGGGTAGGCATGCCGCCGGCCGAGACCCCTGCGATTTCCGGAACGTCTCCCGTGCCGGCACGTCCGGCAATCTCGTCACGCGCCTGGAGATAGGCTTCGTGGGCGCTCCTGTAAGCCGCAGCCAAAGGCTCGTCCGCGGTGAGCCGTTCGTTCATCTCATTCATGAGCCCGCCGGCTTCCAGCCGCGACACGGCGGCGGTGATGACGGGGTGCGTCAAGTAGAACGTCGTGGGAAACGGGGTTCCATTGCTCAAGCGCGGAGCGGTTGCAGCGACCAGCGGGTTGCCGCAGACGCAGCGCGCCGGGATTTCGACGACGTCGCGCACCGGCCGTCCGAGCTGGCGGCTGAGGATTTCGAGATCGTGTGCTGATGGCTTGCGGGACTCCTGCGATGCAGGTGCCGAGTTGTCTTCCACTGGCGCTGCCATCCTTCCTGCCCTTTTTGGCCGCGCCCATCAGGGCGCGACGGCGGCGGGCACCGCGTCTAGTCTGTTGCCGAGCGCCTGATGGATTCCCACAGGCCGTCCACCCATGGCAGGTTGGACGGGCTTCCGGAAGCTCCTGAACTGGTGCTCCCACCCGGTGTGCCGGCGGGAACGTCTCCACCAAACACCCAGTAGCCAGCTTCACCCGGCATAACCATGTTAATGCGGTCCCGGGCTTGTTGTTTCACGTAGTTGGGGTCCTGCCACCGCGTGATCTGCTTCTGGAGGCTGGCCTGCTCGGCCTGTTTGCTGGCAATGTCGGCTTCCAGGCCGGAGATTTCGGCCTTTTTCTCCAACCAGATCTTCACTGTGGGAGCGAGCATGATAGTGATCGCTATCATCACCACAGCGAGGGCAAGCATACGGCCGGAGAACGCCTTCGCGGGCACAGGGCGCGCGCCGTGGTCCTTGTCGGAGTGCGAGGATCCGGCACCGGACGCCTTGCTGGATGCCTTGCCGACAACCGGGGTGTTTCCCGAACGTCCCGGTTTCGCAGCACCACCAACCTTGGATCCGGAAGAGGCTTTGCTTTGGGTGCCGCCTTCGGCTTTGGCATTGGACGGCGTCCTGGACCCTGCATGAACCGGTGCCTCTTGCTGGGCGGCGGATGCCTTGCGGGACTCGCCGAAGTCGGCACGGATGACATGGCCGCCGTCGGGGTTCTTTTGGGGCGAGCGGCCGAGGGCATCTGCCCGGGGGACCTTGGGGCGGCGGGTGGCCATGACACTCCTGTAATGCCTGGTGCTTGCCTGGCGGGTTGCTGCGCGTTGCGTTCCTCACGGAGCCTGCGGTTTGCCGAAGTGCTCGCACATTTCGTTAAACAGAACCGGTGGCTATGGTCTTTCCACCATAGCCACCGGTCAGCTGTTTCAGCGGATACTAGCCCTTGAAACGCGGGAAAGCGCTGCGGCCGGCGTAGCGGGCGGCGTCGTCGAGTTCTTCTTCGATGCGCAGCAGCTGGTTGTACTTGGCGACGCGCTCGGAGCGGGCCGGGGCACCGGTCTTGATCTGGCCCGCGTTGGTGGCAACGGCGATGTCAGCAATGGTGGTGTCCTCGGTTTCGCCGGAGCGGTGCGAGGTGATGGTGGTGTAACCGGAGCGCTGGGCCAGGGAAACGGCGTCCAGGGTTTCCGTCAGGGAACCGATCTGGTTGACCTTGACGAGCAGGGAGTTGGCCGTGGCGGAGTCGATGCCCTGCTGCAGGCGGATCGGGTTGGTGACGAAGAGGTCGTCGCCAACTAGCTGGACCTTGTCACCGATGGTGTCGGTAAGGGTCTTCCAGCCTTCCCAGTCATTTTCGTCCAGCGGGTCCTCGATGGAGACGAGCGGGTAATCGGCAACGAGTTCGGCATAGTAGGCGCTCATCTCGGTGGCTGAGAGTGCCTTGCCTTCGAACTGGTAGGCGCCGTCCTTGTAGAACTCGGAGGAGGCGACGTCCAGCGCGAGGGCGATGTCCTTGCCCGGGGTGTAGCCGGCGTTCTTGATGGCTTCCTGGATCAGGTCCAGTGCGGCACGGTTGGACGGCAGGTTCGGAGCGAAGCCGCCTTCGTCGCCGAGGCCGGTGGAGAGGCCCTTGGCCTGCAGGACCGACTTGAGGTTGTGGTAGACCTCAACGCCCCAGCGCAGGCCTTCGGAGAAGGTCTCGGCGCCGATCGGGGCGATCATGAATTCCTGGATGTCGACGTCCGAGTCGGCGTGGGAGCCACCGTTGAGGATGTTCATCAGCGGGACGGGCAGGACGTGGGCGTTCGGGCCGCCCAGGTACTTGTACAGGGGCAGGTCCGCGGAGGCGGCGGCCGCGTTTGCCACGGCGAGGGAAACGCCGAGGATGGCGTTCGCGCCGAGCTTGCCCTTGTTCGGGGTGCCGTCGAGGTCGATCATGGCCTGGTCGATGCTGCGCTGGTCCGTGGCGTCGAAGCCGATCAGGGCCGGGGCGATTTCGTCGATGACCGCGTCAACGGCCTTCTGGACGCCCTTGCCGAGGTAACGGCCCTTGTCGCCGTCGCGCAGTTCGACGGCTTCGTGCTCGCCGGTGGAAGCACCGGAGGGAACTGCCGCGCGGCCGATCTGGCCATCGGAAAGCAGAACTTCAACTTCTACTGTCGGGTTTCCGCGGGAATCAAGGATCTCGCGGGCGTGGATGGCATCGATAAGCGCCATGGACTGCTCCTTATGGTGAAGCGATTTACTGGGAATCTTGAGGGAAATTCTCGACGTCCTCGTCGCCACTAGCCTAGTCGAGACCGGCCAAGGTTACGGAACAGCGTCGGAACCCTCACGTTTTGTGGCTTCGCCGTCGCGGCCCTGGTATCGGCGGACGGCACCGCGCAGGGCCCGTTCGGCGTCGAAGCCCTTCTCCCGCGAGCCCGCGACGACGGCGAGCAGCAAGTCTCCAAGCGCAGCTTCGGAGTCGGGAACCTCCACCGCCGCGACTGGACGGCCGCCGCGTTCAGGACTGCCCGAGCGCTCTGAGCGGGCTGCGCGGTCAAGCGACTTTTGCGCCAAGGCGAGGGCGGGAAGGTGCGGTGGAATGCCTTCGAAGGGATCCGAACGCCCGGGCTTCTCGGCCTTCTTCACGGCGTCCCACTTTTCGACGATCTCCTCCACGGTGGCCGGGAAGGATTCCTGCAAGGACCCGTCCGGTTTGAACACGTGGGGATTGCGCCGCACCATCTTGTCCRTGATGGCGCGCGCGACGTCGTCGAAGGTGAATTGTCCTTGCTCCTCGGCGAGCCGGGCGTGCAGCACCACTTGGAGCAGCACGTCGCCCAGCTCGCCGCGGAGTTCGTCGGATGTATCGGAACCGGACGCGCCGGCCTCGATCGAATCGACAACCTCATACGCTTCCTCGATCAGGTACTCGACCAAGGACTCGTGGGTCAGCGCCCCCATCCAAGGACAGTGCTCGCGCAAAGAGGCAATCGTCCCCAGCAGCTCCACGACAGGACTTTCAGGAGAACTGGCACCCGAAGGAGTTTGTTCAGCCAAGGTTGGCGTAGGCGTCGTTGATGTACTCCACCAACGCTTCTTTTTCGTCCAACGGCAGGAACGACGACTCGGCGGCGTTGAGGGTCAGTTCGAGGAGGTCATCGAGATCGTAGTCGAAGGTCTCCACGAGAAGCTCGAACTCGTCCGTGAGCGTCACACCGCTCATAAGGCGGTTGTCCGTGTTGATCGTGACGTTGAAGCCCAGCTGGTAGAGCATGTCCAGCGGGTGGTTCTCGATGCCTTCGCCGAAGTTCGCGATCGCGCCGGTCTGCAGGTTGGAGGAAGGGCAGATTTCCAGCGCGATTCCACGGTCACGGACCCAGCCGGCCACTTCACCCAAGGTGACCATGCCGACGGTGTCCTCGGCGTCGTCGTCGGCTTCTTCGCCCTCGGCGTCTTCGAACTCAACGGTGATGTCCTCCGCGATGCGCACGCCGTGACCCAATCTCAGGGCGCGGCCGTCCACAAGGGCGGACTGGATGCTTTCCAGGCCCGCGGCTTCGCCGGCGTGGACCGTGGCCGGGAAGTTGTGCTCGGCCAGGTAGGTGAACGCGTCCTTGAAGCGGGAAGGCAGGAAACCGTCTTCGGCTCCGGCGATGTCAAAGCCGACAGCTCCGTTGTAGCGGTGGCGCACTGCGAGCTCGGCAATCTCCTGGCCGCGGTCCGCGTGGCGCATCGCCGTGATGAGCTGGCCCACCTGGATCTGGCGGCCTGACTCCTCGACGGCGTCGACGCCGGCGTCGAGCCCTTCCTGGACAGCGTCCACAACCTCGTCCAGGGTGAGGCCCTTCTGCAGGTGCTGCTCAGGTGCCCAACGGATCTCGCCGTACACGACGCCGTCGTCAGCCAGGTCTTCGACGAATTCCTTGGCGACGCGCGCCAGGCCTTCCTTGGTCTGCATGACGGCAATCGTGTGGTCAAAGGTTTCGAGGTAGCGGACCAAAGAACCGGAGTCTGCGGACTCACGGAACCACTGGCCCAGCGCTACGGGATCCGTGGAAGGCAGAGTGTGGCCGACGGCCTCCGCCAGCTCGATGATGGTGGCCGGGCGCAGTCCCCCGTCCAGATGGTCGTGAAGGGAAACTTTCGGCAGGCTCTTCAGGTCGAAGTCAAGGGCAGGGGCGGCATCAACAATAGGCTCAGTCACGTCTCAACTCTAGGGGGACGGAAGAAGCTTAGCCAGCAGGGTTTGAGCGGTCGACGCCGGCCGTCGCGTTAACCGCGGTTCCCGCGTCTGCTGCGGCTGCTTCCGCGGAGGCCGCTTCCTTCTTCTCGCCGTCTTTCTTTTCGAGATGCTTGTGCCACCAACGCAGGCTGTGGTCCACGATGACGCCGAGTACCACGGCGAATGCCACCGCAATCCCCACGCCGAGGAGCGGGTTGTTGTGCACCCAGTGGCCGGCCAGCGATCCAATGCCGATCGAATAGCCTACCCAGGTGAGGCAGGCGAAGGCGTCCAGGAAGAAGAAGGTCTTGTGGCGGAAGCCGGTCTGTCCGGCGACGTAGTTCACCGCCACCCGGCCCCAGGGGATATACCGGGCGGTGAAGATCAGCACGGCGCCGCGCTTGTCCAACTCGTAGTGCGCCCACGCGAACATCTTCTGGACCTTCGGCTTGCGCATCCATTTCCAGCGGTCCAGGCCGATCTTGCGGCCCAGCATATAGGCCATGTTGTCGCCGGCCATGGCCCCGACAAGCGCGGTGGCGCCAAGGAGCCACAGGTTGGGCTCACCCCGGTGCATCGCAAGGGCCGAGAGCCCGACGATCGCGGTCTCACTGGGAAGGATCGTGGCAAAGCCGTCGATGAAAAAGAAAACCAGGAGCACCGGGTAGATCCACGGTTGCCCGGCGGCATGCTCGAGCATGTGGTTCATGAAGTCCACGCAGGCATTGCTCCTCAAGGAAAGTCACACGGTCGCGTGACATAGATCGCTATCCAGTGTCCCACGGCCCGGGCGTCGTTCGCTACGCCCCGGCCGGGTGGAACACAATTTAAGGCTAGCTCGAAAGTCGAAATGGAAGCATCCCCCCATGGAGGGATCTTCCGGTGCCAGGCACGTCATACCAAGGGAGGAGATGGCTCCCCCCTGCCGTGCCTGCTACACGACCGATTCCTCTTCGGGCTCCCCGGTTTCTTCGTCCTCTACGGTGGCGGGCGTGGCCCCGCGGACTTTGCTGATGATCCGGTCCACGATGATTCCCAGGATGACGGCAGCGACGATCGCGATGACCGCCCCGAGCAGGTGGTTGTGCTCGAACCATTGGCCGAAGAACACACCGATGGCCACCGAATAACTGGCCCACAGGACGGCGGACATAGCCGTGAGCGCCACAAACATGCCGTGCGGGAAGTGGGTTGCTCCGGCTGTGAGGTTGACGGCCACCCGGCCGATGGGGATGAACCGGGCCACCATGATCAGTGATGCGGCCCGCCGTCGTAGTTCCCTCCCGGCCCAGCGGAAGGCACCCTGCATCCTTTGGGAACGCATCCACCGCCATCGGCGTACACCTACTTTGCGCCCAATCAAGTAGGCGATGTTGTCACCTGTGAAGGCCCCAAGGGCTCCCACCAGGATCAGCAGCCACGTGTTGGGCATCCCTGCGGTCACGGAGACTGCCGCGAGTCCCACCACCATCGACTCGCTGGGAATGGGCGGGAAGAAACCGTCGATCACGCAGCAGGCAAAAACCAGGAGCAAGACCCAAGGCTGCCCGGCCGCGGCGAGGATGAAGTCGTTGATGGCTTGCACGGTCTTCCTAACGAATGGCCGCAGGGAATGTCTCCCGGGCATTCCGGAATGCCCGGGAGATCAGCCTAGGAGATCCGGTCGATGATGAGCCGTTGCGCCGGCCGTGAGCCTTCCGGCGCGATGAGCACAGCCCCGTCCAAGGCTTCCTTGGCCCTGTCGAACTTTTCCGGGGTGTCGGTGAGGAGGGTCATGAGTGGCTCCCCCGCCCGGACCAAGGCGCCCGGTTTGGCGTGCATCCGCACCCCTGCGCCGGCCTGGACGATGTCTTCCTTCCGGGCGCGTCCAGCGCCGAGGCGCCACGCAGCCACGCCCACCGCCAAGGCGTCGAGCTCCACCAGGACGCCGTCGGCCGGAGCCGGGATGACCTCGGATTCCCTGGCCACGGGCAGGGCCGCGCGCGGATCGCCGCCCTGGGCTTCGATCATGCGGTTCCAGACATCCATCGCGCGGCCATCCCTGAGGGCGGCCGCGGGATCGGCGTCGTGCACTCCGGCGCAGGCGAGCATCTCTTCGGCGAGCCTGACGGTCAGCTCGACGACGTCTTCCGGACCGCCGCCCGCAAGCACCTCCACCGATTCCTCCACCTCGATGGCATTGCCCGCAGTCAGGCCCAGCGGGGTCCCCATGTTGGTCAGGAGGGCCACCGTATTGACGCCCGCATCCTTGCCCAGGGCCACCATGGTTTCGGCAAGCTCCCGGGCACGGGCTTCGTCCTTCATGAATGCCCCGGAACCCACCTTCACGTCGAGCACCAGGGAGCCCGTGCCTTCGGCGATCTTCTTGCTCATGATGGACGAGGCAATCAGGGGGATGGCTTCCACGGTGCCCGTGACGTCGCGCAGGGCATAGAGCTTCTTGTCCGCCGGAGCCAAACCCGTGCCGGCGGCGCAAATGACCGCACCCACGTCCTGCAGCTGGGCCAGGATTTCCTCGTTGCTCAGGTTCGCCCGCCATCCGGGGATCGCCTCGAGCTTGTCGAGCGTGCCACCCGTGTGGCCCAGTCCCCTCCCGGAAAGCTGGGGAACCGCCACCCCGAAGACCGCCACCAACGGCGCCAGCGGAAGGGTGATTTTGTCCCCGACACCCCCGGTGGAGTGTTTGTCCGTGGTGGCTTTCACGCCGCCGTCGGGACGCCGGAGGCTGGAGAAGTCCATCCGCTCGCCCGAGGCGATCATCGCCTCGGTCCAGCGCGAGATCTCGGCACGGTCCATCCCGTTGAGCAGGATCGCCATGTTCAGGGCTGCCATTTGCTCGTCGGCAATGACGCCGCGGGTATAGGCATCGATCGTCCAGTCGATCTGCTCCGGGCTTAGGGTTCCTTTGTCCCGCTTGATGCTGATGATCTGTACGGCATCAAAAGCTTCAGTCTGTGTCACCGGTTCTCCTCCAGGTTGTCGGGACCGAAGGCATCTGGCAGCACTTGGTCCATGGTCTTGATGCCCTGCGTTGTCATGAGTTGCATGCCGGGTGCCCGGAATTCATACAGCAATTGCCTGCAACGGCCGCACGGCATGAGGACATTGCCTTTGCCGTCGACGCAATAGAACGCCCGCAATCTGCCGCCGCCACCCATGTGGAGGTCCCCCACCAGGGCGCACTCGGCGCACAGCGTGAGTCCATAGCTGGCGTTCTCGACATTGCATCCGCTGACGATCCGCCCGTTCTCGGTGAGGGCAGCCGCCCCCACCGGGAACTTCGAATACGGAGCGTAGGCCTTCCCCATGGCGGCGACCGCGGCGGCTTCGAGGGCCGCCCAGTCCACCTCGGTACCCTTGAGCGCCACGGTCAGCCCTTGACGTACGGTATGCCGCTCGCCGCCGGCGGCCGGGACCTGCCCACCAATCCAGCGACGGCGAAGACCGTCAAGGCGTAAGGCAACATGGCCATGAACTGGCTCGGCACAGGCGATCCGATGATGGTGATGACGCTCTGCAGGTTGTCCGCGAAGCCGAACAGCAACGCCGCCAGGAAGGCGCCGATCGGGTTCCAGCGCCCGAAGATCAATGCCGCCAACGCGATATACCCACGGCCACCGGACATGTCCTTGCTGAACGCATCCACGGATACGAGCGTGAAGAACGAGCCGCCAATGCCCGCGATCGCACCGCCCATGAGCACGTTCCAGAATCGGGTCCGGTTGACGTTGATGCCCACGGTGTCGGCCGCCTGCGGATGCTCGCCGACGGCCCGCACGCGCAGCCCCCACTTCGTGTGGAAGAGGCCGAGGTAAACGACGATCACTGCGATGTACATCAAATAGCCCACGAGGGACTGGTGGAACAGGATGGGGCCGATGATGGGGATATCGGACAGGAAGGGAATGTCCACCGGAGGCAAGCGCCCCGGCTTGTTGAGTCCATCCGGGTCCGCCGTCAGCAGCGTCGAAAAGAGGAAGCTCGTCAGTCCGCTGATGAGGACGTTGAGGACGACGCCGACGATGATCTGGTTGACGAGGTACTTGATGCTGACCACGGCCAGGACCAAGGAGACAAGCGTTCCGGCGACGGCCGCCGCGACCAGCCCGGCGTAGACGTTGTGCGTCACCGTGGCAACGACGGCCGCCGAGAATGCGCCCAGCAGGAGCTGGCCCTCAATGGCAATGTTGACCACGCCGACGCGTTCGCACAGGACGCCGGAAAGGGATCCGAAGACCAGCGGCACAGCCAAGGTGACGGACCCTGCGATCAGTCCGGCGAGGGAGATCGACGGCTCATCGCCATTTCCGCCAGCCACGATCCAGACCATGAACCCGATGAGGAACACGGCGGCAAAGGTGCCGCCCACCCAGCGGGGTACGGCCCTCTTCGCCTGGGTGAGGTACACCGTGTAGCCCGCCAGGCCCAGGAGAATCACGGCGGCGATCCAGCCGATGGCCGCGGAAGAGAGCGTGACCTTTGAAACCTTTGCCACGCCGAGCGCGGCGAGGCCGAGGACCACGACGGCGGCGACGGTGGAGGCGGGCAGCCAACCGGGTACCGTGCCGGAAACTGACGCGCGGCCTGAACCCGACGCGCGGCCTGAACGACGGCGGACGAACCACAGATATCCGAGTCCAGCCGAAAGCAGAAGGGCCAGGACGAACGTGACCAAAGCGGCGACACTTGAGGCCGCTTCATTGGCCGCCTCGGCAATGCCGAAGCCTGCCGATTTCGAATTGGACATGAAACCGAACAGCACGGTTCCCAGGATTGCGAGGAGGGACAATCCGATGCCGGCCTTCCAGCTCACCAGCTCCGTGGCGCCCGTCTTTCCCGGGCTCGCCGGGGCGTTGCCGGCGGGTGTGCCACCGCCGGGCTGAGTTGTTGTGGTGCTCATGCTGTTGCAGCTCCGCTCTCGATTTTTCCGGAGGGGATGGTTCCGGAGCCGGGGCCGCCGGTGGCCTTCTTCTTTTTGCGCGGGTTCAGTCCGAAGATCGCGCGCACGAGCGGCGGTGCCGCAATGAACAGGACGATCAAGGACTGGATGACCAGGACGATGTCGATGGGGGTCTGGGTTTCGGCCTGCATCGCGACGCCTCCTGCGCGGAACGCGCCGAACAGGAGCCCGGCGAAGAAGGTTCCCCACGGCGTCGAACGTCCGAGCAATGCGACCGTAATGGCATCGAAGCCAATGGAAGCCGCGACGCCCCCCGAGAGGTATTTCTCCGTCCCGGATACCTGCGCAATGCCGGCCAGGCCTGCAAGCGCACCCGCAATCGCCATCACCAGGATCACGGCGCGGGGAACGTTGATTCCAGCGGTGCGTGCCGCGCTCTGGTTGGCGCCCACGGCCCGGAATTCAAAGCCGAGCGTGGAGCGCTTCAGGAGCCACCAGACGAATACCGTTGCCAGCACTGCCAAGAGGAATCCGGCATGGAGCCTGAACTGGGGTCCGAGCAACTCCGGAAACAGTGCCGATTGGTCAAGGAAGGGGGAGATCGGGTTGGTGGAGCCCTTGCGCTGGAAAGCGGGAGTGGTCAGCAGGAACAGGAGCAGGAAGTTCGCGATGTAGTTCAGCATGATGGTCACGATGACCTCATGGGCACCGGTCCGGGCCTTGAGCAGCCCGACGACGCCGCCCCACACCGCGCCGCCGATGAATCCGGCAACGATGACAAGCAACAGGTGAACCAGGAAGGGCAGGTGCCAGGTGAATCCCACGTAGGCGCCGAACAGGGCACCGAAGATGATCTGGCCTTGCGCACCGATATTGAACAGCCCGGCACGGAAGGCCAGGGCCACGCCGAGTCCAGCCAGGATCAGGGGGGTGGACACCGTCAGGGTCTCAGTGATCGGGTACAGCTGGGCAGCGGCGTCGGCCCCGGCCCAGTTGAATATGGCGCCCTGGACCAACGCCACGTAGGGCCTGAAGACCTCGGTAAGCATGTCCCCCGGCTGCGCGAAGAAGTAACCTGCTGTCTCGGCGACTTTGGGGTTGGTCACGGCCATCAGGATTCCGCCGAGCACAATCGCGAGGAGCACGGACAACACCGAGACCATGGCGTTTCCGGTCACGATCTGCCGGAAGACCGAACCACCGGCGGCGTGCGGGATCTGTCCGCCTTGGCTGGTAGCCGGGATGACTGACGGGGCCATTGCGCCGTCGGCCGTGTCCAGCGCGACATCCAGGACGACCTCGTCGTCCAGAGTCTCCGGGCGCTCAGGCTCGGCCTCGTTTTCCTGTCGAGGGGTATTGGACTCAGACATGGGTTCCTCCCTCGAGGGTCTTGTGGGCAGTCAGTTCTGCCTCATGTTCCGGAACGCCGGCCATCATCAAGCCCAGCACATCGCGGGACGTACCGGCCGGAACAATCCCGACCAGCTTTCCCCGGTAGAGGACGGCGATCCTGTCAGCGAGTTCGAGCACTTCATCGAGCTCGGTGGACACGATCATCACGGGAGTTCCGTTGTCCCGTTCGGCAATGACCCGCTTGTGCACGAATTCGATGGAGCCGACGTCGAGCCCTCGGGTGGGCTGCGATGCGATGAAGAGCCTCAACGGCCTGGAGAGCTCCCGGGCCAGAACCACCTTTTGCTGGTTGCCTCCGGAGAGCGTACCCACGGCGACATCGATCGACGGCGTCCGCACATCGAACTCCTCGACCTTCTTCTCCGCGTGCGAAGCAATCAAGGCCGGTTTCATGCCGATGCCTTGGGCGAAAGGCGCCTTGTCGTAAAGGTCCAGGATCATGTTCTCGGAAATGGAGAACGTTCCCACCAGGCCGTCGATCTTGCGGTCCTCAGGGACGAACCCGACGCCGGCGGACAAGACCTGCTTGACGCTCTTGCCGAGAAGTTCGACGCCGTCGAGGACGATGGACCCCGTGACGTGCTGCTGGACGCCGAGGATGGCTTCCGTGAGCTCCGTCTGGCCGTTGCCCTGGACACCGGCGATAGCGAGCACTTCACCCTTGGCGATGTCGAAGCTCAGCCCGTCCACGACGTGCTGGCCATTGTGGTCCACAACCGTAAGGTCCCGGACCTTGAAGGTCGCTTCACCCGGTTGGGCGGGTTTCTTTTCCAGGGTCAGACTGACCGCGCGGCCAACCATCGCCGAGGCGAGTTCCGTAGGGGACGCCGAAGGATCGGCCGAGCCCACCACTTTCCCCCGCCGGATCACCGTGATGATGTCCGAAATTTCCTTGACCTCACGCAATTTGTGCGAAATGAAGACAATTGACTTTCCGGCTGCTTTGAGCTGGCGGATGATGTCCAGGAGCTCATCGGTTTCCTGCGGAGTGAGAACCGCGGTCGGTTCATCGAGAATCAGGACTTCGGCGTCGCGCACGAGTGCCTTGATGATCTCGACCCGTTGCTGGACGCCCACGGGCAGGTCTTCCACGAGGGCATCGGGGTCGACATGGAACCCGTATTGCTTGGAAATCTCGGAGATTCTCCGGCGGGTTTCATCCAAGTTCAGGAAACCGGCTGCCTTGGTGGCTTCGTTTCCCAACGCGACGTTTTCGGCGACGGTGAATACCGGAATCAGCATGAAGTGCTGGTGGACCATTCCGATCCCGGCCGCCATGGCATCGCCGGGACCCTTGAAAACGACCGGCTTGCCGTCGACCAGGATTTCGCCGTCGCTGGGGTCGTAGAGTCCGTAAAGGACATTCATCAGGGTGGATTTACCGGCACCGTTTTCGCCCAGGAGGCAATGGACTTGGCCGGGTTCAACCACCAGATCGATGTGGTCATTGGCTACAAGGGACCCGAAGCGTTTCGTGATCCCTTTCAGTTCGAGTTTCAAAACTCCAACCCATCTATAAAGGATGGCTCCTCGTCATCACCGTGCTCCCAGCATAGTGCTCGGCAAAGGAGTGTCGAAGAGCAAATTGAAGGCAACGCAGAACGCGCTGCCCTTCTGCCAAAACTCGGCTGAAGGGCAGCGCGATGCGGTTTAGCCCGGATTTTTACTTGGGGCTGGACTTCGATTCGACCTTGACTGCGCCGGAGATGATGTCCTTCTTCAACTGGTCAAGATCGCTCTTCATGTCTGCCGGAACAGCGGAGTCGAGATCGTGGAACGGGGCAAGCGCCACGCCCCCGTTGTCGAGGGTGCCGACATACGGGCTGGGGTCGAACTTGCCTTCCTTGTCGGCCTTGATGACCGTCTCCACGGCCGTCGCCATGGTTTTCTGGACCGACGTCAGGATGACCGACTTGTAGGCGGGTGCGGTCAGGTAGCCGTCCGAGTCGACCCAGATCAGCTTTGCGTCCGTGCCCTTTGCCTTGGCGTCAAGGATCGCGCTTCCGGCGCCCGCTCCAACAGGTCCAGCGACGGGAAGGACCACGTCCGCCCCCTGGTCAAGGAATCCCTGGGTGAGGACCTTGCCCTTGTCGACCTGCTTGAAGTCGCCGACGAACGTTCCGTCCTGCTTGTCCTTGTCCCAGCCAAGCAGCTGGACGGACTTGCCCTTCTTCTGGTTGTAGTACTTCACGCCGTCAGAGAAGCCATCCATGAAGATGCTCACGGTGGGGATGTTGAGGCCACCGAAGGTCGCAACCTTGCCCGTTTTGGACGTGCCGGCGGCGAGGTACCCGGCCAGGAACGCGGCCTGGGCAGTGTTATAGACAATCGGCTTGACGTTCTTCGGGAAGGTGGGGTCCGAGTAGTCGATGATGGCGAAGTGGCTGTTGGGGTTCGCCGTCGCGATGTTCTTCGTGGCGTCGCCAAGCAGGAAGCCGACCGTAACCGTCAGCTTGCAGCCTTGTTGGACCATGGAACGAAGGTTGGGGTCGTAGTCCGTGTCGGCCTTGGACTGGACGTGCTTCTCCTGGATGCTCAGGTCCTTGGCTGCTGCCTGAAGGCCCTCGAAGCCTGACTGGTTGAACGACTTGTCATCGAAGCCGCCGGAGTCGGACACCATGCATGCGGTGTAGTCCGACTTGGTGGCGCTGCCCGAGCTCGAAGCAGACGGTGCGCTACCGCAGCCTGCCAGCAAAAGTGCAGCGGCGCCCGCAGTTGCGACGCCCGCAAATGAACCGCGCTTTAGTGTGGCACGCAGTGATTGCTTCAATTTTCCTCCAGGAAGAAAGTGATTGATGCTACGACAGTTGGTCAATGAGTGTCCGTTTCGAAAACTCGAGTCTGAAATTCTGTTTTCACTGATGCTTCGCAGCACTGCGCCTGGGGCGCACTGATGGCACAACTTTAGTGGGATTGAACACACCCGGGTAACACAAAAGCCCAACAACCCGAAGATTGTTGAGCTTTTGTTACCAAGCAGTAGCGGAACTCCCAGCGAACGGTCCTAGGATGCCCGTTCCCAAGCGCGCGAACWGGCAGCAGATGACCCAAAAATCGCGTTTTGCGGGCATCTGCCGCCAGTTCGCGCCGGGAATCCCTCAGTGCAGCCGGACCAGCATCTTGCCGGTATTGGCCCCATCCAGGAGGTCGATGAAGGCCTTCGGCGCGTTTTCCAGTCCGTCAACGATCGTCTCGTCGTAGCGGACCGTTCCATCGGCCAGCCATCCGGCCATCTTCCCGGCGAACTCCGCGGCGTGCTGGCGCTGGCCGCCCACGAGGAAGCCACGCAGGGTCAATTGCTTTCCGATGGCCAAGGCCAGGTTCCGCGGGCCCGGCGTGGGCTCTGTGGAGTTGTACTGCGAAATGGCACCGCACATTGCCACCCGGCCACCCACGGTGAGGACCGCGAGGGCAGCCTCGAGGTGTTCGCCGCCCACGTTGTCGAAGTAGACGTCAATGCCGCGCTCCCCCGCTGCTTCACGCAGTTGCTTCGCCACCGGACCGTCGTGGTAGTCGAACGCCGCGTCGAAGCCGAGTTCCAGCAAACGCGCCACCTTCTCCGGGGAACCGGCGCTGCCGATCACCTTGGAGGCCCCCATGGCCTTGGCGACCTGCCCGACAATCGAACCAACCGCGCCGGCGGCACCGGAAACGAAGACCACGTCCCCGGCTTTGAACTCGGCCACTTTGAGCAGTCCGGCATACGCCGTCAGGCCCGTCATGCCCAGCGCCCCGAGGAACGCCGACGTCGGCGCCAGTCCGGCCGGGACCGGCGTCGCGCTTGCCGCATCCACCACCGAATATTCGCGCCAGCCGAGCTGGTGCACGACGACGTCACCCACCTTGAGTGCCTCGGAACGGGACGCGATCACCTCGCCCACCGCACCGCCGTCGAGCGCTGCGTCGAGCCGGAAAGGCGCCGAATAGGACTTTGTGTCATTCATGCGGCCGCGCATGTAGGGATCGACCGACATGAACTCGTTGCGGACCAGGATCTGGCCGTCCTGCAGCTCCGGCAGATCGGTCTCTGCCAGCCGGAAGTTCTCCTGGACGGGGCGTCCCTGCGGGCGGGACGCCAGCTGGATTTCGCGGGTGCTCGTGGGAACGGCGGCGCTCATGCGGCCACCTCCACAAGCTTGATGTCGACGGCGATGTTCCCGCGGGTCGCGTTGGAGTAGGGGCAGATCTGGTGGGCCTTGGCCACGAGCTGCTCGGCGGTTTCGCGGTCCAGGGCAGGCAGGGCGATCTCAAGCTCCGCGGCGAGGCCATATCCCTCGCTGCCCTCCAAGGCACCGAAATGGATCTTGGCAGCCACGGCGGAATCAGTCAGATCCACCCGGGCCTTGCGTCCCACCAGCCTGAGTGCCGAGTGGAAGCATGCCGCGTATCCGGCGGCGAAGAGCTGCTCGGGATTAGTGCCCTGGCCGTTTCCGCCCAGTTCCACCGGGCTGGCGAGGGTGACGTCCAACTTGCCGTCATTGGTGCGTGCGTTGCCTTCGCGGCCTTCACCGGAGGCAAGCGCCTCTGCTACGTACAAAGTCTTCACTGTGGTTCCTTTTCCTTCGATGGGATGGAGGTGCTGGGGTGGACGATCAGATGGCTGAATGGAGGGCGGCGGTAAGCCGGCCCAGGGTGTCGTGAAGCTGCGCGAGCTCGGCTGCGCTCAAGCCGGCGGCGTCGGCGAGCCGCTGCGGAACAGCCCCCGCCCGGGCACTCAGCGCCCGCCCGGCGTCGCTCAGGTGGATCTCGACGCGACGCTCGTCCTCTACTGAACGCCGGCGCTCCACGAGGCCCATGGCTTCAAGCCTCTTGAGCAGCGGAGACAGGGTGCCCGAGTCGAGTCCCAGCTCGGTACCCAGTTCCCGGACGCTTCGAGGCTCGTTCTCCCAGAGCACCAGCATCACGAGGTACTGCGGATACGTCAGTCCAAGCTCGTCCAGCACCGGCCGGTAGACCGCCGTGGCCGCCTTCGAAGCGGAATACAGCGCGAAACAGACCTGGCGGTCGAGGCGGGGGGCTTCACTCATGGGAATAACGATAGCTCACAATTAAATTGTGCACAACTTAATCGCTTCGGGCGACGCCCGCTCACAAACAAGCCGTCCCCCGGCAACGCCCGCTCACAAACAAGCCCAAACGAAAGGATCCTCCTGCAGATAATCCGCAGGAGGATCCCCGGCCTTTAAACCAAGAGTGAGCGAGCGTCCGGCCAAAACCCGGCATAAGTGAGCGAGCGTCCGGCCAAAACCCGGCATAAGTGAGCGAGCGTCCGGCCAAAACCCGGCATAAGTGAGCGAGCGTCGAGGTTCAGAGATCCCGGATGGTTCGCAGCGCGGCGGCGGCAAGGACTTGGATTGCGAAGCCGAGGGCACGCTCGTCCACAATGAAGTCACCGCGGTGGAGATCGTATTCCTCGCCGCCGGGCGTGTGGGTTCCGAGCCGCATCATGGCACCCGGCAGGTCGGCCAGGAACCAGGCGAAGTCCTCGCCACCCATGGACTGCGGTGTCAGGACGACGGCGTGCTCGCCGAGTTCCGCACGGGCAGCGGCCTCGATGATGGCAGTTTCGTGTTCCGAGTTGACCACGGGAGGGACGCCGCGGGTGTGCTCAAGGTGCACGTCCACCCCGTACGGCGCGGCAACTTGCTGGACGACGTCGTCGAGCAACTCCCCTGCGCTGTGCCAGGCGTCCCTGTCGAGGCAACGCATGGTGCCGGCCATGTAGCCGTTGGCGGGGATGGCGTTGGGTGCCGAACCTGCCGCGATCTGGCCCCACACCACCGAAACGCCGCTGCGCACATCGACCCGACGGGACAGGACGGCCGGCACGTTGACGGCGATTTGGGCCAGCGCGAAGACCAGGTCTTCGGTCAAATGCGGACGGGAAGTATGGCCGCCACGTCCGGTCAATTCGATTTTGATGGTGTCCGACGCCGAGGTGATGGCGCCGATGCGCGTGCCGATCTTGCCGACGTTGATACGCGGATCGCAGTGCAGCGCAAGAATACGCGGAACGCCTTGGAGCACGCCCTGCTCGATGCAGGACAACGCACCGCCGGGCATGGTTTCTTCTGCCGGCTGGAAGATGATGCGCACCGTTCCGCCCAAGGGGGATTCCTGGTGCATGGCGTGCAGCACCAGGGCAATGCCAAGCATGCTCGTGGTGTGGACGTCATGCCCGCACGCGTGGGTGACGCCATGGTTCTTCGACGCGAACGGAAGCCCGGTCTCCTCGATGATGGGGAGGGCGTCGATGTCTCCGCGCAGGGCCGTGGCGATGGGCCCGTCGCCGACGTCGACCGTCAGCCCCGAGCCTTCCAGCCGGCGGGGTTCGAGTCCCGCCGCCTCGAGCCGTTCAACCAGCTTGTCCGTAGTGCGAAATTCCTTGAAGGAAAGTTCGGGGTGCGCATGCAGGTCCCTCCGGAATTCAAGGAGTTCCGGCAAGAGATCGTCAAGCCATGGCTTCACCACAGGGGTCGGCTCGGTTTCGGTAGTGAAATTGCGCACCTCACAACTCTAGCCATCCACACCCCCCGAATAGCGAAAGGGGTCTCTTGGTTACGGACAGCGCCGCAAGAGGGCGCTATAGAACGTCGGTGTCTCCACTTGCCTTGAGCGCGTCCACCGCACCCTTGACCCGCTGGGCGTGCTCCTTCGTGGTGACAAGCAGCGCGTCCGGCGTATCGACGATCACGACGTCCTTGATCCCGATAAGGGCGATCACACGCTTCGTATCGGAGACAACCACACCGCTGGCGTTCTCCGTGAAGACGCGGGCGCCTTCACCGAGGACCGTCACCTCATCGACGTCGCCGGCATTGTTGAGGCGGCCGATCGCGGCGAAGTCTCCGACGTCGTCCCAGCGGAAAGTACCGGGCACGACGGCGACATCCCCCGCCGCCGCGGCGGGTTCGGCCACGGCGTAGTCAATGGCGATCTTCGGCAGCGTGGGCCACACCCGGGCGGTCACTTCATCGCGTTCCGGCGTGTCCCAGGCGTCGGCAATCTCCTGCAGCCCGGCAAACAGGACCGGTTGGTTTGCCTCCAGGTGCTTGAGCATGAGAGCGACGGGCGCGACGAACATGCCGGCATTCCAGACGTAGTCGCCAGTCTCGAGGTACTTCTTGGCAATGTCCTCACTCGGCTTCTCGACGAACTCGACCACGGCGTGCGCATTCGGCGCGTCGTCGATATTGAGCAAGTCCCCGGTGCGGATGTAACCGAACCCGGTCGAGGGGTGCGTGGGCTTGATGCCGATGGTGACGATTTTTCCGGCAGCCGCAGTGTGGATAGCCTCGCGCACAGTTTCCTGGAAAAGGTGGTCCGGGCTGATGACGTGGTCGGCGGCGAAGGAACCCATGATGGTGTCGGGGTCGCGACGGTGCAGGATGGCGGCGGCGAGGCCAATCGCCGCTCCCGAGTCCTTCGGTTCGCTTTCGAGGACCAACTCGTTTTCGCCCACTTCGGGAAGCTGGCGGCAGACGGCAACCCGGTGCGCCACACCCGTAACCACCAGAACCCGGTTGCCGGCCAACGGTTCGAGACGGTCGTACGTAGCCCGCAGGAGGGTGCTGCCCGAACCCGTGAGGTCGTGGAGGAACTTGGGCGCGGCAGCACGCGAAAGCGGCCACAGGCGCGTGCCCACTCCGCCGGCCGGAATAACCGCATGGAAGTGACGCAATGGCGATTCGAGGCTTGCAGCGTTTTCTATACTCACCGCAACACCTTATCCGACACCCGCTCAAGTCCCGCTTTGTGGTCTTCGTCTCACCATCGTGGCGAAAACGCCGGAATTCAGGCGAAACCCCGCGCTCTCGTTACAAGAAGGGGTGCCTAAATTGAATAAGCTGTGAGCGAAGCCTAGATTTAGGCTGAGCTACGAGTGCTCTCGCAGCTGGCGTTTCCCCCGCATGGATCCCGTGCCAGCGCCGCTGTGTTGCAGGAAGGTTTATTCAGTGCCGACAAAACCAGCTGGCACCTTGTACCGCGGCCGTGAAGGCATGTGGTCCTGGGTTGGACACCGCATTACCGGTGTTGTGATCTTTTTCTTCTTGTTGGTCCATGTGCTGGACACCTCACTGGTGCGTGTGTCCCCGGAGGCCTACACGGCCGTTATCGGCGCCTACAAGAACCCCCTCATGGCCCTGGGCGAAACGGGCCTCGTCGCAGCGATCGTTTTCCACGCCTTCAATGGCCTGCGCGTTATCGCCATTGACTTCTGGAAGAAGGGCGCGAAATACCAGCGCCAGATGCTGTGGACCGTCCTGGTATTGTGGCTGGTCACCTTCGGGGCCTTCGCCATCCGCCACCTGTCCCTCGCACTGGGAGGCCACTAAGCCATGAGTACTGACATTCAAAGCCCGCGCAGTGGAAAAATCGGCAGCGGGAAGATTGCTCCGCAGTACCGTCGCGGCACCGGTTCCAAGGGGAACTTCGAGATGCTCGCGTGGCTGTTCATGCGGCTCTCCGGCGTCGTGCTCGTGGTTCTGATCTTCGGCCACCTTTTCGTGAACCTCATGGTGGGCGAAGGCATCCACGGCATCGACTTCGGCTTCGTGGCCGGCAAGTGGGCCGACCCGTTCTGGCAGTTCTGGGACCTGGCCATGCTGTGGCTCGCCATGCTGCACGGCACCAACGGCGTCCGCACCATCATCAACGACTACGCCGAGAAGGACGCCACGCGCCTTTGGCTCAAGGTAGTCCTTTACGCGGCCACGGTCGTCATCGTCGTTCTTGGCACACTGGTGATCTTCACGTTCAACCCGTGCCCCGTCGTCAACGGCGTTCAGCTGCCCGGCGGGTTCTGCCCGGCGCCGTAGCGCTCCGCTGCACCACCGGCTTGTCCGGCGGTGCACAACACGCGGAGCAGGCTCCGCCGACCATCTGACTTAGAGAGAAAGAGCATCTGGTATGCAGGTCCATAAGTACGACGTCGTTATTGTCGGTGCCGGCGGCGCCGGCATGCGCGCCGCGATCGAATCCGGTCAGCGCGCACGCACCGCAGTACTGACCAAGCTCTACCCCACCCGTTCCCACACCGGCGCAGCCCAGGGCGGCATGTGTGCAGCCCTGGCCAACGTCGAAGAGGACAACTGGGAGTGGCACACGTTCGACACCATCAAGGGTGGCGACTACCTGGTTGACCAGGACGCAGCCGAGGTCATGGCGAAGGAAGCCATCGACGCCGTGCTGGACCTGGAGAAGATGGGCTTGCCGTTCAACCGCACGCCCGAAGGCCGCATTGACCAGCGCCGTTTCGGTGGCCACACCCGTGACCACGGCAAGGCTCCGGTCCGCCGCGCCTGCTATGCAGCAGACCGCACGGGCCACATGATCCTGCAGACGCTGTACCAAAACTGCGTCAAGCACAACGTCGAGTTCTACAACGAGTACTACGTCCTGGACCTGCTGACCGTCGAGGAAGACGCCGTCCGCGAAGACGGGACGCCGTACAAGCAGAAGCGCGTTGCCGGCGTCGTGTCCTACGACCTCGCCTCCGGTGAGTTGCACGTTTTCCAGGCCAAGTCCGTGGTGTTCGCCTCGGGCGGCGCGGGCAAGGTTTTCAAGACCACCTCCAACGCCCACACCCTGACCGGTGACGGCATGGGAATCGCGTTCCGCCGCGGAATCCCGCTGGAGGACATGGAGTTCTTCCAGTTCCACCCGACCGGTCTTGCCGGCTTGGGCATCCTCCTCTCGGAAGCTGCCCGCGGCGAAGGCGCGATCCTGCGTAACTCCGAGGGTGAGCGTTTCATGGAACGCTACGCTCCCACTATCAAGGACCTCGCTCCCCGCGACATCGTGGCCCGCTCCATGGCAAACGAAGTGCGTGAAGGACGCGGGTGCGGCCCGAACAAGGACTACGTCCTCCTGGACCTGACCCACCTCGAGCCGGCCCACATCGACGCGAAGCTCCCGGACATCACCGAATTCGCCCGCACCTACCTCGGTGTCGAGCCGTACACTGAACCGGTTCCCGTGTTCCCGACGGCGCACTACGCCATGGGCGGCATCCCCACGAACATCACCACCGAGGTCCTGCAGGACAACGACACGATCGTTCCGGGCCTGTACGCAGCCGGCGAAGTGGCTTGTGTTTCCGTGCACGGCTCCAACCGCCTGGGTACCAACTCCCTGCTGGACATCAACGTCTTTGGCAAGCGTGCGGGCATTGCTGCGGCCGAATACGCCAAGACCGCTGACTTCGTGGAGCTCCCGGAAGACCCGGAGGCATACACGCTGGATCTGCTGAACCACGTCCGCACTTCCGACGGCGGCGAGAGGGTTGCCGCGATCCGCAAGGAACTGCAGGACACCATGGACGCCAACATGCAGGTGTTCCGTACGGCGGAAACCCTGAACCAGGTGCTCAAGGACATCGCGGCCCTCGAAGAGCGGTACCAGCGCATCAGCGTCCAGGACAAGGGAAAGCGCTTCAACCTTGACCTGCTCGAAGCCGTGGAACTGGGCTTCCTGCTGGAACTGGCCAAGGTCATGACAGTTGCTGCCCTGCACCGCGAGGAGTCCCGTGGAGGCCACTTCCGGGAGGACTTCCCGGAGCGCGACGACGAGAAATTCATGAAGCACTCCATGGCATATAAAGATGAGCACGCTCCGGCGGACGGATCTGCGGAAGCAATCGCGGGCATCCGACTCGGCACCAAGCCTGTTGTCTTTACGCGCTACGAGCCGATGGTGAGGAAGTACTAAGATGTCTGCTGAACTTGCTGAGCCAGCATCCAAGATCGAGCTGCCCGCGCACATTGGTGGAGGCGGGGAAATTCCCACCTTCAACATCACACTGCGGGTGCGACGCTACAACCCCGAGGTCTCGGAAGAGGCCGCATGGGAAGACCACCAGCTGACGATGTACGGCACCGACCGCGTGCTGGACGCCCTGCACAAGATCAAGTGGGAAATCGACGGCTCGCTGTCGTTCCGCCGTTCCTGTGCCCACGGCGTTTGCGGTTCCGACGCCATGCGCATCAACGGCCGCAACCGCCTCGCGTGCAAGACCCTGCTGAAGGACCTGGACACCTCCAAGCCCATCACCGTTGAACCGATCAAGGGCCTCCCGGTGGAGAAGGACCTGATCGTGGACATGGAGCCGTTCTTCCAGTCCTTCCGCGAAGTCATGCCGTTCCTGATCAACAAGGGCCACGAGCCCACCAAGGAACGCTTGCAGTCGGTCGAGGACCGTGAACGGTTCGACGACACCACCAAGTGCATCCTGTGCGCCGCCTGCACGTCGTCCTGCCCCGTGTTCTGGACGGACGGCCAGTACTTCGGCCCGGCCGCCATCGTGAACGCACACCGCTTCATCTTCGATTCCCGCGACGATGCCGGTGACATGCGCTTGGAGATCCTCAACGACAAGGAAGGCGTGTGGCGCTGCCGCACCACCTTCAACTGTTCGGAAGCTTGCCCGCGTGGCATCCAGGTGACCCAGGCCATCGCCGAGGTCAAGCAGGCCATCCTGGCACGCAAGATCTAGTCCAAAATTCAGAATACGACGACGACGGCGTCCCCTTGGCGGGGTCCGCCGTCGTCGCTGTTTAAGACTTCCTCGCAAAACGAAAGGCGGACAGGTGTCCAAATCCATGAAGATCAGCTTCGAAGGCAGCACCGGAGATCTCCTGGCAGGGATCGTGGATGTTCCTGAGGGTCCGGTCCGGGGCTGGGGTGTGTTCTCCCATGGTTTGACCCTCGGCAAGGACAGCCCGTCAGCATCGCGTATCTGCAAGGGTTTGGCGGATCTCGGCGTCGGCATGCTTCGCTTCGACAACCTTGGACTGGGCGACTCCGCCGGCGATTGGTCCGCTGGATCGTTCAGTGTGAAGGTGGCTGACACCATCCGCGCCGCCGGGTTCATGCGCGCCGAAGGCAAGGAAATCTCCCTGCTTGTTGGCCACTCCTTCGGAGGGGCGGCCGTGTTGGCTGCCGCCCTCAGCCTCCCCGAGGTACGTGCCGTTGCCACGGTCGGCGCCCCGTTCCAGCCCAGGCACGTGGAGCACATGTTCGACGCCGAAGTCAGCACGATCCTCAGCGAAGGCAGCGCCGAGGTCAACCTGGGCGGCAGGCGCATGGAGGTCCGCCGGCACTTTGTGGAGGATGTCGAGAAGGCCGACCTCAGGGACTGCATCCGTACCCTGCACAGGCCCCTCATGGTGCTGCACTCCCCCACGGACAACACCGTGGGCATCGACAACGCCAGCGAGATCTTCCAGACTGCACGGCACCCTCGGAGCTTCATTTCGCTCGAAGGCAGTGACCACCTGTTGACGGGCAAAGGACAAGCTGCCCGGGTTGCAGGGATCATCTCCGCCTGGGCCGGGCAGTACCTCGGCGACTAGCGCGGGCCCCAGCCCAACTGACTAGCAATTGTTGTCGTTATGAGGGCTCAAAACGACAACAACTGCTAGCTAGTTGGGGCGCTGGCTCCCTCAGGAGTCCTTTGCGTGGAACGTGCGGGGCGAAGGGTGCCGCGATCCGAGGGCCGGCTTGGGGTGCCCGTGGGCGCTGGTGTCCGCTTCCCTGACGGCCGCCCACGCCCCGGAGACCAAGTAGACCTGGCTGACCAGGTTGAACCAGATGAGAAGCCCGATGATGATGGCAAATGAGGCCAGAATGGGATTCCGTCCGGCATTCGCCAGCAACTCCGTGCTGAAGATCTGGAGGATGGTGGTTCCGATGCCGGCCAGCACCGTTCCTTCCACGAAGGCTTGCCGGCGAAGCTTCAAGCGGCCTGCGAAGCGGAACATGATCACCGCCGTCGCCCAGTTGAGGACCAGGGGTACGGCCGTGCGAACGAGCCAGGTGACCGGGCCAGCGACGGCGTCGGCCAAACCGAGCCGCTCGATGATCCATCCGGCTGCTGTCCCGAACACGAGCGAAACACCGGCGCTGACCACCAAGGCTGCGCCGAGCAGCAGGAGGGTACCGGCGTCGCGGGCCTTCATCAGCAGAGGGTTTTCCTGCACGGGCTCCAGACCGCACACCCCGCGGAGACCCTCCCGGATCCCCGCGATCCAGCCGAGAGCAGTAAAGACCGTGACGACGGCGGCTATGACGGCCGTCCAGCCAAGGCCTGTGGGATTCAGGAGATCATGCGGATCCACCAGGCCGTTGCCCCCGCTGGTTTTCAGGAGTCCCGGGGCCGCTGTGGCGACGCTCGAGACGATTGAATCAACTAGTTGGGGTTGCCCGTTGAGGACCAAGCCGGTCACGGCGAATCCCGTGGCCAGCAGGCCTGTGATGGAGAAGAACATGGTGAAGCCTATGCCGGCGCTCAACAACGGACCGTGGCGCAGGTTGTAGAGGTTGAAGGCGCGCATCGGCCGGAAGTTGCTGAGCCGGGCGAGGGCCAGGTTGATGAACGCCGGTATGGTGGCGCCTCTGTTGCCCGAGCGCCGGGCTTTACCCCATTCGACCTGACGATGGATGAGCTGCAGCTTCAGCTGCGCCCCTTCAGTCGGCAGCGGTGGCTTCTCCGCCTGCTGCCGGTCGTTGCGCTGTGCTTTTCCGTGATTGGTCTGCGTCGCCGCCAAAGTCGAGCTCTTCCCGTAGCTGCCAAATGCCGTTGTCGTCGTGCTCGTAAAGTCCCATGCTAACCACAGGGAAGGTGGCGCTGTAGTTCTTGAGCACCGTTTCGGCCTCGTCAAGACTCTCGGGAGCGACGTCGTGCGCTACCGTCACATGCGGGTGGTAGGGGAAGGGAAGATCGCGTTCCAGGGGGCCGGTCTGTAGTTGTTCGTGCAGGCCTACGCACTCCTCGAAACCGTCTGCGACCTTCAGGAACACCACCGGGGATACCGGCCGGAAGGAGCCCGTGCCGGAAATCGTGATCCTGAATGGTGCCTGGCGCCGCGCGACGTCGCGGACATGCTCAAGGGTTGCTTCCCAGTCCTGGGCAGGGGTAGTGGTCACGAGGGTGATGTGGGCCGGGATCACTTCCGCCATCGGATCGCCAAAGGATGCACGCCATTGCTGCAGTTCCTGGGCGACTTCCCGGGGGAAACCCAGAATGACCCCTACGCACAGGTTGTCCCCGCACGCGCTGGCAGACTGGTGTGCGCCCGTGCCCGGGCGGGCATCAGTGTCCCGGCCGGCTCCCCGTGAACGGGAGCCGACCTGGACGCTGAGCTTGCCAGCCGCGCACATGGCTTTAGCGGATTCCTTGTGCTCCGCCGTACGGCAGGAAGCCCACCTTGGCGTAGACGTCGGCGAGCGTGGCCGAGGCGATCTCGCGGGCTTTGTCCGCTCCGTGAGCCAGGAGCCGGTCGAGTTCTGCCGGATCGGCGAGCAACTCGTTGGCGCGGTCCCGGATCGGCCCGAGGTGGGCCGCAACGAGTTCAGCGAGGTCGACCTTCAGGTGGCCGTACATCTTGCCTTCATAGTCCGCGACGATTTTCTCCACCGTCTGGCCGCTGATGGACGAGTAGATGCTCAGCAGGTTGGACACTCCGGGCTTCGCTTCGCGATCGAAGCGGATTTCCGTGCCGTTATCCGTGACTGCCGACTTGATGCGTTTGGCCGTGACCTTCGGGTCATCGAGCAGGTTGATCAGGCCGGCCGGCGACTCCGCGGACTTGGACATCTTGGCCGTGGGGTTCTGGAGATCGTAGATCTTGGCCGTTTCCTTCTGGATAAAGGCCTGCGGCACCTGGAATGTCTCGCCGTAGCGGCTGTTGAAACGCTGGGCGAGGTCGCGGCTGAGCTCAATGTGTTGCCGCTGGTCTTCGCCTACGGGCACCCCGTGTGGCTGGTACAGCAGGATGTCGGCCGCCTGCAGGATCGGGTAGGTGAAGAGCCCGACGCTCGCGTGGTCCGAGCCGTGTTGCAGCGACTTGTCCTTGAACTGGATCATGCGCGATGCTTCGCCGAAGCCCGTGATACAGCCCAGGACCCACGCCAGCTGGGCATGTTCAGGCACCTGGGACTGGACGAACAGGGTGCACTTGTTGACGTCTACACCGCCGGCGATGTACTGCGCAGCGGTGACGCGCGTACGGCGAGCCAGCTCGGCGGGATCCTGCGGCACCGTAATGGCATGCAGGTCCGGGATGAAGAAGATGGCGTCGTACTCGTCCTGCATGCGGACCCAGTTGACCAGGGCACCGAGGTAGTTGCCCAGGTGGAGGGAGTCAGCAGAGGGCTGCATGCCGGACAGCACGCGGTGCTTCGCCCCGGCGGCCAGTTTGGTTGATGTTGCCTTGGCTGCGGCTGCAGCGGGTTCAGTCGTGGTGGAACTGGTCATGAGGAAACTTTCGAAAGCCTAGAGCTGGTAGTCGACTACCAGCGGTGCGTGGTCGGAGAAACGGGTGTCCCATGACGGCGCCCGGTCGACGACGGCCGAAAGTGCGGCTGCCGCGAGTCCGGGAGTGGCCATGTGGTAGTCGATGCGCCAGCCTGTGTCAGTGTCAAAGGCCTTACCGCGCTGAGACCACCAGGTGTAGGGGCCATCGACATTTCCTGCCAGGCCCCTGTGGACATCCCTCCATCCGATCTCGTCGCCGAAGAAGCGGTCGAAGTACGCGCGCTCCTCAGGAAGGAAACCGGCACGCTTGGTGTTGCCCTTCCAATTCTTGATGTCCAGCTCCGTATGGCCCACGTTCAGGTCGCCGACCACCAAGGCATGCTCGCTGTGCTTGGCAAGTTCCGGAAGCCTCGTGGTCATAATGTCCAGGAAGCGGTACTTGTCCACCTGCTTGGGTGTGTCCACTTCGCCGGAGTGCACATAGGCGCTGACGACCGTCAGGGTAGTGTCCTTGCCGCCGCCGTCCCGAACGACGTAGTCCGCCTCGACCCAGCGCCCAGTCGTGGCGAAGTAGTCGTCGCCGATACCCACGCGGGTGGCGACGGGTTCCTGCCGGGAGGCAATCGCAACGCCGGCGCGGCCCTTTGCCTCGGCTTCGGCGTGCAGGATGTACCAGCCTTCGCCGATGAGCTGGTGGACCACCTCATCGGGCGCGCGGACTTCCTGCAGACACAGGATGTCGACGTCGCGCGGTTCCAGCCACTCCGCCATGCCCTTCTTGTAGGCGGCGCGAATGCCGTTGACGTTGACCGTTGCGATGCGAAGGAAGTCCTTCTTCAATGCCGAGCTCACCCCGTCCACTCTAGTCGATGATGGTGCCCGAGACGGGCTCGTCGCCGCCGCCGGATGACTTGATCATGTCCCGGGCATTGCTTGACGTGATGGCGATGGTTTCCAAGGCGCGGTTGATCGTGTCCTGATCGGCGGCGTCGCCCTTGGCGCGTTCGTCCTCCACCACGCGGACCTGCACCTGGACAATCTTGAAAGAGTGGTCCAGTTTGAGGTCCCGCATTTCGTCAGCTTCGCTCCGTTCCGAGACCACCCGTGTGCCACCGTGGTCGGCGCTCGACGACGACGGCGCCCGGCCGGTTGCCGCGTTGAAGGCGTTCTGGGCCTCGGTGAGTTTTTCACCGGCCCTCCTGGCGGCCTTCTGGATGCTGAAGACCACGAAAGCGGCGAGCGCGAGCCAGCCGAAGGAGACAACCGCAACGATCCAACCGACGACGTCGTTGTGGTTGGCGGCGAAGATCACGGCCACCAGGAAAGCGATGAGCACCACGGTCATGCCCAGTCCACCGATGCGGAAGCCTTTGAAAGGGCTCCTGGCGGAAGCGGACGAGGGAACAGATGACGGGGAGTCGCCGAGGGATCGCATGCACCCATTGTCGCAAACTCCGCGCGGCGAACCGCCCGCTTCCACCCCCGGCGAACAGCCCGCGCCGCTATTTCAGGAAGAGCTTGCGCAACCTTCCGGTAGTGAGCGTGATGCCGAGTCCGATCATCACGAGGTAGTAGGCGATATGGACTGCCGTGGCCGGGCTGAAGGAGCCGATGCTGATCTGCCGCAGGAGTTCCACGCCATGCCAGAGGGGCATTGCTTGGATGAGCCACTGGATGTATTGCGGATAGACGCTCAGCGGGTAGAAGGTAGCGCTGAAAAGGAACATGGGCAGCATGAAGAAGTTGATCCAGTCCATCTGCTGGAACGTCTTCATGAAGCTGGTGATGCCCATGCCGAAACTCGCAAAGCCGAAAGCGATCAGCACTGAGGCGGGGATGACGAGGACGGCCCATGGCGTGGTGATGAGGCCCATGACGGCCATGACGGCCGTGAACCCCGTGGCATACAGGAGTCCGCGCAGCAGGGCCAGGAAGATCTCCCCGATGGCTACATCCAACGGCCCGAGGGAGGTGTAGAGCATTCCCTGGTACAGCTTGGCGAAGTTCATCTTGAAGAAGACGTTCCAGGTGGAGTCGTAGACGGCGCCGTTCATGGCGGACACGGCAAGGAGCGCGGGCGCGATGTAGGCCGCATAACTGATTTCCTGGCCGCCCGGTCCCGCCACGGTACCCACAATCGGGCCGAGTCCCACGCCCATGGAAATCAGGTAAAGCACCGGCTCGAAGAATCCGGATACCAGGATCAACCACGTGCTGCTTTTCGCTGCCATGAGGCCCCGGGACACAACAGCAAGCGCGTTGCGGGAGTACAGCGGGCCGAAGGTACGTTCACGGGCGGCGTCGGTGGCGCTGTGGCCTCCGGTAAGAACGCTCATGCTTCCATCCTCCTGACGAACTGGCGCCTCGTCAGCGTCCAGCCTGCGGCGGCGGCGCCCACAAGGAACAGGACGTGGGCCAGGGTCAACAAGGGATTCTCCTCGAGTCCATAGGTGAAGACGCGGCCGAGTTGCGTTCCGTGCCACACCGGCGAGATCCAACCGATCCAGCGCACTCCCAGCGGCAGCGAATCCAGCGGGAAGAAGGTGCCCGAAAACAGGAACAGTGGCACCACGATGAAGCGCTGCACCAGCGCGAACTGGCCGGAGTCTTTGGTGATGGTCGAGGCATAGGCCATGAGCGGCAGCCCGAAGGACAGTCCGGCCACCGTGGCAACTATCGCCGACACCCAACCCCACGGACTCGGCGAGGCACCGAACATGGCCACGATGGCGAAGTACACCACCGATTGCACCAGGAACTTCAAGGCACTCGCCATGATGTGGCCCGCGGCGATCTGCTGCGGTACCAGCGGGGAGGCGTGCGGGCCATAGAACACGCGGCGCCACTTGAAGCCGTCCATGATCGGGTAGGAAAAGTCTCCCGACGCCGTCATGACCGCGGATGAGACCAACAATGCCGGCGCGATGAAGGTCAAATAGTTCACTCCACCGAACACCGCTGCGCTGTTCGCATCCACGAGGCTCGCCAGCCCGACTCCCATGGCGAACAGGTAGGCCACCGGCTGCCCCACGCTGTACAGGAACACGGACCAGCCGTAGCCACGCATCACTCGGAGGACCTGCTCGGCGTAGAAGAAAGATCCCCAGCGCTTCGCCCGGCTGGCTGAGACGGCAGGCGAGTGGGCGCTAGTCAACGAGGCTCCGTCCGGTCAGCCGGAGGAAGACGTCCTCCAGCGAAGAACGCCGCACCAGCGACGTCAGGGGACGGAGCCGGCGTGCGGAGACTTGCTCCAGGGCCGATTCGCCGTCGTTCGCGTAGATGAGCACCCGGTCCGGGAGCGTCTCGACGCGTTCGCCGATGCCCGCGAGTTCGGCGCCGATAGTGGCGTTGCGTTCCGAACCGAAGCGCAGTTCCAGCACCTCGCGCGTGGAATATTCGCGGATCAGGCTGGCAGGCGAACCTTCGGCCATGATCCGGCCCTTGTCCACCACGATCAGCCGGTCGCAAAGCTGTTCGGCCTCGTCCATGTAGTGCGTAGTGAGGATCAGCGTGACACCTTGCTCCTTGAGCCTGAACAGCCGGTCCCAAAGGATGTGGCGCGCCTGCGGGTCCAGTCCCGTAGTGGGCTCGTCCAGGAGCAGGATCTTCGGCTCGTTGATCAGCGAGCGGGCAATCGTGAGGCGCCGTTTCATGCCGCCCGACAGGGCATCGACCCTCGACTTGGCCTTGTCCGTCAGCTGGGCGAACTCGAGCAGTTCATCAGCCTTGGGGCGCAAGTAGCTCAAGGGCAAGCCGAAGTAGCGGCCATAGACAATCAGGTTTTCGCGGACCTTCAGTTCCTCGTCCAGGTTGTCCTGTTGCGGTACCACTCCGAGGTGCGCGCGGACTTCCGGCCCGTGGGTTTCCGGGTCCAGGCCCATGATGCTGAGCTTCCCGGACGTGCGCTGGGAGACTCCGCCGATCATTTTCATGGTGGTCGATTTGCCGGCACCGTTGGGGCCAAGCAGGCCGAAGGACTCCCCTGCCGGGACCTCGAACGAGATTCCGTCGACGGCGATGAGCTCGCCGTAGCTCTTGGTGAGGTTTTCGGCGGTGATGACTGCGGGTGGGTTCATCTGGAAGCTGGCTGACGTGGAGGAAGATCGGGTGGCTTCATTGTGCACCCCAGCAGACTAGTAGAGCCAAGGAATACGTGAAAGAGGTATTCCGCAATTTTCTGGACTAACCTGCTGGACCCTTCGCGACATTCTGCTGGATCATTCCGCACCTCAGGCCCTGGAACCGCGTGGTTCCAGGGCCTGATGGTTTATCCAGACGAATGATCCAGCAGAATCCGCCGGTTCGTCACTTCGTGGGATGTGCCCGCAGCACTTCCAGGCGTTGGCGGTACTCGGTCTCGTCGATTTCGCCCCGTGCGTAGCGCTCCCTCAGCACGCTTTCGGCGCCCTGTGTTGCTGCCCAGTAATGGTTCCGGCGCCACATCCGGCGGCCGAAAAAGATGAAGAATCCGATCACGAGGAACCAAAACAGCGGGATCAGGAGGAAAAACGGCCAGAAGACGAATCCGTCCCCCGGTCCGTGAACGACGTCGGCGGGCAGCTGCGCGGCCGCGGCGCCGATGGTGGTGCTCAGTGATGTCAACATGTCCAGTCCAAACTCTCAACAGGCCGTATCTCGGCTCTGTTTCCAGTCTTGTTTTTGGCCCGTCGAGACGCGTCGGCCACCGGGAGTCACTTGCGGCCAGCTGCCTACTCCCCCGGGAGACTGCAGGCCAGGGCTAGCTGCTCCAACCCGGCCGCACCAGGCCGGACTCGTACGCGAGCACCACCAATTGCGCACGGTCACGCACCAGCAGTTTGGTCATGATCCGTGAAACGTGCGTCTTTGCCGTGAGCGGGGTGATGAACAGCCGCTCGGCGATCTCTGCGTTGTTCAGGCCCTCGCCAACCAACGCCAGAACTTCCCGTTCGCGCTCGGTAATTTGCTCCAGCGGCACTGTCTTCGACGCCGCCTTGCTGTGCAGGGCAAGCTGGGCCATGATGCGGCGTGTCACCGACGGCGAAAGGAGGGCGTCGCCGTCGTGCACTACCCGCACGGCCCGGATCAGTTCCTCCGGTTCGGTGTCCTTGACGAGGAAGCCCGCGGCGCCCGCGCGCACGGCTTCGGCGATGTATTCGTCCAGCTCGAAGGTCGTGAGGATGATAATGCGCGTGTGCGCGAGTTGTGGGTTGGCCAGGATTTGCCGGGTTGCGGCCAGCCCGTCGCCATCCGGCATGCGGATGTCCATGAGCACGACGTCGGGTGCCTCACGCTCGGCCAGCCTGACGGCGTCCCGGCCGGTACCGGCTTCGGCCACCACCTCCATGTCCGGTTCGGCGTCCAGGAGGGCCCGGAATCCCGCCCGGATAAGGTTCTGGTCGTCGGCGAGCAGCAAGCGGATCATCGTTGGTGTCCTCCCTCGTGGGGGTTCAGCGGAAGGTTCGCTTCCACGCGCAGCCCGGGCTCCAGCGGCGTCAGGCCAAGCGTGCCGCCCAGCGCCTCGACGCGCTCCCGCATGCCCCTCAGCCCGTTCCCGGCGGGCGCTCCGCGGAGGCCTCCGCCGTCGTCGTCGATCCGCACCCTCAGCGCGTTCCCGGACAATTCGAGAAGTACGACGGCGGACGCCGCGCCTGAGTGCCTGCGGACATTGCTCAGCCCTTCCTGGACGGTCCGGTAGGCCGCTTCCTGCTGGCCTGGGCCCACGCCTTCAGGGTCGACGGAGTTTTCGAACCGCACCTCTAGGCCGCCTCGCCGCGCGTCGTCGACGAGTTCCGGGATCCGCCCCAGGCTTGGCGGAGCCGAGGGACTCAGCGGGGCGTCGTCGCGCAGCACACCGAGGAGCTGGCGGACTTCGGCCAAGGACTCCTTGCTCGCGGCCTTGATGGCCTCCAGCGCCGGGCGGAGCTTCTCGGGATCGTTCGTTCCCAGATGGAGCGCCACAGAGGCTTGGACGTTGATCATCGACAGGGAGTGCGCCACCACATCGTGGATATCGCGGGCGAGCGTGAGGCGGTACTCGTCCCGTTCGGCCTGTTTCGCGGCCTCCCGCCGTCGCCGGTATTCGGCCATCCGTTCGCCCCGGCGTCGGAAGCCTTCACCGATCAGGACAAGGATCGCGGCCCAGGCGACACCGGCAGAGGCCCGGACCAGCCCCGTCTCATCTCCGGCGAGGACAGCCATCAGAACGACGGCCGCGGCGGAAATCCCGGCCCCGAGCCAGGCCTGCCAGCGCAGCCCCGCGGCAGCAGTGAGGATGATCGAGAGAGCCAGGGACAGCACTATCGGACCCCAGGCGTAACCGAGGAGCAGATAGACGGACGCGGCCGGGAGGGTGATCGGGAGCATGACGGCCGGCGGGTTAACGGTGTAGGGCGCCTACTCCCGCGGGAGTAGGCGCCCTACACGGTGGTGGGGAGCACAATCAGGCGACGCCGGAGACGCTTCCCGCCAGTTGGCGTTCGGCGGCTTCGACCACGTTGGTCATGAGCAGCGCCACGGTCATGGGACCCACGCCGCCGGGGTTCGGCGAAATCCAGCCGGCTACCTCGGCAACCGCGGGATCGATGTCCCCGTGGACCTTGCTCTTGCCCGTCTCGGGGTCGGTTTCACGGGTGACACCGACGTCGAGCACGGCCGCGCCCGGCTTCACGTCCCCAGGCTTGACGATGTGCTTGGCACCCGCCGCGCCGACAATCACGTCCGCCTGCCGCAGCAGCTCCGAGAGGTTCTTGGTGCCGGTGTGCGTGAGCGTCACGGTGGCGTTCACGGCCCGCCGCGTGAGCAGCAGTCCGATCGAGCGGCCGATGGTGACCCCGCGGCCGACCACCACGACGTGCTTGCCGGCGAGGCTGTAGCCGTTGCGCTCCAGGAGCTCGATGACGCCGCGGGGTGTGCACGGCAGCGGCGAGGTGATCTCTCCGTAGACGTTGAGCACCAGCCGGCCCAGGTTGGTCGGGTGCAGGCCGTCGGCATCCTTGGCGGGGTCGATCCGCTCGAGGATGGCGTCGGTGTCCAGGTGCTTGGGCAGTGGCAGCTGCACGATGTAACCGTGGCAGGCGGGGTCCGCATTGAGTTCGTCGATGAGGTCCTCGACCTGCGCCTGGGTGGCGTCCGCCGGAAGCTCACGCTGGATCGAGTTCATCCCGATCTCCACGGACTGCTTGTGCTTCATGGACACGTAAAGCTGCGAAGCAGGGTCCGCACCGACGAGCACAGTGGCAATGCCCGGAGTTACGCCGCGGGCCCTCAGTGCAGCTACACGCTCAGTCAGCTCAGACTTGATGGCGGCAGCGGCGGCCTTGCCGTCAAGGATCTTCGCGGTCTGCGCCATGGACGGGTTCACCACTGCTCGTGCTGCGGGTACAGCGGGAAGTCAGCGGCGAGCTTGTCGACGCGGGCCTGCAATGCTTCGACGTCGGTAGCGGAACCGGCCTTCAACGCCGAAGCGATGATCTCGGCAACCTCGGCGAACTCGGTGGCTCCGAAGCCGCGGGTAGCCAGGGCCGGGGTACCGATGCGCAGGCCCGAGGTGACCATCGGCGGGCGGGGGTCGAACGGAACGGCGTTGCGGTTGACGGTGATGCCCACGGAGTGAAGGAGGTCTTCGGCCTGCTGGCCGTCCAGCTGCGAGTTGCGCAGGTCCACGAGGACCAGGTGCACGTCGGTGCCGCCGGTCAGAACGGAAACACCAGCTTCAGCGACGTCGGCCTGGTTGAGGCGATCGGCGATGATCTTGGCGCCTTCGAGGACGCGCTCCTGCCRCTCCTTGAACTCCTCGCCGGCGGCGATCTTGAAGGCAACGGCCTTGGCGGCGATCACGTGCATGAGCGGGCCGCCCTGCTGGCCCGGGAACACGTTGGAGTTGAGCTTCTTGGCCCATTCCTGCTTGGCGAGGATCACGCCGGAACGGGGGCCGGCCAGCGTCTTGTGCACCGTGGAGGTCACGACGTCGGAATGCGGCACCGGGCTCGGGTGCAGGCCGGCTGCGACGAGGCCCGCGAAGTGGGCCATGTCCGTCCAGAGGAGCGCGCCAACCTCGTCGGCGATGGAACGGAAGGCTGCGAAATCGAGGTGGCGCGGGTAAGCGGACCAGCCGGCGATGATGACCTGGGGCTTCTCGGCAATGGCTTGTTCGCGGAGCTTGTCCATGTCCACGCGGAAGGTGTCTTCTTCAACCTGGTAGGCAGCCACGTTGTAGAGCTTCCCGGAGAAGTTGAGCTTCATGCCGTGGGTCAGGTGGCCGCCGTGGGCAAGGGAAAGGCCGAGGATCTTGTCACCTGGAGTGATCATGGCGGACAGGGCTGCGGCGTTGGCCTGCGCACCGGAGTGCGGCTGGACGTTGGCGTACTCGGCGCCGAAGAGCGCCTTCACGCGGTCGATGGCCAGTTGCTCGGCGACGTCCACGTATTCGCAACCACCGTAGTAGCGGCGGCCCGGGTAGCCTTCGGCGTACTTGTTGGTCAGGACCGAGCCCTGGGCTTCCATGACGGCGCGGGGCGCAAAGTTCTCGGAAGCGATCATTTCCAGGGTGCCGCGCTGGCGGCCGAGTTCCTGTTCCAGAACTGCTGCGATCTCGGGGTCGAGCTCGGCAAGCGGCTGGTTGCTGATGGTCGCGGAGGTGATGGTGGTGGTGGTCACGAAGATCTCCTGGATAGGCAACGGGTATTTCTACAGGTCAGGCTACCGGCTGGGTTTTTTCCATGCCTTTGATTACGGGGCATGGCACAGCGACAGTAAAACGTGACCCTCGGCCCAGGCGTACGATCCGTGGTCTTCAAAATGCCGCTCCCTGGTGGTGCACCACCCAACGCCAGTCGCGACGACTTAAACAGTACAACAGGTGCGCAACGGTAGGCTTTAGCTGTGACTGACTCCACCCTGCCTACGTCTTTTGTTGTAACCCTGTCCTGCCCGGACCGGCCCGGAATTGTGCACGCCGTTGCGGGGGCTTTGTTGGAGGCCGGCTGCAACATCGCAGATTCCCAGCAATACGGCAGCCCCAGCACGGGAAACTTCTTCATGCGGGTGGAAGCCACAACGTCTTCGAGCCAGGCTGAACTGAGTGCGGCGCTGGCCCCGGTGGCCGAAGAATTCGGCATGAAGTGGCAAATCAACCCGGTGGGCCAGAAGGTCCGTACCCTGATCCTGGGTTCAAAGGACGCACACTGCCTCAACGACCTGCTCTTCCAGCAACGCTCAGGAACCCTCCCCATCGAGGTGCCGGCCATCGTCTCCAACCACCGGGACCTCGAAGGCCTGGCGGAGTTCTATGGGATCCCCTTCCACCACATCCCGGTCACCCCGGACACCAAGCCGCAGGCCGAGGCGAAGCTGCTCGCACTCATCCATGAGCACGGCATCGAGCTGACCGTCCTGGCGCGCTACATGCAAGTACTCTCCAACGAGCTCTGCTCCGAGCTCAACGGCAAGGCCATCAACATCCATCACTCCTTCCTGCCGTCCTTCAAGGGCGCCAAGCCCTACCACCAGGCGCATGCCCGGGGCGTGAAGATCATCGGGGCCACTGCGCACTACGTCACGGCGGACCTCGACGAGGGTCCGATCATCGAGCAGGAAGTCATCCGGGTGGACCACGCACGCACGGCCGAGCAATTCGTGCAGATGGGCCGCGACGTCGAGGGCCGCACGCTGGCACAGGCTGTGCAGTGGCACGCAGAGCACCGCGTCCTGCTCGACGGCACCCGCACAGTGGTGTTCAACTAGGCGCCCCACCCAACCAGCCCCCCACCCAACTGACTCGCATTTGTTGTCGTTTAGAGGCCTCATAACGACACCTACTGCTAGTTAGTTGGGTGTTCTACGCTGGGTCCATGGACGGGACCCGAAGGGCCTTCAGCGACGAAGCCGACTATCACGAGGCGAACCTGGCCGTTTACTACGACCGGCAGGCCGGCATTCAGAACACCCGCGCCATGACCCCGCGTCGGACGGAATGCCGCGACTGGTTTATCCGCCTGCTCAAGGAAGAACACAGGCACTCGCTGTTCGAACTAGGCTGCGGCACAGGCGTCGAAGGCTTGGAATTCGTGCGGGCGGGACTGCACTACACCGGCGTCGACCTGTCCGAGGAGAGCATCCACGTTGCCCGTGCCAAAGGGCTCGACGCCAGCGTTGCCAGCGGCCGGTCCCTGCCGTTCGCCGATGCTACTTTCCCGGCCGTGTGGACTATGAGCACCCTCCTGCACGTGCCCAACGTGGTAATCCACGACGTCGTCAGTGAACTCGTGCGGGTCAGCGCGGCTGGCGCGCCAATCGCCGTCGGACTCTGGTCCGGTGACGATGAGGAAGTCCTCAACCCCGAGGACGAAGACGAGCCGCGGCGGTTCTTCAGCCGGCGGAGCGACGACACCGTGCGCCGCATCTTTGGCGCGCACGGCGACGTCGAGCGCTTTGAGACCTGGCCCGAGGGCACAGGAGTCGAGTCGGGACCCGGCGCCGGGAACTGGACGCAGCATTACCAGTTCCTGGTCCTCCGGACTCCTTCGCTTGGGCCCACGCCGCCAGGGTTCCCTGGCCGAGCGAAGCGAGGTTAGGCAGGCGCCGTCATCTAGGCTTGCCCCATGGCTCCCATTTACACGTTCGCCGGGGATACCCCGGCCATCCATGACACCGCCTTCGTGGCACCCACGGCTTCCATCATCGGCAAGGCAACCCTCGGCCAGGACTCGAGCGCCTTCTATGGTGTGTCAGTCCGTGCCGACACCGCGGCCATCAGCGTCGGTGCCGGCTCGAACCTCCAGGACAATGTGGTCCTGCACGCCGACCCCGGCTTCCCCTGCACCGTCGGCGAGCGCGTCAGTGTCGGCCACAGCGCCGTCGTCCACGGATGCACCGTTGAGGACGACTGCCTCATTGGCATGAGCGCCACCATCCTGAACGGAGCCGTGATCGGTACGGGTTCGCTGGTGGCCGCGGGCGCCGTCGTGCTTGAGGGAACTGTCATCCCGCCGCGTTCCTTGGTTGCGGGCGTGCCTGCCAAGGTGCGACGCGAACTGAGCGAAGAAGAGCTCGACGGCGTGAAGCGCAACGCAGCGCACTACCGGGAGCTAGCGGCGGCGCACCGCGGGATGCACGCGCAGGGTTAGTCCAGGCTGATCGGCCCCAGCTCGTCCAACAGGTCACCGGGACCGGGGTTGCCTGCCGCGGACGAACCACCGAGGTGGTTCACCACGCCCCACACAGCGTTCAGCCCTGTGGTGACGGCGCCTTCGGCCCAGCCTGCGGTGAACGAGACGTCGTCGCCCGCAAGGAAGATGCCTCGCTGGCTCTCCGGCAGCTTGTCCTGCTTGAAGTGCGTGAACAGGCGCTGCTGGTAGCGGTAGTGCCCTGGCAGGTTGGCCTTGAAGGCACCCATGAAGTTGGGGTCGGCCTCCCAGGAAACGGTGATGGGCTGGCCCACGATGTGGCTCGCGATGTCCACACCCGGATAGATCTGCTCGAGCGAGTGCAGCATGAGCTTGACGCGTTCCTCGGCGCTGAGCGAGAGCCACTTCAGGGCGTCGTCGTTCCACGTATAGGAGAGCAGGATGACGGCAGGCTTGTCCGGGCCGTCGTCGAGCAGGTACGTCGCCCGGTTGAGCCGGTCGGTCAGCGTCATGGACAACACTTCGCGGCCCGTTTCGGGGTCGATGTCCTTCCAGAACGGTCGGTCCACCATGACGAAGGTCTTGGACGACTGCATGTAGTGCGAGCGTTCGATCGCGGTCCACAGTTCCGATGGGAACAACGATTCCTGGGTGTGGATGCGCGTGGACAGCAGCCAGGACTGGCAGGTGGTCACGACGGCGGAGTACCCGGTTTCGCGGCCCCAACGCTCGCGCACCATGAGGTCGCCGTCCGCTCCGCGCTCGATGCGGTCCACGGCTCCGCGCGGGGAACCGGAATGCAACGATGCGAGCGAGGTGCCCTCGGGCCAGTGGGCCATGCCCGACGGCGCGTGGTGCCAGAGTGCCTCGGGGAGCCGTTGCGCTCCCCCGGTGATGAGGCGGTGCTGGTCATCGGCGTCGGTGTAGACGACGCGCAGGATTTCGAGGATGGAGTTGGGGAAGTCGGTGTCCCAGCCACCCGTGCCGAAACCTACTTGGCCGAAGGCCTCGCGGTGCGCGAATCCGGCGTCCTTGAAGGACGTGCTTGCGGCGATGAATCCGTAGAAGGTCTGTTCGTCGAGCAGCGGGAGCAGCCCGTTCCATAGCTCCTTGATGCGCTTGGTGTCGCGGACCCGGATCGCCTCCTGCATTTCCTGGAACGCGGCGCCGTCATTCACTGCGGCCTTCCAGGCTGCGGCAACCTCGTGGAAGAACTCCGGCAGCTCAGCCGACGTGGCGGCGTAGTGCTTCTGTCCGGCCAACTCGATCACGGTGCTCGATGTTGCCGGGGCAAGCGGGTTGGGGAATTCCTGGGTGTCCAAGCCGAGGAGTTCCACGTAGTGGTAGAACGCCTTTCCGGACACCGGGAAGCGCATGCCACCGAGGTCTGCCACCACTCCGGGAGCGGACGGGAAGCTCGCGGTGCGCAACCGCCCGCCGATTTGGTCGGCCTCGTAGACAACGGGGCGCAGCCCGAGCTTCATGAGCTCGTAGGCCGTCACGAGTCCCGAAAGGCCCGCACCGATCACCGCGACCTCTGTGCCGTACAGTTCCGGCGGAATGACCGCCAGCCCGTCGGGGTGGGCCAGGTAGTGGTCGTAGCTGAACGGGAAGTCCGGGTTCAGCATGGTGATGGGAGCGTCGGCCGGCGTTGCTTGGGAAATTCCGGCATCCCCCGCGCGGGGTGTGGGTTCCGTGGGCAATTCGGTGGCGATGGTCATGAAAGTTCTGCCTTCACAGTTTCCGGGTCGGCGACCCTGGCGGATAGTTCACGGTATTCCTGTTCGGTCAGGGCCGCTACCTTGGAGTTCCGGCGTCCATAGCCGAAGTAGAGGGCGATCCCCACGAGCATCCAGCCACCGAACACCACCCAGGTGTCGGCACCCAGGTTGGCCATGAGGTAGGCACACATGAGGGTGCCGAGGACGGGGGTGATCGGGTAGAGCGGTACGCGGAAGCTGCGCTTGAGCTCCGGGCGGTTGCGCCGCAGGTAGATGACGGCGACGTTGACCAGCGCGAACGCGAAGAGGGTGCCGATGCTGGTGGCGTCGGCCAGCGCGCCGAGCGGGACAAGCCCAGCGGTGAGTGCGACGGCGGTGCCCACGATGAGCGTTCCGGCCACCGGAGTGCCGGTGCGGGGGGAGATCCGTCCGAAGACCTCAGGGACCAGCCCGTCGCGGGACATGGAGAGCAGGATGCGGGTCTGGCCGTAGAGCACGGTCAGGACGATGCTGGCGATGGCGAGCACGGCACCGATGGAGAAGACGAGCGCGATCCAGGGTTGGTGGGTGGTTTCCTCGAGGATCTGGACCAGGGCTGCCTCTGTGCCGCCGAACCATTCCCAGGGGCGGGCCCCGATAGCGGCCACGGCAACCAGGACGTAGATGCTGGTCACGATCACCATGGAGAGCAGGATGGCCCGGGGCAGGTCTCGCTTGGGGTTGCGGGCTTCCTCGCCTGCGGTGGAAGCGGCGTCGAAACCGATGTAGGAGAAGAACACCCGGGATGCTGCGGCCGAAACGCCTGCGGCACCCATCGGCATGAGAGGTTCGAAGTTGCCGGCGTTGAACGCGGTGAACGCAACGGCGCAGAAGAACAGCAGGATGACAATCTTGATGGTCACGATCGCAGTGTTGATCCAGGCGCTTTCCTTGGCGCCGCGCACCAGCAGGACCATGGCGAGGACCACGATCAGCATGGCCGGCACGTTGACCACGCCGCCGCTGCCCGGCGGCTGGGACATCGCGTCCGGCAGGAACTGCCCGAACGCGGCGAGCGTTTCGTTCACGTATTGCCCTGCGCCGACGGCCACGGCAGCCACGGAGACCGCGTATTCGAGGACGAGGCACCAACCACAGATCCAGGCCATGCCCTCGCCCATCGTGGCATAGGAGTAGGAATAGCTGGACCCGGCGACGGGCACAAGGCCTGCCATTTCGGCGTAGGACACGGCCGAGAACAGGGCGGCCAGCCCAGCGACCACGAAGGAAATCCAGACCGCGGGTCCGGCCAGCGGCACGGATTCACCCAGGATCACCAGGATGCCGGTTCCCAGGGTCGCGCCGACGCTGATCATCGTCAGCTGGAGGACGCCGAAGCTGCGGACCAGCGGCGTACCGCTTTCGCTGCTTCCTGCTTCGCTGACCATTTGCCCGATCGGCTTGCGGCGCAGGAGCTGCGAACCGAGCCCCGGGCGGCGGACGGCATTGCCTGCATCCGTATTCGTGGCGTGCGTTGGCTTGGTCTGGGTGGAGGTAGGCACAGTCACCGTTGACGTCCCTTCAGAGTAGTTGGCGGTTTCCCCTGACAACCGTAAGCCTGTGAGCCAGCTCTCACGGCGGTGCAAAATGACCTATAGTGATCAACCATGAGACGTATTGCACAATCAGAAACGGCGCCCGGAGCGGCGCTTTCCGGGCAGGTCAGCGTTGATCTGTCTGCGATTTCAGACAACATCAAGGCCCTCAAGAAGCGCACAGCCGCGCCGCATTTCATGGCCGTGGTCAAGGGGAACGGCTACGGTCACGGCCTCGTCGACGTGGCCCGCACGGCGGTGGGGGCAGGGGCTGATTGGCTCGGAACGGCCCAATTGAGCGAAGCCATCACCTTGCGTCAGGCGGGCATCACCGTGCCGGTCCTGTCGTGGCTGTATCTGGCATCCCAGACCAGCGCGACCATCCGTGAGGCGCTCGAGTACGACGTCGACGTTTCGCTTGGGAGCGTCGGTCAACTTGAGGTGCTGGCCGGGATCGCGGAGCAATTGGGCCGCCCCGCCGTCGTGCACTTGGAGCTGGACAGCGGCCTCAGCCGCGGCGGCGCGCGGAAGGAAGACTGGCCCGAACTCGTGGCCCGGGCACGCAAGGCGGAGCAGGACGGCACGGTGCTTGTCCGCGGCATCTGGACCCACTTGGCCTGGGCCGACGTTCCCGCCCACCCCGGCAACGCCGCGGCCGTCGCGGAGTTCGAAGACGCAGTTGGCGAAGCCCGCGCTGCCGGACTGGACCCGCAGCTGCGGCACGTGTCGAGCTCGGCCAACATCCTGGACCGGCCCGAATTCCACTTCGACATGGTCCGCGCCGGACTGGCGATTTACGGCTTGGCCCCAGCGGACCATCTGGATCCCGCCGACTTCGGACTCCGCCCCGCTTTGGGCGTCACCGCGCCGCTCGTCATGGTCAAGAAAGTCCCGGCGGGGACTGGCGTCAGCTACGAACACCAGGCCATCACGCATGAGCCGCGCTACCTCGGACTCATCCCCCTCGGCTACGCCGATGGTATCCCCAAGGGCATCAGCGGCCGGAGCCTGGTCCATATCGCCGGCCGGAGGGTCCCGGTGATCGGCAAGGTGTGCATGGACCAGTTCATGGTGGACCTCGGCCCGGACGCGTCCGGAATCGAGGTCGGAGACACAGCGGTTTTGTTCGGCGATCCCGCAGGAGGGGCCGCGAGTGCCGACGATTGGGGCGCCGCCATCGGAAGCCACGGCGACGAGATCATCAACCGGATCGCACCGCGACTCCCCCGCGTGTATGAGTCCAGCGCCTACGAGTGCCCCGATTACCAGGAGGCACCGAGCGATGTCGCCTGAGCCAGCCGCCGGCCGCCTGAGTTTCGTCACCCTTGAGCAGTTCCTGAAGCAGCTGCCGCCGGAGTTGGAGATACTCCACGACGGCGGCAGCGGCGGGGAGCTCCTGCGCTGGGTTGAACCCAGCGAACTGGACGACCCCACCCCGTACCTGCCGGACGGGGAGTTCCTGCTGACCGCGGGGCTCCCTTTCCTGGGGGACGGCGGGTCCAGCGAGAACGTCGATGCTTACGTGAAGCGGCTGGTGGGGGCCAAGGTGCCGGCGCTGGGCTTCGGGATCAGGCCGTATTTTGACGCCGTCCCGTCCGAGCTGCTGAAAGCGTGCCGCCGGCACAAGCTCACCTTGATCGAGATTCCCGAGTCCATCCCGTTCGCAGCGATCGGCTTAGAGTTCTCCCAGCTCCTGGAGTCGGACAATGCGAAGGTCTTCCGCCAGCTCGCGGACACCAACCGGCAACTCATGCGGGCGGTCCTCTCCCCTCGGCCTGAACACGAGCTGCTCGCCGCTTTGGTCCAGAAGGTGCCCGTCTGGGCACTTCTGGTCGGAGCGGACGGGCGGGTACGTGCGCGCGCCCACGCGGCCGGCGGCAGCAGCGGCGTCGAGCATTCACTGCTGGAGCCCATGCTGGAACGGCTCCTTTCGGGCAGCGGGCCGCGAGTCGAGATGGACGGCTTTGAGCAGCCGGGATCGGAGAGGGTCTTTGGCCACCCGCTGCGGAGCACCAAGGACGCCAACCTCGGCGCCCTGATCCTGGGCTCGGACGCTGCGCTGACTCCCGCCCAGAACAGCGTGGTGCAGTCGGTGGTGGGGTTGCTGGAGTTGCTGGTCCGCCAACGGACCAGCGGCTCGCTCGCCCCGAGCCAATTGGCGACGGCGTTGCTGCTGCACCCCGAAAGCCTCGCCAGCGGCGGGACCCGGCACGTCAACGGGCTCAAGGACCTCCTCGCCCAGAGCCTGTCTTCCACCAGATCCGCTCCCCTGCGCGTGGTCCAGGGCATCAAGGTGGACTCCCCCGAATGGCCCGCCGGCGACAGCCCGGTGCGTGAGCTCTTGCAGTGGCGGCGCCTTTTCGACACCAAACTGGTGGAAATCACCGAGTACGGATTCGCCGCGATCACTCGCTTGAAGGTGGACGACGCGCTCCTGGCGGACGTAGAAAAGCTGGGCTGGCGGCTCGTCATCGGAGACCCGACGGAACTGACAGGCCTCGCCGCAGCGCACCAGCGGGTGACCTCGCTACGTTCACGGGTCCAGTCCAGCGGACGGAGCGCCCGCGTCGACGAGGTGACGTGGTCGGTCACCGGGCTCCTCGGCCGCGAGGCCGGGTCGATGCTGGCCGCGAGGCTTCTTGAACCGGTGCTTGCCTTGGAAGCCGACAAGCGCGATCCCCTCTTGGCAGTGCTCCGGGGCTGGCTAAGCGAAAACGGCAGCTGGGACGCCTCTGCCAAGCTGCTGGGGTTGCACCGCAACAGCGTGCGCCGCCAGATCGGGCTGCTCGCCGAACTGCTCGATACGGACCTGAACCAGGCCCAAGTGCGCGCGGAGCTTTGGATCGCGCTGCAGTACGCGGACGGTTTGGCGGGCGGAGGGGATGCCTAGTCCCGGGCACTTTCTGACTGCGGCACCGTCTACGTGTCGTGCTGCTTAAAACACGTAGACGGAGCCGCCGGCACACGGAGAAACGTCGATTTTGCACGTATTTTGCCGGGTTTCACCACTTAATTTCGCCGTTTGACCACTGAGACGCGGTTTTCGCGGCCTAGCATTCGAGTGCCGGCTACACGGGATCCGCCAGTAGCTCAAATCGAAGTGGAGGAACGAAATGCTCACTACGACCGCCTTGAATGCAAGCAGCACCATGGCAACGGCACGAACCAAGATTGACGAAATGATTGTTCGCTACGATGGCTGGTTTCTGGTGGTTCTCGCCGTCCTGATGGTGCTTGCTTTTGCAATGCTCGCAAGCCTGCCTTCGTGGTGGCACTGACAACGTGCCACCACGACCAGAGCATCGGAATCACGCCTCATGACTCTCAGTGTTGCCAACGTCAACTACGCCTATAACTCCAGAACCCAAGTGCTTCATGATGTCTCGTTCACGATCGCCGGGGACCAGATCATGGGCCTCATCGGTCCCAACGGATCCGGGAAGTCCACCCTGATAAAGGTCATCCTGGATCTGCTCCAACTTCAAAGCGGCCGCGTCCGCATCGGACCTGACAGCAGTCAGAGCCGCAGCGCCAAGATGTCTTCGATCTACTTGTCGAGCAATGATTACCTCCCTGAGTTCCTCACGGGGGAGGAATACGTGCGTTTCATGCACGGGCTCTATGGAGAATCCATGGATCACGCGGCACTGAGGACGCAATTCGCCAGGTACTCCATGCGCGACAGGCACCGCGACTTGATCGAGGACTACTCACACGGCATGAGGAAGAAGCTGCAACTTATCGCGGCGTTCATGCTCCGGCGAAGGTTTACCGTCATCGATGAGACCCTCAATGGCGTCGACATCGACGCCATCAACCTCTTCGAGCGAGATATCCGACAACTAGCCACAGAAGGCCGATCGGTTCTGCTGTGCAGTCATGACTTCACCATGTTGGAGCACGTCGCTGACGAGCTGGCGCTTCTCATCCAAGGGGCCCTGGTGGTTCAGGCTCCCGTCCGGAAAATTATCGAAGATCACGGAACGATAGCTGACCTTGCCAACGAATTCATCCAGGCAATGGAGCCATCCTAAATGCGCTTCAAGAGCGTAGTTCTCCTGTCTCGATTGTTCTGGCTCTTCATCGTGAGGCGCGTCTTGGGACGAGGCCTGTTGGCCAGCCCGGCTGCTCGGCTTTCTACCATATTCCTGCTCGTTCTCGCGTTCGCGGGATTCAACGTGTTGAGCTATGTGGTCATCCGTCAGTATCTCGGTGGAACCGGCCTGCTTGAGCCGGTTCTTCAAGTGGCCAACGCATCGGTCGGATTTTGGGTACTTATTGCGTACACACTGATCCGGGTGCTGTTCATGAAGGCAGATGGGCTTCTGAAGCTCTCCTTCAATCTGCCCGTGACCAATAAGGAAAGGACGATGGCGTTTGCGCTCTTTGAGTCATCCCTCGTTCTCCTTATGACCGTGTTCGTTTTCGGTGCTTTCTCCATTTCAACCGTGTTGATCGAGGGTCCTGATTACATTCCGAGGGTTCTGGCATCCATCTGGTTCCCCGCTATTTCAACCTACTTGCTTCTGAGCCTCGGCTACTACCTGCTTGAGCGTGCTCTGCAGGCCCTCCGGATCGCCCGACTTCGCGGTCTGATAGTCCCGATGGTGCTGGCTTTCGGGCTGGCGGTGGCGTTTCCTCAAACCAACGAGCAGAGCAGCCAGATCGCCGAAAGCTACGTATTGGGGCGCGACTACTTTACACCTGCATTGCTCTACGCGAAACTGCAGGAAGCCGTTGGGCTCTGGTTATCCATTTTAATCCTCCTTGCGATATCGGCGGCAGTAATTCCGGCAATCGTCGCCATCGCACCCAGGAACTACGTCCCGATGCGTCGCTTCTTCGTCTTTCTGCCTTCACGCTTGGCAGATCGTAAGTTCGGCGTTTACATTCTGGTCTTGTTTCGAAGTTTCGAAACGATGGTGGCTATCTCTTTTATCATCATTTATTCAGTCTTCGCCTGGCTCGAGCATTTGGTGTTCCCACCCTACGTCCTCGCCCTCATAACATTTCAGGGAGTCTATGCATTTTCAAACTCGGAGCCCCTGCGGCGCATGGTCACTTATCCGGGCCGCACCGTTGCGAACTACTTACGCCTCGTCGGCTCGCAAGGCGTCCTCCTGATGGTTGTGGGCATTCCAGTCATCACGATTTCCTTGTCGCAAGGAATTACCTTCGAAGCGTGCCTGCCGGTGCTTGGATTGTGTTTGAGCAACATTCTCATATCAACCCTAGTTGGCATCGCTTTCCCTCCTGAGAAGGGAAACCCATTCACTGTCATCATGGGGGTCCTGCTCACGGTGATAGTCGTCATGATTGTGGCGCTCGGCTTGAACGTCTTTAACTTTGATCCAATGATCAGTGCGGGAATTTTCACCGCGCTTAACATGCTCGTCGTCTTTTACAGCATCCTGGGTATGCGGAGAATGGAAAGGATTGCACGCCATGAAGTGGTTGCTTAGATCCATCGTCGGGATGACAGTCTCTTTTGTTGTCACCATGATCGTCGTTGTCGCAAGTTTCATCACCACGATGTTCTCGGCGTCAGAAATAGGAGTCAGGAAATCTGGCCTGTTCGGCGCGCTCTTCTTCGAGCCCCATGCAAAGCCCGACGGGGCGACCGCGTTGGAAATCGGGGTGTCGAACGGCGCGCCCATCGCTTTTGTCTTCGCGGCATCGCTTGTCTTTTATGTTGCCGTTGCATCAGTCCTGGAACGGCTAAAGCTCCACAAGAAGCGACTCCTACAAGCGAACCAGGATTGACTGTTCGAAAGTTCGCCCTCCGGGATGTCACTGCCGGGCTGATAGCCAAGCAACTCATATGGTCATGTAGATTGCCTTTTGCCGCCGCGGCTCTCGGCTTCACGGCGTGCACCTTCCTGGCCGCCATGACCACTGACCCGATACTTTTCCGGGCTGGCCTGTGGCTTCTTGTGCATGTGCTGTGCCTGCTGTGCGGATTTCTGGTGCATGAGTGGTCTCACGTTGCGGGCATGAGGCTGTTTCACGGGATTTCCGACGTCGTAGTTTCTTCCGGCATCCTTCGCTTCTCCGTCATTCCCGTCGGGCATCTCTACGGATGGCAGATCGCAATCGTGGCGATACTCGGTCCGGGTGGATCATGCTTGGTGGGGGCGCTGGTTGCACTACTGGCACCCGGTTCATTCCTGCAGCACTGGTTCCTGTTGCATGCAGTCTTTCTTCTGCCATTCTTTGGCGACGGACGCAGCCTCATTCTCGGAATCCGTGCTTGGGCTCGGCCGGTTGGCTTACGCGCGCCCGTAGTCAACCGCTGAGCTACTCATCCACCCCATGCATTCGCGGCCTCAACCTTTCGGAGCAGAACCTTCCCACTCCCGGTACAGCTCCGGGCGGCGTTCGCGCAGGTAGGGCACCTGTTCCCGTGCCGCCCTGACGCTTTCAGTGGAGATCTCGGCGAAGAGCAATTCGGCGCCATCCCCGGCCGCAGCGAGCAACGAACCGTCCGGACCCGCGACCACGCTCCCGCCGAGGAAGTCGCAGCCGTCCTCGTGGCCGCTGTGGTTCGCGTAGGCCACGTTGAGTTGGCTCTCCAGTGCCCGGGCCCGAATCAGGATCTGGGGCACGGCGTCGAATCCGGCCGACAGGGCGGTGGGAACAAGCACTAGGTCAGCGCCTCGCGTGGCCGAGGCGCGGACCGTTTCGGGGAACTCGACGTCGTAGCAAATCAGCAGCGAGGTTTTGATCCCGTTGAAGTCCACGACGCCGGGGGCTGCTTGGGCGGCTGAGAACGCCTTTCGCTCCTCCTCGCCGAAGAGGTGCACTTTGCTGTAGTCCAGGAGCACGGTTCCGTGCGCGTCCAGAAGAGTTGCGGAGATATGCCAGCCGCCATTGGCAGCTGGTGCCGGAAGGCTGTAGACCAGTCCGATGCCGTGCGTGCGGGCGATGTCCGCAAGGCGCCCCCGGATGCCCGGAAGCACTGCAGGATCGAGCTCCGCGTGGAGCCGCAGCGGCGCGTACCCCACCGGGAAGAGCTCGGGGGTCAGCAACAAGGCGGCCCCGGCCGCGGCAGCGCGTTGTGCCGCCGCATCGACCGTCTTCAGATTGGCGTCGATGTCCAGGACAACAGCGTTGGCCTGCAGAACGGACAGCAGCATCATTACCACCTCAATAGCACCTTGCATCCCCGTCAGGCGTTCATGGGAGACACGCCCGGGATCACTCGTCCTTCCAGCCTAGCCAGCAGAAGGCTCACCACCCGGGACAAAAGGACCTGTGGGCAGCCCGCCGGGGATGGTTCGTACAAAACCGGGGCATAGTTCATGATGACGATGCAAGTTCACTCCATTGCGTTAACTTCTTGACTGCAACTGTGATTTGAGGCACGCTTCATTTCATGCCCGCAACATCCAGCTCGACGAAGAGCCACCGCAAGAACCCCGGCTCGCAATCAGCGCTGCGCCACCTGAACCAGCAGCGGCTCATCGAATGCCTGCTGAGCGGCCCCTCCACCCAGGCCGAACTCGCCCGGCAGACCGGCCTTTCCACGGCAACGGTGTCCAACATCGTCAAGATCATGCAGGACGCGGGGCTCGTCTCCACCGAACCGATCACAAGCTCCGGACGACGGGCACTGAACGTCAGGCTCAACAGCAACGGCGCGGTGGCCGTCGGGATCGATTTTGGCCGGCGCCACCTGCGGGTGGTCCTGGCCTCGCTGGGCTATCACATCATCGTCGAGGAAACGGTCACGCTCCCCCTTGGCCACCACGCCGAACAGGGCATCAGCGCCGCCGTCGCACTCCTCAACAAGCTCCTGCTCGAGAGCGGCGTGGACCGAAGCGCGGTGGTTGGCGCGGGGGCCGGCATAGCGGGCCCCATCGACCGCCGTTCCGGTACCGTGGCGCAGGGCGCCATCCTGCCCGAATGGGTGGGGATCCAGATTCTCGAACGGCTGGAGGAAGCCCTCGATCTTCCCGTATACGTTGACAACGACGCCAATCTGGGCGCCCTCTCCGAGGTCACCTGGGGGCCCCACAGCGGGATCAGCAACCTTATGTTCCTCAAGATCGGCTCCGGCATCGGAGCGGGCCTCATCATCAACGGTGCGCCCTACTACGGGGCAGTGGGAATCACAGGAGAAATCGGCCATGCGACCATCCACGAATACGGCGCGATCTGCCGCTGCGGCAACCGGGGCTGCCTGGAAACGATGGCTTCCACCACCACCATGATCGAGTTGCTCGGGAAGGGCTCAGGGCTCCATCTCGAACCCGAGGACATTGTCCGCAACGCCCTGGCGAGGGATCCGGCGACCCTTCGCGTAGTGGACGACGCCGGACTCGCGGTGGGGCGCGCGCTCGGCAATGTGGCGAATCTCATAAACCCGGAAGTCATCGTGGTGGGCGGCCCTCTGGCCGGCCTCGGCGACATCCTCCTGGACCCGATCCGGCGGGGCCTCGTCCGCCATGCAGTGCCCGTAATCGGCGAGACAACGCACCTCGCGATGTCTTCGCTCGGCGCCCGGGCGGAGGCCCTGGGGGCGGCCGCTTTGGTGTTCCAGCACGCCGGAATTAAGCAGTCCTAAACATTTCGTTACCACGCTGTTATCGCCGTCTTGCGTTAAAGTCTTGACGACAAGCGGTGTGATCCAGTTTACTTTCTCATCAGATAGGCTCGCCATCCCCGAGCCGACAACGACGTCAAACATTGGAGGCGCGAGGGTATGTCGACCCCCATAACGCACCAGGATCCGGTTCTCCTCGAGATGCGGTCCATCACCAAGGAATTCCCCGGCGTGAAGGCGCTCTCGGACGTGAGCCTCCGGGTCAAGGTGGGCGAAATCCATGCGATCTGCGGCGAAAACGGTGCAGGAAAGTCCACGTTGATGAAGGTGCTCTCCGGGGTTTACCCCTACGGCAGCTACGACGGCGACATCGTGTACCAGGCGGAAGTCCAGCAGTTCAAGGACATCCGGGCCAGCGAACATGCGGGAATCGTGATCATCCACCAGGAACTGGCACTGATCCCCGAGCTGTCCATCATGGAAAACATCTTCCTCGGCAACGAACCCGTCCGTCGCGGCATCATCGACTGGGCCGAGGCCCGCAAGCGGTCAATCGAACTCCTCGCACGGGTCGGCTTGCGCGAGGACCCGGATACCCCTATCAAGGAAATCGGCGTCGGCAAGCAGCAACTGGTGGAAATCGCCAAGGCGCTGAACAAGTCCGTCAAGCTGCTCATTCTCGACGAGCCCACGGCAGCCCTGAACGAATCGGACTCCCAGCACTTGCTGGACCTGATCCTTGGCCTCAAGGGCCGGGGCATCACGTCCATCATCATTTCCCACAAGCTCAACGAGATCGAGCAGATCGCGGACGAGATCACCATCATCCGCGATGGCAAGTCCATCGAGACGCTCAACGTCGTGGAAGACGGTGTCGACGAGGACCGGATCATCAAGGGCATGGTCGGGCGGACGCTCGAGTCCCGCTTCCCGGACCACACGCCGAAGATCGGCGAGGTGTTCTTCGAAGTCAAGGATTGGACGGTCGGGCATCCCCAGATCCAGGACCGCCTGGTCTGCAAGAACTCCAGCTTCCATGTGCGCCGGGGTGAAATCGTCGGCTTTGCCGGCCTGATGGGCGCCGGGCGCACCGAGCTTGCCCGCTCCGTCTTCGGCCACTCCTACGGCCGGTTCATCTCGGGGCAGGTGTACAAGGACGGCAAACCGATCACCATGCGCAGCGTCCGCCAAGCGATCGACGCCGGTCTCGGCTACGTCACGGAGGACCGCAAGAGCCTGGGACTGAACCTCCTGGACGACATCAAGACCACCACGGTGTCTGCCAACTTGAAGAAGATCAGCCGGGGAATCGTTGTGGACACCAACAAGGAATTCATGGTGGCCGAGCAATACCGGAAGTCGCTGCGCACCAAAACGCCGTCGGTGGAGGAAGGCGTATCGAAGCTTTCCGGCGGAAACCAACAAAAGGTTGTTCTCGCCAAATGGATGTTCACTGATCCGGACCTTCTCATCCTGGATGAACCCACCCGCGGAATCGACGTCGGGGCCAAGTACGAGATCTACGGAATCATCCAGCAGCTGGCAAACCAAGGGAAGGGCGTGATTGTGATCTCCTCCGAACTTCCCGAACTGCTGGGCCTCTCCGACCGTATCTACACCATCTTCGAGGGCTCCATCACTGGCGTACTCAACAAGGACGAAGCCAGCCAGGAAAGCCTCATGAAGCTCATGACATCCAGCCGCAAAGCTGCCTGACCCCGGTCATCTCCAGAACCACACGGACACAAGGACCCAAAACAATGAACGCGCTCAAGAAGCTATTCGGTGGCAACACCCGCCAATTCGGCATGATCTTCGCCCTGGTTGCACTCGTCATCTTCTTCCAGATCTTCACCTCGGGCCGCACGCTCACCCCGGGCAACGTCATCAACCTCTTCAACGGCAACTCCTACATCCTGATCCTGGCCATCGGCATGGTCCTGGTCATCATCGCCGGCCACATCGACCTCTCCGTAGGTTCGGTAGCGGCCTTCGTCGGCATCTCGGTGGCCCTGGCCATCAGGGACTGGCACCTGCCCTGGTACGTAGCCGTCCTGTTCGGGCTCCTGCTCGGCGCCCTGATCGGAGCCTGGCAAGGATTCTGGACGGCATACGTCGGTATCCCGGCCTTCATCGTGACCCTTGCCGGCATGCTGCTCTTCCGCGGTTTCAACCAGTTCGTGGGCAAGTCCAACACCGTTCCGGTCCCGGAAGACTTCCAGTACCTGGGCTCCGGGTACCTGCCCGAGATAGGGCCGAAGACGGGGTATAACAACCTGACAATCCTGCTGGGCCTTATCGCCGTCGCCTTCGTGATTGTCAGTGCGATCCGTTCCCGCCGCACCGCCCAGGCACTGGGCGCCGAAGTGCAAGAAGGCTGGGTGATGGTCACCAAGCTCGTGCTCGTCAATGCAGCCATCCTCTACGCCACGTACCTGTTCGCGACTGGCCGCCCAGGCACCTCGTTCCCCATCCCGGGCCTTATTCTGGCCGTGCTGGTCCTGATCTACGGTTTCATTTCCGCCAAGACGGTCATTGGCCGCCACATCTACGCAGTCGGCGGCAACCGCCACGCGGCCGAACTCTCCGGAGTCCAGTCCAAGAAGGTCAATTTCATGGTCATGATGAACATGTCCATCCTTGCCGGCCTCGCCGGCATGATCTTCGTGGGCCGCTCCACGGCTTCGGGTCCGTTCGACGGCGTCGGCTGGGAACTGGATGCGATCGCGGCCGTATTCATCGGTGGCGCAGCGGTCACCGGCGGCGTGGGCACGGTGATCGGCTCCATCGTTGGTGGCCTGGTCATGGCTGTCCTCAACAACGGCCTCCAACTGCTCGGCGTCGGCGCGGACCTCACCCAGATCATCAAGGGCCTCGTGCTGCTGGCGGCAGTTGCCTTCGACGTCTACAACAAGACGCAGGGCAAGAAATCGATCATCGGATTGATGATGAAGAACTTCGGCCGGAGCAGCGAAAGTGCCCCGGACGAGACGACCTCAACCAAGGAAGTCATCTCCAAGGAAGCCTGATCGGCTTCAAGACGGCTTGTTCCATCCACAACAAAGAAAGCGAACCAAGATATGCGAATGTTTGGTAAAGCAGGAAAGGCAGCAGCAGTAGCTGCGATCGCGGCACTGGCGCTGACGGCCTGCGGCCGTACGGACAGCGGCAGCTCCGGTGGCTCGTCAAGCGGCAGCGAGGCATTCCCCAAGGGTTCCTCGATCGGCGTCGCGCTCCCGCAGAAGACCAGTGAGAACTGGGTCCTGGCAGAGAAGCTCTTCAACGACGGGCTCACAAGCGCAGGCTTCAAGCCGGATGTGCAGTTCGCAAACGGTGGCGTTTCGGAGCAGCAGAACCAGATCAGCGCGATGATCACCAAGGGCGACAAGCTCATCATCGTCGGTGCCATCGACGGCGCCCAGCTGGGCACGCAGCTCAAGCAGGCCAAGGACGCCGGCGCTACGGTCATTGCCTACGACCGCCTGCTCCTGAACACCTCCAACGTGGACTACTACGTGGCCTACGACAACTTCAAGGTCGGTGTGCTGCAGGGCCAGGCCCTGCTGGACGGACTCAAGGCCAAGATGCCGAGCGGCCCGTACAACATCGAGCTGTTTGCAGGTTCCCCCGATGACGCCAACGCGAAGGTCTTCTTCGACGGCGCCATGAGCATCCTGCAGCCGAAGATCGATGACGGAACCCTCAAGGTGGTTTCCGGCCAGAAGTCCTTCGAGCAGGCCGTCACCCAGGGTTGGAAGGCAGAGAACGCCCAGAAGCGCATGGACACCCTGCTCGCAGGTACCTACACGAGCGCTTCGCTGGACGGCGTGCTGTCCCCGAACGACACCCTGGCCCGCGCCATCCTGACCTCGGTCAAGGCGGCAGGCAAGCCGCTTCCGGTCGTGACCGGCCAGGACTCCGAGGTTGAGTCGGTCAAGTCCATCCTTGCGGGCGAGCAGTACTCCACCATCAACAAGGACACCCGCAAGCTCGTTGAGCACTCCATCACCATGGTCAACGACATCCAGTCCGGCAAGACCCCGGAAATCAACGACACCAAGTCCTACAACAACGGCGTCAAGACCGTGCCGGCGTACCTGCTGCCTCCGGTCATCGTGACCCTCGCCAACGTGAAGACGGCCTACGTGGACGATCCGGTCCTCGGCCCGATCACCAAGTAGTAGCACTCCTCTAGGCACCACCGACGGCGGCCATCCCCACTCCAGGGGGTGGCCGCCGTCGGTGTGTCCGGCTCCATCCGCCRTCGCGCAACTCTTCACAGGCCCCGCATAGCTTCAGCAGCACAGCCGCACAGCCGCCGTGAGCACTGTTAGGTGAGCAGGCGCGCCGCTGGGGCGGGCCAGGTCCAGAAGGAGAATCGTGAGCGTCCTCGCCCGGAGTGTAGGCAATGCCTTCCGCAACAAGATAAGAACCGCGGCTGTAGTGGCAGTCCTGGCCGTCGCGATCGGGCTGGCGCTTGCCATGCTCGTGGCCAACCAAGCCGTTGGCGGCAAGGTCCAGGAGTTGAACGCCTCCGTGGGCACGGTCCTGACCGTGAATCCGGCCGGCGCGCAGGGATTCGACGGCGGCGGCGAGCCGCTCACCGCGGCCCAGACCGCGACGGCGGCAGCGGTACCGAACGTCGTTTCCGTGGTGGGCACCAAGGCGCTGCGGCTGGAGACCGCGACGACGGCCTCCACCTCGACCACCGGCACCACGGCGCAGCAAGCCGGACCCGGTGGCGGTCCCGGCGGTGGCACGAGCGTCACCACGAACCTTCAGGCAGCCATCGACGCCGGCACGCTCGGCAACCGCAACAACACAAGCGGCAGCACGGGCTCGGGTAGCACCGGAACGGCGCCCACGTTCTCGCTGCCCATCACTGCTACAGGTATCGGGGCCGAGGTGGACACCGCCGGCAAGGCCCTGAACATCACAAGCGGCACAGGCCTGGGCGACTACACCGTCGCCAGCACCAAGGCCCTCGTCGGAACGACTCTCGCGACGAAGAACAACCTCAAGGCCGGCTCGACGTTCACCATCGCCGGCAAGACGTTCACGGTGGCAGGCATCTTCGACGCCGGCACCACTTTCGGCAACAACGCCGTGTACACGACACTCGCCGAGGCCCAGGCCCTCGCGGCGACTCCGGGCGAGCTCTCCAGCATGGTGGTCACCGTCAACAGCATGGCGAATGTGGACGCCGCCAAGACGGCGCTTCAAGCCGCCCTCGGCTCCGGCAAGGCTGACGTCACACAGGGCCAGCGGAACCTCGAAACCGCGGTCAGTTCGCTGGACAGCGTCAAGAACATTTCACTCGTGGCCTTCATCGCGGCACTCGGCACCGCCGGCTTGATCATCCTGCTCATCATGGTCATGTTGGTCCGCGAGCGCCGCCGTGAGATCGGAGTCCTCAAGGCCATCGGCGCCCGCAACCGGACCATCGGCTTGCAGTTCGTGCTCGAAGCCCTCGTCCTCGTGGCGCTTGGCAGCGTCGTTGGCGCTGCCATCGCCTCCTTCGCCAGCGGCGGCATCGCGTCGGCGCTGATCAGTTCCAACAGCTCGACGACGGCCACGAGCCAGCGCGGTCCCGGCGGCGGAGGGTTTGGTGGTCCAGGTGGAAACCCCTTCGGCGGAGCCTCCCAGTTGCTGACCTCGGTCACGGCGAGCGCCTCCCCCGGCGTCATTGCTGCAGGCGTTGCCGCGGTCTTCGGCGTCGCCGTCGTGGGCGCCTTGGTACCAGCGCTGCTCACCGCCCGCATCCGCCCCATCGAAGTCCTCCGAGGAGAATAGCCATGATTGAAGTCAAAGACCTGGTCCGCCAGTTCAAGTCCGGCGACCGCACCATCAAGCCCGTCAACGGCGTGAGCTTCGAGCTCGAAAAGGGCACCCTCGCCTCGATCGTGGGAAAGAGCGGAAGCGGCAAGAGCACCCTGCTCTCCCTGCTCGGTGCCCTCGACAAGCCCACCAGCGGGGACGTCGTCGTGGACGGAGTCAGCCTGGCCGGGCTCCCCGCCGGCAAACTCACCGAATACCGGCGCCGGGACATCGGGTTCGTTTTCCAGCAGTTCAACCTCATCCCCAACCTTTCGGCAGTGGATAACGTGATGCTGCCCATGGAGTTCGCCGGAATGCGGAAGGGTGCCCGCTTGGAGCGGGCCAGGTCCCTCCTGGAGCAGGTGCAGCTGGATCCGGAGAAACAGTCCCGCCGCATCAACAAGCTCTCGGGCGGCGAGCAGCAGCGCGTTGCCATTGCCCGGGCGCTGGCCAACGAGCCCAAGCTCATCCTGGCCGACGAGCCCACCGGCAACCTGGATGAGCAGACCGGTGAGCACATCATCGAACTGCTCAGTTCCTTGAGCCGGGACCATGACACCACCATTCTGGTGGTGACGCACGACCGGAGCCTGGCTCAGAAGACCGAGCGCCGCTTCAGGTTGCAGCAGGGCAAACTGAGCGAGGAAGCCGTTCGTCCGCGGGTCGCCGCCGGGGCCTGATCGCCTCTTCAGTGCTACAGACGGAGGGCCGGGAATCGCAAGGTTCCCGGCCCGTTGGCCCGAATGCGTCCTGTAAACGCGGCTTGTGCAATGAGAGGATTGGCCGCATGAGTCTGCATATCGCCAAACCGTGGTTGTTCAGCCAGCCGAACCAGGATCCCCGCGCGGCCACTGGCAAGGCCTTGAACTGGGGCATCATCGCCACGGGAGGAATCGCCAAGACCGTGAGCGGCGACCTCGCCCAGCTCGAGGACGCAAACCTCCATGCAGTGAGTTCACGGCGCCAGGAATCCGCGGATGCCTTTGCCGCCGCGCAGGGGGTCACGAAGTCCTATGGCGACGACGGCGGTGTACCCGGCTACCAGCGGCTGCTAGCCGATGACGCCGTCGATGTCGTCTACGTGGCCACCCCGCATGCCCAACACTTCGAGATCGTCAGGGATGCCCTCAACGCCGGGAAGCACGTCCTGTGCGAGAAATCTTTGACCATTAACGGCCGTGAAGCGGCGGAGCTCGTCGCTCTGGCCCGGGAACGGAAACTGTTCCTCATGGAAGCCGTGTGGAGTCGATTCCTGCCCAGCATGCAGAGGGCATTCGCCATTGCCGCGTCCGGCGAGCTGGGCGACATCAAGTGGGTCAGCGCCGACCTTGGATTCCCTGCCCCTTACGATCCCACCGCCCGCATTTGGGCCCCGGCGGACGGCGGTGGAGCCCTTTTGGACCTCACGGTGTACGCCCTGCTGTGGCCCTTGGGCACCCTCGGTTTCCCGCAGTCTGTCAGCGCAATCGGCACTTTGACGGACGACGGCGTCGACTCCCAGAATGCGCTCACGCTGGGTTACGACGGCGGTGCTATCGCCCAGCTGACATCCTCGTTGCTGGCCCATGGGCCGCGCTCGGCATCCGTTGCAGGCTCCAAGGGCTTCCTCCAGACGCAGGGTTCCATTAACAATCCGCGCGAGCTGCTGATTCGAACGGGCTGGGATGAACCCCGGACCGAACGTTTTGACGCGGTCGGGATCGGCTACACCTACGAACTGCGTGAGGTTACCCGCTGTGTCCAGCAAGGACTGACCGAAAGTCCCGTGATGCCCTTGGACGATTCGCTGAACACAATGCGCCTCTTCGACGGGGTGCGATCCCAGCTCGGAGTCCGATACGCCAACGACGCCCGCTGAACTGAATGGGCGAATCCGCCCTCCAACGTCTGGACTAGTTAACTAGTGAGGCCTAGGATGGGAGCGATCGTCGATCCAAGCTGACGCTGGGGGGTGTCGAGATGGAAGCTGAGCAAAGTAAGTCGCGCGTTCTTCATGTTCTCCGCTCCGTCATGCTTGCCGGCGCGGGGGCCGTTGTTTGGATCGCCCTCTCTTCCACGGCAGCCAGCGCTGATTCCGGAAACACCAACAACCACACCCTTCTGGGCGGCGCGAGCTCTACGGTGTCCAACGTGGTGCACAATACGCCAAAGGGGCTTTCCGGAACTGTCAGCGACGCGGTTGCGGCAAGTGTCGCGTCCGTGCCGGCCCCGGCCGTGGCATCCGTTCCAGTCCCCGAGGTCCGGCTACCCGCGGTACAGGTGCCCCCTGCGGTGGTCAACGAGCTTCCGCAGCTGACTGCGAGCGTCGATCAACTTCTGGCCAACACGCCCATGGTGAGCACAGTCCTCCCTGATGGCGCAGTTAGTGCCGCGACTGCAAGCCTCGTATCGCCGGCAGCGCGCGCGGTTGACGGGGTCGGGTCAGGCGTTGGTTCCTTGGTTGGCAGCCTTCCGGTCACTGTCCCGGACGTAACCGTCCCTTCAATCCACATCCCCGATGCCGCCGGAATCGGCGAAGCCCTTGAAGCGGGATCCGCTGTTGCAGGGCCCGCTGGCAGTGTCCCCTTGACGTCGGCTCAGGACGTCGCGACCCCGTTGCTCAGCCTCGCTGGCTCCAGTGGCCTTCCGGGCCTGATGGCAACGCCTTCGAAGTCGACTGTCCGGGCTAGCGGTTCAAACGAACCTTCAGCGCCCTCCGACGGGACATTCCCGCCCGGTGCGCCAGGCGGCAGCGACACCGTAAGCGGCTCTGCGGTCCTTTCCAGCAATCCCTCGGGTGCTTCTGCCGCTTGGCTCCAAGGCACCAAGCTGTTTTACCCCTTGGCTGGGACCATCGTGTCAACAGCTGCGGCCGGCAGAGTTCCGGCTCCGGTGTCGTTTGACCCGGGTTCATCCCCTGACTAGTTCCGCGCCCCGCCGCTTTCCCGGAAGCCAATTCCGGACCGCGGCAAATGGCCAATCCAGGCGCTCCAATGCGCCTTTCGGAACTACTCGTTCAGGAGAACAACATAATGCACAGCATGATTCGCAAGGGGCTGCTTGGCACCCTCTTTGCCGGTGGGTTGATAGCCCTCGGCGCAACTGCCGCGAACGCGGCAGACACCACTACAAGTGCGCTGGGCAATGCCTCAGGCACCCAAGTCGTTGCACCGGTGTCCATTCCGGTGAACGTCGGGTCGACGTCGCTCTCAATCCTTTCGGGCGCCGCGACCACCGCCCCTGCACTCGCCCCGGTTCCGGCCCCGGCGACCAATTCCGGCGGAGCAGCCGTCCCGTCCGGAACCCAGGTGGTGGCTCCGATATCGGTCCCTGTTAATATCGGAGCCACCTCACTGGCAGTTCTGAGCAACTCCGCCCCTGGAACAGCCTCTGGCACCCAGGCGACGGCTCCCGTCAGCGCGCCTGTCACCGCTCCAGTCACCGTGGGTGACACCTCGGTCAACGTCCTCAGCACGACGCCGACCGGCACCAGCGGAGGCACCGGCGTCAGCGCGCCTGTCACCGCTCCTGTCACCGTGGGTGACACCTCGGTCAACGTCCTCAGCACGACGCCGACCGGCACCAGCGGAGGCACTGGCGTCAGCGCGCCTGTCACCGCTCCAGTCACCGTCGGTGACACCTCGGTCAACGTCCTCAGCACGACACCGACTGGCACCACCGGAGGCACCGGCGTCAGCGCGCCTGTCACCGCTCCTGTCACCGTGGGTGACACCTCGGTCAACGTCCTCAGCACGACACCGACGGGCACCAGCGGAGGCACCGGCGTCAGCGCGCCTGTCACCGCTCCAGTCACCGTGGGCGACACCTCGGTCAACGTCCTCAGCACGACACCGACGGGCACCAGCGGAGGCACCGGCGGAGGCACTGGCGTCGCTGGGTCGGTGAACGGACTGGCCTCCTTGGGTGACACCTCGGCGAGCCTACTCGGCACCGCGTCGACGGGCACCAATGGAGGCGTCGGATCGCTCTTGAGTGCAGGACTGACGGCACCCTTGGGCCTGCCGAACACTATCGGCACCGCATCGGTGGGTTTGGGATTGCCCTCTATCAGCCAACCCGTTGTCACCCTGCCCGTTGTCACCCTGCCCGCCGTCACCCTGCCGGTCGTGAACCTGCCCGTCGTGAACGGGCCGGTCGGATCTCAGGGCTTCGTCGATCCGGCTGCAGCCGCTCCTTCGGTTGAGACACCGGCGGCCCTTGCATCCGGAACTGCAGCACAAGCCAATGCGGCCTCTGTAACTGCAGCGGGTGCTGTTGGGACCGGAACGGCTGTTCTCGCAAGCACCGGCTTCAATGGCCTGTGGTTGTTGTTCGCGGCAGCGCTGCTGTTGCTTGGCCTCATCGTGATGGTGGGCAGCCGGAAGATCCGGGCAACAATTCCCGCATAGTCACCGGCTCGGGCTTCTCCACCGCATCGGATGTAGCCCGCTTGCAGCTCCTCCGCAGGGCAAACAGCCCCGCGGAGGAGCTCACGCGTGAACATAGGGACTTCTGACCCTTAACCCTTAAGGTGCGTACGCCGTCGCGTCATGTGTCAGAGCTGCTGCCGGGGCATAGACCGGTGGAAACAGCTCGGAGGCATCGCGCCGCAGGTAGTCGCGTTCGCCGTAGGCGTCCACCATCTGTCCAAAGAGCTGCTGACCCTCAGCGCGCAGTCCATCCAGGTCGATGCCTGGGAGCGAGCCGTCAACAACCACGGGGCGGCCCGCAACGTACGTGTCGGTGACATTGCGTGCCGAACCGTTGAGGATGAGCGTGCGCAATGGATCTTCCACGACTCCGTCACGGAAGTCCTCCAGTGAGGCGACCATAATGTCGGCTTGGGCGCCCGGACACAGGCGCCCCAGGTCGTCGCGACCCAGTGCCCTGGCACCACCCAGGGTGGCAGCGTCGAAGAACGCCGAGACCGTACCAGCGTCCCGGCGGCCCTCTGCGATGCGGGCCAGGTGCGTGCCGACGTCGATGCCCTTGATCAGGTCCGGTGGGAATGAATCCGTTCCCAGGCACATGTTGACCCCGGCGGCTGCGAAGGCGTCAAAGGATTTGAGCATGCCTGAGTAGTGGAACGACGTCAGGGGGCAGTGAATGATGCTGACGTCATGCCGGGCCAGCACATCCAACGGCCCGCCTTCTGCGCTGGAGGACGGGTCGGTGCCGTCGATGACAACCCCGTGCGGGATGAGGAGCCGCGTGTCCAGCAGGCCTGAATCCGCAAGCTGCTCAAGGACTGTACGCCCCGTGAGCTTGACGAGGAAACCGTCTTCATTGGTCCCCTGGAGGCAATGGAGGCGGACCAGCGCGTTGCGTTCGGTGGCCAGTTCGGCAGTCCGGCGCATCAGTTCGTCCGAGAGTGTCTCGATCCGGCATGGCAGCAGGACACCGGTAAGCAACGGGTGTCCTAGCTCGTCGGCGTAGTCGAGGAACCGTGCGGCGTCGGCGAACCCTGTGCGTCCCTCCTCCTCGTCGAAAAGGATCACGCGCTGGCCGTCGTGGTCAGTGACGTTGATCCCCGAACGGTACGCGGAGCCCAGGAAGCCGCGCAGGCCGAGCTCGATGCTGGACTGTGCCATCCCTTTGAGTTCCTCGAAGGTTTCCGCCCAGGAGCTGTGGATCTCCGAGGCAATCGGCATGTAGGTGGTCACGCCGTGCAAGGCCAGCTGCGCCAGCGCAAACTTGCGTACGCTCTGGCGCTGCGCCGCGGTGAAGACATCGCGGCGGCGGTTATGGAAGTAGTCTTCGGACCATTGCAAGCCCGGAGCGATTTCCTCGGTGGGCCAGGAGTCGAAGATCATGTGATCAATGTCCGCCAAGGCGTCGAGATCGATGAGGCCAGGGGAGATGAGGCTCTGTCCAAAGTCCCGGCGTTCGTCAACGGGACCGGCGTAGTCGGTACCCACGTAGATGATCTCGTCATCCCTCATCACCACGTGCCCATCCGTGTGCATGACGTGCCCGGTCCCGTCATAGCCAAGGACGTACCGGGCAGAAAGCTGAGTGATCATAAACCCTCCAAATTTGGTATCCCAAGGTCAAAAAGCTGCAGACCGAGTCCGGCATCGGACGATCGCGCGAATGCCCTAGGTTTGGGGAATCCGAGCAGCTTTTGTGACATGTCTTGCATTGCGATGTGATCCACCTTACCATCTTTGGTATACCAAATGGCATGGATGTATCCGTCCCTCGCCACTGCAGCACACGAAGGGTGCACAACAATGAAGAACCAATCCACAACCACTCCGGAGGTGGATACGCCCGTAGTCAACGTCGATCACGGACGGGCCCGCCTCTTCACCCCGACCGCACGGCAATGGGGATCGATGATCCTGCTGTCCACAGCCGTCTGCGCCGTCGCCATCCTGGCCGGAACACACAAGATTCCCCTCGGCAACGCCGCTATCGTACTCATGCCCGTCTTGTGGGCCGTGCTGATGGGCGCCGTCATCGGCGTCCAGAAGGTGCGCCCCATGTCCGGCCAGAGCCGTGCCGTGGCCTCGGTATTGCTCAACGTCAGCATCGTCATGTTCCTCGGAGCCCTCGGCACCCAGGTGGGACCCTCCTTCGCCAAACTGACTTCCCTCGGTCCGGCCATCCTGCTCCAGGAAGTCGGCCACATCTTCGGAACCGTCATCATTGCCCTGCCGGTCGGCGTCGCGCTGGGCATGGGCCGCACGGCCATCGGGGCCACCTGGGCAATTGACCGGGAATCCTATTTGGCCTACGCACTGCAGCGTTTCGGTGTGAAGTCCCCGGTCTACCGCGGCGTGTTCTCCGTGTGGCTGCTGGGCAGTGTATTCGGCGCCGTCTTCATCTCCCTCCTGGCCGGCTTGCTCGGCGGAATGGGCATCTTCGACCCGCTTGCACTCGCGTTGGGCCTGGGCCTCGGCTCGGGATCCATGATGCTTGGCGGCGTCGCGGCCCTGTCCATCCTGTATCCCGGGCAAGCACCGGAGATCATGGCGCTTGCAGCCCTGTCGAACCTGGTGACGAACCTTGTGGGCTTCTACGCCGGAGCCTTCCTTTCGTTGCCGATGTCTTTGCGGCTCTACAAGTTCTGGTCGCGCCGCTTCCGCCGCGATGACGAAGGCAAGCGCCTTGACCGCAACGGGAACCCCGTTGCCGCGAAGCTGCGCCGGCCACAGGACCGATCCAAAGTGGACGTTTCAGCCGTGCTCCAGGACCCCGAAGTGCGCACGAAGCCCTCAACGTGGATTATCGCTTTCGGTGCAAGCATCGCCGCGGGCGTGGTCCTCAACGCCTTGGGCACCAAGTCCACCAGTATCAACGACGTCATTGGCGTGGTGATCCTTGGCCTCCTTACCGCGCTGGCATTCGTACTGGCCAAGTACGTTCCCGCCGTGCCGTCGAGCGTATGGGTCCTTGCGCTCGCCACGTTGGCAACAGCTCCGATTCTGCCTTTCAGCGGCTTGATCGTCTCCTTCACCCACAACCTTGACCCGCTCTACGTGGGCCTTGGCTCGATCGCCCTGCTCGGCATGAACGTTGGACGCGACATCAACGCGCTGAAGACACTCAACTGGCGCACGGTCATTGTGGCGACCATCACGTTCTCCGCAAGTTTCATAGCGGCCGCGGCACTTGCACAATTCGTCATCCACATCTGAGGGCTGACGCCGGACGACTGACGCCGAACAAGGGCGGTGGAATGGACTCTTTCGTCCATTCCACCGCCCGCTCGTGTCTCCGCCCGCCCTCGGCGGCGCCCACGGGTGATGTTCGACGCATCGCGGTTCCTTGATCCCCGGAGCCGCGCGACATACCGAGTCAGATGAACGGCTGAAGGACTCCAGACCATCTATGGCTTGCTAAGATCTAAAGGCTCAACCGGTCCCCCGGAGAGCCCCCATCAACTGGCCCGGAAACGGACGCGCCCCTTCGCGCCCGATACTGGCCCCTGCCCGACCCCAGGAGACCCCTGCTCTCATGACCGCATTGGCCGAACCGGACTATTTCGAGGTCCACGACGAGGATTACCGCACCGAACTGGACTCGCGGTACGAGGAAGGTTTCGGGCGCGGCCCCGAGCTCGACGACGACTACGGCACCGGCTACGACGAACTCGACAAGCTCTTCGATGGTCTGTTTGACGACGAGGATGACCTGGACGCCCCGGCCAAGGCCGAAAAGAAGGTTCCGGCCAAGAAGGACGCTCCGAAGGCTGCTGCCGCAAAGACGGCCACGCCGAAGAAGGCGCCCACAAATTCGGTGCCCAAGGCCAGCCCGGTCATTACCCGCAGGGTGGTCCCTGCGGCCGCTCCCGTCGTCGAACCCGCCGCCGAACCGGTCGCCACCGTCGTCGAACCCGCCGCCGAACCGGTCGCCACCGTCGTCGAACCCGCCGTCGTCGAACCGGTCGCCGCCGTCGTCGAACCCGCCGTCGTCGAACCCGCAAGCTCCGAAGCGGCTCCCGCGGAAGAATCGGTGACTCCCGCGGTTCCGGACAGCCCTTTCTTCGCCCCGCACATCGCTCCGGTCAACCAGCATGTGGAGTTCCTCCGCAAGCTCCGCCCTGGCTTCGAAGTCCCCTACGTGGATCCGATGCACTCGGTGGAGGATTGCCGGATTGTCAGCCTGTTCTCCAACACCAGCGAGGCATCCCCGCGGGGCGTTGTGTGGGCCGGAGACGACGCCGCCGCCACCCGGCTATTGGGTCTGCAGTTCCAGCTCGGCCTGCGCCCGGAATGGATGATGCCGTGGAACACCCACCCGTGGTTTACTCCGGGCGAGGCGAACGGAAAACTGACCCCCGAGCAGGTCAGTGCCGGGCTCAAGCCGCTCATCGCGTTCCTCAAACTCGTCCCGCGCGCATCGGCGATCGTCGCGCACGGAACGGAAGCCAACCGCCTGGCGCAGATGCTCCTCAAGACTGACAACCAGCTGATCTGGCGCCGCGGCCTGAAGGTCTACAAGGCCCGTTCGCTGCACGGGCGCGCCTTCGCCGGTTCCAAGGAACGCCAGACCGAATGGCTGATCGAAATGGGCCGCTCCTACGCGGACGCCATGGCCCGCGCGGGTCTCCAGGCGGGTCGGCGCTAGGAAAGCTAGCGCCGCGATTTCCGGGCTGGCTTCCCGGCAAACAGTCTCCGGTCCAGCGAAACCGCCCCGGAACCGATGAAGGCGAACGCCAACGCCAACGCGATATACAGGATGAGCAGTTCGGCGTTGATTCCGGGGCTATCGCTCAACAACGGTTTGCCCGATTCGGTGACAAACCAGATCCCTGCGTACATGAGGGCCGCCAGGAAGCCAGCCACCCGCGTCAGGGCGCCGAGCACCAAAAGTGCGCCCAGCCCGGTTTCACCCCAGATGACCAGCCAGGACATCAGCTCCGCTTTTTGAACACCCATCGCGGCGATGGTTGCCTCAAACGCAGGCTGCCCCGCGAGCAGCTTCTGGACTCCGTGCACCAGCAAAAGGCCGCCGAACACGATCCTTAGAAACGCGATGCCGCGCGAAGACGAGGTCTGCGAAGGAAGGAGGAATTTCACCCGATCCAATCTTCCATGCGGAGGGCACAGCTCAAAACAGCCGCTCCGTCCACGGCAGAATGGAAACCGCAGCGGACCTCGGTGGGAGGGCCGCAGGACAGGATGGATGAAGCCGGGATGGATGTTGACGTCGTTGTAGTCGGCGGAGGCGCGATGGGATCAGCTGCGGCCTGGCAGCTCGCACTCAAGGGGCGATCGGTGGTTCTCCTTGAGCAGTTTGAGGAGGGGCACCATGTAGGGGCTTCCCATGGTGCGACGCGCAACTTCAACACGGCCTACGCAGAGGGTGACTACCTCGCCTTGGTCAGCGAAGCGAGGAACCTCTGGGACAGGCTCGCGGAGGAAACCGAAACGCAGTTGTTGGATCTTGTGGGTCTGGCCAACCACGGAAATGTTGCCCGGCTCCGGGAAGTTCGGACCGCGCACGCTGAGCGGGGCATCGCAAGCCAGTTCATCTCCGCCAAGGAGGCGTCAGAGCGTTGGCGGGGCATGGTGTTCCGAAGCGATGTCCTCTTCGTGCCGGAATCGGGCCGGGTCCGGGCGGCCGAGGCCCTCAAGGCGCTGCGCACATCGGCCGAGGCACACGGTGCCCGCTTCGAGTATTCGACCCCTGTTCGCGAGATCCGCGTGCTCGGCGAGGATCGCGCCGTCGTCGTGACCGATTCGCTGGAAATCACGGCGCGCCGGATTGTCATCGCGGCGGGCGCCTGGACCAGCAAGCTTGTCGGGACGCAAGTCCCACTCCCCCGTTTGGTGGTCACCCAAGAGCAACCTGCCCATTTCACGCCCATCGATGATTCCCCGTCCTGGCCGAGCTTCAACCACGCGCCGGACCCGGGAGATCCCCGTGACGACTATTGGTACAGCCCCGTCTATGGGATGCTCACTCCAGGCGAGGGGGTCAAGGCGGGGTGGCATGGCGTAGGGCCTGTCACCGATCCGGATGCCCGCACATTCGAACCCGAACCGGTTCAGCTGGAGGCCCTCCGCCGCTACGCTCGTGAGTGGCTGCCCGGGGTCGACGCCGAATCGGCGGTTCCCATCAGCTGCACTTACACGAGCACGGCCAACGAAGATTTCCTGCTCGACCGTTTTGGACCGCTGGTGGTCGGCGCGGGGTTCTCAGGCCACGGATTCAAGTTCACCCCGGCTATTGGCCGCGTACTTGCCGATCTTGTCGACGGGATTGACGCGCCGCGCCGCTTCCGCCGCGCTTAAATGCAACTAGCTCGCAGTTGTTGTCGTTCTGAGCGCTCAAAACGACAACAACTGCGAGTTGGGTGGGCGGGGCGCCTAGTTCAGGGTGGCGACAACCTCGTTGAGCTTTGCTGAAGGTCGCATCACGGCCTCCGCCTTGGCGGCGTCGGGGCGGTAGTAGCCGCCGATGTCGGCAGGCGAACCCTGGACTCCGAGCATCTCGGCAATGATGGTGTCCTCGTTGGCCGTCAGGGCCTCGGCGACGGCGGAGAACGCGGCGGCGAGCTCCGTATCGTCGCTCTGCTGGGCCAGTTCCTGTGCCCAGTACTTCGCGAGGTAGTAGTGGCTGCCTCGGTTGTCGAGTTCGCCCACCCTGCGCTTCGGGGACTTGTTGTCGAGCAGGAACGTGCCGGTGGCGCGGTCGAGCGTGTCCGCGAGGACCTGTGCCCGGGCGTTGCCGGTGGTGGTGGCGAGGTGCTCGAAACTGACGGCCAGGGCAAGGAATTCGCCCAGGCTGTCCCAGCGCAGGTGGTTTTCCTGCAGGAGCTGCTGGACGTGCTTCGGAGCCGAGCCGCCGGCACCGGTCTCGAAAAGGCCGCCGCCGTTGATCAGCGGGACCACGGAGAGCATCTTGGCGCTGGTGCCAAGCTCGAGGATCGGGAACAGGTCGGTGAGGTAGTCACGCAACACGTTGCCGGTCACCGAGATGGTGTCTTCGCCCTTGCGGATCCGCTCCAGCGTGAACGCGGTGGCCTTCTCCGGGGACATGATCTCGATCTGCAGGCCCTCGGTGTCGTGGTCCTTCAGGTATTCCTTGACCTTGGCGATCAGCTGGGCGTCGTGGGCGCGGGTTTCGTCGAGCCAGAAGACAGCCGGCATCTTGGAGGCGCGGGCACGGGTGACGGCCAGCTTGACCCAGTCGCGGATCGGCACGTCCTTGGTCTGGCAGGCGCGCCAGATGTCGCCCGGGGAGACCTGGTGTTCGATCAACACGGTTCCGGAAGAATCCACAACCTGGATGGTTCCGGCGTACTCAACCTCGAAGGTCTTGTTGTGGCTGCCGTATTCCTCAGCCGCTTGTGCCATCAGGCCGACGTTCGGAACCGTACCCATGGTGGTGGGATCGAAGGCGCCGTGGGCACGGCAGTCATCGATGACCACCTGGTAGACATCTGCATAGCAGCTGTCCGGGATGACCGCGAGAGTGTCGGCTTCCTTGCCGTCCGGTCCCCACATGTGGCCGGAGCTGCGGATCATCGCCGGCATCGAAGCGTCAACAATGATGTCACTGGGAACGTGGAGGTTGGTGATTCCCTTGTCCGAATCGACCATGGCCAGCGCCGGTCCGTCTTCCAGGCCCTTCTTGATGGCCGCCTTGATGCCTTCGCGGACGTCTTCCGGGAGTTCATCGAGGCCGTTCAGGATGGAGGCGAGGCCGTTGTTGGCGCTCAGGCCGGCAGCAGCGATCTGCTTGCCGTAGGTGTCGAAAAGCTCAGAGAAATACGCCTTGACAACGTGGCCGAAGATGATCGGATCGGAGATCTTCATCATGGTGGCCTTCAGGTGTGCCGAGAACAGCACGCCTTCTTCCTTGGCGCGGACCACCTGGGCAGCCAGGAACTCGTCCAGGGCAGCGGCGCGCAGCACGGTGCCGTCCACTACTTCACCGGCGAGGACGGGGAAGGCCGGCTTGAGGACCTTGACGGTGCCGTCTTCGCGGACGATCTGGATCTTGATGGTGTCGTCGGCCGGGATGACCACGGACTTCTCGTTGGAGCGGAAGTCGTTCTCCGTCATGTGCGCAACGTTGGTCTTGGAGTCGGCGCTCCAGGCACCCATGGAGTGCGGATTCTGGCGGGCGTAGTTCTTCACCGACAGGGGCGCGCGGCGGTCCGAGTTGCCTTCACGCAGGACCGGGTTCACGGCCGAGCCCTTGATCTTGTCGTAACGCGAGCGGATGTCCGTCTCTTCGTCGGAGGAGGGGTTGTCCGGGTAGTCCGGAAGCGCGTAGCCCTGACCCTGCAGTTCGGCAATGGCTGCCTTCAGCTGAGGGACGGACGCGCTGATGTTGGGAAGCTTGATGATGTTCGCTTCGGGCTTCTTTGCCAGTTCGCCCAGTTCAGCCAGTGCGTCACTGATCCGCTGCTCTTCAGTCAGGTAGTCACCGAAGACGGCGATGATTCGGCCGGCCAGCGAAATGTCGCGGGTCTCGACCTCCACGCCGGCCGTTGAGGCGAAAGCTTCCACAATCGGCAGGAACGAGTACGTCGCCAGCATCGGCGCTTCGTCAGTGTGGGTATAGATAATCTTTGCCATTGGCGGGGCATCTCCCTGAAAGTCTGCAGATTTCAACATCTCTAACTTACCTGAGGGGGCCGGATTGGCGCGTACCGGGACGGCCTCAAGCGCGCTGTGCAACGTCATACCGCGCCGAACCTTATGTACCTCCGCACCAAATCGGAGTAGGTTCATTGGGTCAAACTGTGGCCGACAACACGTGGCCGCCAAACGATTGGCAGGACAATCATGACAAAGAAATCACTCCCCATCACTGGTCTCCTGAGCCTCATTACCTCCGCCGTTTTGACCCTCTGTGCCGCTGGAGGGGCGGCAGCCGCAACGCCTACTGCGGTTTCGAGCTTCGCAGCGCCTGGGACGCAGCAGCTCGTCAGCCTGGCGACAACAAACACCGACCCCACGGGGTACTGGACTCCCGAACGGATGCAAGCAGCCATCCCGGGCGATGTCCTCGCCCGCAAAGCCCTCGCACGAGGTGGCGCCACCGCCAGCGGCACGGTCGAAACCGGCCCGCCAGTGAAAATCGCCAGCGCCAAGGGCAGCAGCTCGAGCCTGCACCAAGACGAAGACCCTATTGACCACGTCGGCAAGGTCTTCTTCACCATGGGCGCCTTCGCTTACGTCTGCTCCGGCAACGTCGTCGTGTCGGACAACGACAGCACAGTGGCGACCGCGGGCCACTGTGTCAACGAGGGTCCCGGAGCCTTTGTCCAGAACTTCGTGTTCGTTCCGGCCTATCTCAACGGCAATGCTCCTTACGGCATCTGGCCCGCCAAGGCCCTCTACACCACGCCCCAGTGGCGCACCGCCGGCGACATCCGCTATGACACCGGTTTCGCAGTTACCGCCACGGTGAAAGGCAAGCACTTGGCCGACGTCGTTGGCGCGTCCGGCGTGGAATTCAACCAGGACCGGGGACTGAGCTACCAAGCCTTTGGCTACCCTGCCGCCCCGCCGTTCGACGGACAATCGCTGAAGAGCTGTTCGGGTGACGCCACCAAGGACCCCATCAATCCACAGTTCAAGGCGCAGGGCATTCCCTGCGATATGACCGGTGGGTCATCGGGCGGACCCTGGATGGTCGACTCGGGCCGGGATTCCTACCAAAACTCCATTACGAGCTACGGCTACCCTGGTGGCCCGGCTGTGATCTACGGCCCTTATTGGGGCTCCGTCATCCGGGATGCCTACGATACGGCGTCCACATCCTAGGTCTTTCGGCCAGTTGGAAACTAGGCAGAATTCGCATCTTGTCAAACGAAAGTAAAATCTCACAAAACTTGAACAATTTCTTTACATGCTTGTCACGGCTTCGGTAGTTTCGGTTCCGTCAGTCGGCGGCCTCCACAAACCGGCCGCCGTCCGCTCGATATCTAGGACAACTGTGACGAGAACCAAGACCTTGGCCACAAGCCTGCTCGGCCTCACTGCCGCCGCCTTACTCGCGCTGGGCGCCGGCAGCGGGGCCACCGCGGCCCCGTCCATAAGCGATGGCACCGATGCGTCGACCGTGAGCAGCAATTCGGCGTCGGACGCGAACACCGCTGACTATTGGACTCCTGAACGGATGAAGAACGCCGTCTCCGGTGACCTTCTGGTCACCAAGGCGCTGACCCGGACACAGGCCGCGGTTGGCCTTTCGGACATACCAACTTCTCCCGATCAGGTTTTTCCCGGGCTTGGCCGCGCACTGACAATCGAAGGCAAGAATGCCACCAGCACTGCAGCGCCGTCCCCCGCCGTGGATCGTAAAGCCAACGCAGGTGAGTCTCCCGTTTCACACATCGGAAAAGTGTTCTTCACACTCGGCGGGGTGAACTATGTCTGCTCCGGCAACTCCGTCACCTCCGCCAACCAGAGCACCGTGTCCACCGCCGGCCACTGCCTCAACGAAGGCCCCGGGGCGTTCGCGGGCAACTTCACGTTCGTTCCCGCCTACCAGGACGGCGCCGCGCCCTACGGAAAGTGGACGGCCAAGGCGCTCTACACAACCAGCCAGTGGTCCTCAAGTGGAAACATCCAGTACGACACCGGATTTGCCGTCATGAACACCCTCAATGGCCAAAAGCTCGCAGCCGTGGTGGGCGCCTCAGGCGTCCAGTTCAACGCTGCCCGAGGACTGGCGTACAAGTCGTTCGGCTACCCCGCGGCATCGCCCTTCACCGGGGAATCGCTCAAGAGCTGCTCAGGCACTGCCACAAACGATCCCAACAACCCCCAGTTCAAAACCCAGGGGATCCCCTGCAACATGACGGGTGGCTCCTCCGGTGGCCCATGGTTCCTTGGAAGCAGCGCCAGCGGATACCAGAACTCGGTGAACAGCTACGGCTACGGAAGCAACTCCACCACGATGTACGGCCCGTACTGGGGCACGGTCATCCAAGGCACGTACCAGACAGCGTCCACAGCCCCGTAACCTCCCCGGCGCAGCAGGGACATGCCCCCTGTTCGCTCCCAGGGTTGGACATATTGCGAATATGCCCAGCGCCGACCACCAAAAATGGACATGTCCTCCCGGGAGGACATGTCCATTTTTTGGTGCCGCGAGTGGACCCGGTGCGAGCGCCCGGACCTAGGGAAAGGACCTAGTGGAAGAAGTGCCTTGCGCCGGTGAAGTACATCGTGATGCCGGCGGCGTTGGCCGCAGCAATGACTTCCTCGTCGCGCACCGAACCGCCAGGCTGGACGACGGCGCGGACACCAGCGTCGATCAGGATCTGGAGGCCATCGGCGAACGGGAAGAACGCGTCGGAAGCGGCCACGGCACCGCGGGCGCGCTCGGGTGCGCCAGTCGCGACGGCGTTGGAGGCACCGCCGGCACCGTCGACGTCGGACTCCACCTGGACGCCCAGGGTGTTGGCGCGCTCAACGGCCAGTTTGCACGAGTCGAGGCGGTTGACTTGGCCCATGCCGATGCCGACTGCCGCCCCGTTGTTGGCGAGGAGGATCGCGTTGGATTTGGCGGCGCGGCAAGCAGTCCACGCGAACGCGAGGTCGGCCAGCGTGGCGTCGTCGGCGGCAACGCCTGCGGCGAGGGTCCAGTTGGCGGGGTTGTCGCCGTCGGCGTCCACCTTGTCGGCCTGCTGGACGAGGACGCCGCCCGAGACCTGGCGGAGTTCCGTCGGGTAGCGGCCGTAACCGTCCGGCAGCGCCAGAAGGCGGATGTTCTTCTTCTTGGACAGGATGTCAACGGCTTCCGGCTCGAAGCCCGGGGCGATGACAACCTCGGTGAAGATCCCGGCCACGGTCTTGGCCATACCGGCCGTGACAATGCTGTTGGCCGCGATGACGCCTCCGAAAGCGGATACCGGATCGCAAGCGTGGGCCTTGGCGTGGGCGTCGGCGATGGGGTCGGCGGCATCGTCCGAACCCACGGCCACACCGCACGGGTTGGCGTGCTTGATGATGGCGACGGCCGGCTCGGAGAAGTCGAACGCGGCGCGGAGGGCGGCGTCGGCGTCGACGAAGTTGTTGTAGCTCATGGCCTTGCCGTGCAACTGGTCTGCCTGGGCGATGCCGGCGGGGGCCGCCTTGTCCACGTACAGCGCGGCCTGCTGGTGCGGGTTTTCGCCGTAGCGCAGCACCTCGGAGCGCTCAAGGGCGAGGCCGGCGTAGGCGGGCCAATCGATGACGCCGTCACCGTCTTCGTCGAGGAACTGGCTGGCGGTCCAGGTGGCAACGGCGGTGTCGTACGTTGCGGTGTGGGCGAATGCCTTCGCGGCGAGGCGGCGGCGCGTCTTCAGGTCGAAGCCACCCGCGGCGGCGGCTTCCACGACGGCGCCGTAGAAGTTCGGGTCAACAACGATCGCGACGGCGGCATGGTTCTTGGCGGCCGAACGCACCATGGCGGGGCCTCCGATGTCGATCTGCTCGACGACGTCGTCCTGCGCAGCGCCGGAGCGGACGGTCTCCACGAAGGGGTAGAGGTTGACCACAACGAGGTCGAAAGGCTCGATCTCCATCTTGGCCAGCGTTTCCATGTGGGCAGGAACGCGGCGGTCGGCCAGGATACCGCCGTGCACGCGCGGGTGCAGGGTCTTGACCCGGCCGTCGAGCATCTCCGGGGAACCGGTGACTTCTTCGACTTCCTTGACCGGAATACCGGCTGCGGCGATCTTCTTCGCGGTGGAACCGGTGGAGACGATGGCGACTCCTGCTGCATGCAGGCCCTTCGCGAGCTCCTCCAGCCCCGTCTTGTCGTAAACCGAGATCAGTGCACGGCGGATGGGAACACGGTCAAGCTGCGTCAAGCTCACAAAAGTCTCCGTCTTATATCGCGGGATTCCGCGGTTGCTGGGGATATGGACGAGTTTATCGTGTTGTGGCTCCTCTTCGTTTTTCGAGACGTGGCCGCGTCCGCAACATATGGTTGGGCCATGGATTCCGCGGATGTGATTTTGGTAGCCGACGTCGGCAAGAGCCGATGCCGGGTTGAACTCAGGCGAGGCGATGAGGTGGTGGGCTCGGCGGACCAGCAGGGCTTCCCCGGCCTCGGCATGGACGACGGCGCCCGGCTCGCCTTCGAGCTGCTCGCGGACACCGCGGCCATGCTGCCGCGGGGGCTTCCGGCAGCATTCCCGGAAGGTTCCTTGCTTGGAATCGGCGCCGCTGTGGCCGGGGTCGAGGCCTCAGCGGCGAACTCCCACGAACTCGCCGTCCTCCTTTCCGAGCGCTTCAAGGTCCCGGCCGCGGTTCTCTCGGACGCCACCGCGGCCCAGCTCGGCGCCCTGCACGGCGCACCCGGAACGGTGCTGATTGTTGGCACCGGGGCTGTTGCCTTCCGCTTCGACGACGCCGGAACCCTCCACCGTGCCGACGGTTGGGGACCGCTCTTGGGCGATCGCGGAAGCGGCCGCTGGATCGGCCAGCAGGGCCTTCAGGCCGCACTACAAGCTCACGACGGCGGCCCTGCCACGTCGTTGCTCGGCTCGGCTGCCGCGCTTGTAGGCTCGCCCGCGCAACTTCCGGCGTGGCTCGCCGAATCCGACAACCCGGCACGGACGATGGCGCGTTTCACGCCCGCGGTGCTGAAAGAAGCGGAGGCGGGGGACGCCGTCGCACGCGGCATTGTGGACGAAGCCTGCAGGCTTCTCGTGAACACCGTGGCCCTTGCCGCGGGCGACACGAAGCAGGTGGCGCTCCTTGGCGGCGTCGTGAAATCGGAGTTCTTCGGCGGGCTCTTGCACAACGCCCTCGCTTCGGCTGGGATTGAGGTGGTTGCGGCTCTCGGCGATGGCATGGACGGGGCCGCCCTCGCAGCGAACCGCCGCGGGCTCCTCCAGGAAAGGTACATTCACCGTGACGGAACAGCCTGACGCTTCTTCCCCCGGTACCCCGGACTCCCCCGACGGGCTCGAGGAACTCCGTTCGGAGCTCGCGGGCCTGCAAACCGAAGCCGCGTTGCCCGCGCTCAGTGAGTTGGACACCATGGGCACGCCCGAACTCGTCGCGGCCATGAATGAGCAGAACCGCGGCGTCCCGGCCGCCGTCGAACAAGCCAGCGGGGAAATCGCCGCAGTGGTCGACGCCGTTGCGGAGCGCCTCGCCCGCGGCGGCCGGTTGCTCTACGTCGGCGCCGGAACGGCCGGGCGGCTCGGGGTTTTGGACGCGAGCGAATGCCCGCCCACGTTCGGCACTCCCCCGGGGCTCGTCGTCGGGATCATCGCGGGCGGCACCCAAGCCATCCAGAAGCCAGTGGAGTACGCCGAGGACAACGCCACTGCCGGAGCCCGGGACCTGCACGACATCAGCGTGACCGAGGCGGACGCCGTCGTCGGAATCTCGGCTTCGGGACGCACACCGTACGTGATCGGCGCCCTTGAGGAGGCCCGCAGCCGAGGCGCTTTCACCGCCTCGATCGCTTGCAACCACGCTTCGCCCATCAGCAAACTGGCGGACGTGGCGATCGACGTCGTGGTTGGTCCCGAGTTCGTTGCCGGTTCAACGCGGCTGAAGGCCGGCACGGCGCAGAAACTCGTCCTCAACATGATCAGCACGCTCGCGATGGTCAAGCTCGGGAAGACCTACGGAAACCTGATGGTCGATCTGCGGGCAACCAACAACAAGCTCCTCGCAAGGTCCCAACGGACCATCCAACACGCCACCGGAGTGGACGCAGAGACGGCGATTCGCGCGCTGGATTCCGTGGGCGGATCGGTCAAGGCAGCCATCCTGGTAGTGCTGACGGGGATCGATCCGGGGCAGGCCAAGAGCGCTTTGGACGAGGCCGGCGGCTTCCTGCGAAAGGCGATCGAGAAGCACGGATAGAGTTTTCCCCAGGAGGGGAAATGAATACTTACACGACCGTCCCGAGCGGCGAACAGGTTGTCCAGGAGCTGCCGTGGCGGTGGAAGGTCCAGGGCAGGATCTTCCTGATCGGGGGCCTCGGCTTCATGTTCGATGCCTGGGACGTCACCCTCAACGGCATCCTCATTCCGCTGCTTTCCAAGCATTGGTCCCTCCAGCCCGCCGACGCCGGATGGATCGGGACCGCAAACCTAATCGGCATGGCCTTGGGCGCCTTCGCCTGGGGTACCATCGCGGACACCATCGGCCGGAAACGGGCCTTCACGGCCACCCTGCTGATCTTCTCCATCTTTACTGTGTTGGGAGCTTTCGCGCCGGACATCGTGTGGTTCTGCATCTTCCGCTTCATGGCCGGCTTCGGGCTGGGCGGCTGCATTCCCGTGGATTACGCACTCGTCGGTGAATTCACCCCGCGGAAGCATCGCGGCAAGGTGCTTACCGCTATGGATGCTTGGTGGCCCGTAGGGGCCGCCCTGTGCGGCTTCATTTCGGCCGGACTTGTTGCGGCCTTTGCCGATTGGCGCCTCACCATGCTCCTGATGGTGTTGCCTGCCCTTCTGGTGTTCTGGGTCAGGCGGAGCGTGCCCGAATCCCCGCTCTTCCTCATCCGCAGGGGCCGGCGCCAAGAAGCCGCCGACGTCATCGACAACCTCGTCCTGGCCACGGGAGCCGAGCCGCGCGCCTACAGCCTGCCCGCACCACAAGATGCGCCGCCCCTCTTCGCCGGCAGCGCATGGCAGCAACTGCGACGGATCTGGCAGTTCAACTGGAAGATCACGACGGCGGCCTGGGCCCTGTTTTTCAGCATCCTTCTGGTCTACTACTTGAGCTTGACGTGGATGCCGCGGATTCTGATCGGCGCCGGGTTCGAGGAGTACAAGGCCTTCGTGACGACAGCCGGGATGGCCGGCGTCGGGCTCCTGGGCGTGGCGGTCGCGGCAGTGCTGGTGGAGCGGGTGGGCCGCAAGTGGATCCTGGCCATCACCGGGCCGCTGTCCGCGTTGGCCCTGGTGATCGTGTCATTGGTGGTGGACATTCCGGACGCCGCGGTGTTCTGGCTCCTGGCGTTCGGCTTCGTCATCCAGGTGGCCATCCCGGTGCTCTACACCTACGTCTCGGAGCTCTACCCCACGGAGCTTCGGGGTTCCGGCTTCGGCTGGGCCTCGACCTTCTCACGCGTTGGTGCCGGGATCGGGCCGCTCGTGTTCGCTTCGTATTTCTGGCCCGAGCTTGGCCTGGCCACGTCTTTCGCCTTGGCTGGCGGGCTGATCGTTGTGGCGGTGCTGTGGATGGCGTTGTTTGCGCCGGAGACCAAGCAGCTCGAGCTCGGCTGAGCATGCCCCACGGGGGTGCCCAACTGACTCGCATTTGTTGTCGTTATGAGCCGCCAAAACGACATCTAATGCGAGCTAGTTGGGTCGGGCGCCCTGGACTTAGGCGTGCTTTCCCGCCGCGAGCTCTGCGAGCGTCCGGACCAGGAGCCTACGCTCCACCACCTTGATGCGTTCGTGCAGGGTGTCCTCGGTGTCGTCCGGGGCGATGTCCACCGCTTCCTGGGCGATGATGGGCCCGGTGTCCACGCCGGCGTCGGCCCAGTGGACAGTGCAGCCTGTCACTTTMACACCATAGGCCATGGCATCGCGGACTCCATGGGCTCCCGGGAAAGCGGGAAGCAGCGCGGGGTGGGTGTTGAGGTACTTGCCTTCGAAGGCATCGATGAACTCCGGACTCACAATCCGCATGAACCCGGACGAGACCACCACGTCCGGATCGTACGAGGCAACGGCTTTGGTAAGTGCCGCGTTCCAATCGGCCCTGTCCGCGTAGTCCTTGAAGTCCACCACGAAGGTGTCCAGTCCGGCTTCGGCAGAGCGTTCCACGCCGTAGGTACCCGGCCGGTCGGCTCCCACGGCTGCGATCTCAATGTCCAGCTCGCCCGCCTTCACGGCGTCGATTACTGCTTGGAGGTTGGAACCGGTGCCGGAGACGAGGACAACAATACGCATTGCACTAGCTTATGGCTGGCTCGCGTAGGCTGGAAAACATGAATTCCGGCGTTGGACCCACCCCGCAGCATCAGCCTCAGAGCGAGGCTGCCAAATCAGCGCTTGCCGTTACCCACACGCTGTTCAGGACTTTCCTGCTGACCGTGCTTGGCGCCCTGTTCGTCTATATCCTGAACATCAGCTACGTCTGGCTCAGTGGAATCCTCACCGTCATCGCCGCGGTGCTTGGAGTGGTGGTCCTCGTGCGGGCGATCCGGTTCAAGCAGCCGCGCATCGTTCTGTTCGGCACCATTTCCGGGCTCGTGGTCACGGCCATCATGTGCCTGCTGGTGCTCACCGCAGTCGTCTTCTTCCAACAGGTCACCACCTTGGAGAACTGTGCACGAGGCGCACTGACGCTCCACGCCCAGAACTCGTGCCAGGTGGATTTCCAGAATTCCCTTCCCTCCGGATTGCGCTAGCCGGGGCGCAAGCCAGGTGAGGCAGGCACCTTAGCGGCGGTCGCCGTCGTACACGGAATCGTCGAGATCCGCTTCGCGGAGCTTCTGCCGCCTCTCGAGCCAGGGCCCCACCCAATAACCGATCACGACGCCGATCCCCACCTCCGCGGCGATCCAGACTGCCGTCCACCGCGGGTCCGGGCCGATCTCGGTGAGACGCCCGATCCCGGCGGAACCGCGCGCCAGCCAGGCGAGGCCTCCGGCCAAAGCCCCTGCGACGGCCCCGATGAGCGCGCCGAGGATCAGCGTGGAAACAGGAGCCGTGAACCAGCGCGCCTTGATCTTGATGGAGAGCCATTCGTCGAAGTGGTTCTCCCCCGCCCGCAGGAACCACCAGCCCGCCAACACACCGGCGATCACCGGCAGGGCGAGGGCCGCGGCGCCGAAGTCGAGCTGCCCGGTGGGCAGTGCGCCGAAGACGGGGATCGCGGGCAGCGGCCCGACGGCGGTGCCCAGCGGCCCGACGTGTGAGCCGATGCCGAGGGAGAACCCTGCGCCAGAGGACCAAGCCAAAGCGAATACCGCCAGATTGGGGAGGTAGCCGAGCTGGGCGATGGTCAGGACGCCACCGCCGAGGGCGCCGGCTTTCAGGCCTTCGTAGACGGCGATGATGTCCGTCCAGTGGATGACAAGGTCGACGGCGAGCAGCGTCGCCGAGAGTGTCAGGGCTGCCATGATCGCGACGAATCCGGCCTTGATGGCGGAGCCGAAGTAGGAACCGGCCCAGCGGGAATGTTGGCTTGTGCGTGCAAGCCAATCGACGGCGTCGACCCCAATGAGCCTGCTCCACGAGCCCGACTCACGCCGGGCACCCACCACCATGCCGAGACCGAACGGGATTAGCGGAAGTAAGGCAGCGAACCAGATGTTGATGACGACGTCCTGCGTCCGGCACACGAATCCGGTGGCCGCGCCGAACGCCCCGTAGACAAGCAACGCTCCGAAGAAGGCCTGCCACAGCTGGTCCGTGTAGGAAGCCCTGGCCAGCCGGCGGCCCGCGCGCCACGCCAAAAGGAAGGGGACCAGCGTCAGTCCGAGCGGGATAAGGGACAACATCCCGGAACCCGGTAGACCCGCGGTTCCCATGTTCACAGTGGCAAGTTGCAGCGGAACGCCGTGGACCAGCAACCAGGCTTGGCCAGCCAGGCGTGCCAGGAAATCGACGGTGTGGTTCTGGAATCCGTCAGTTGCCCAGACAGCGATCAGCGGCAGGACCACCACGAGCGCGGAGATGATGGCGGCCTGGGCCGACTCAAGGGCGCCCTGCAGCCACAAAGGCATGGGCAGGCCATGGTTACCAGTCTGATCAGCGCGCAGTTTCATCGTGTTCTATCGTGCCACGGCGTGCCCCGCTCCCCCGGCAGGCGCCCGCACGGCCCGCCAATCCCCCAACGCCCGCTCACTTATGAGGCGTTCCGGGCGGACGCTCGCTCACCAATGAGGCTTTCCGGGCGGACGCTCGCTCACCAATGAGGCTTTCCGGGCCAACGCCCGCTCACCAATGAGGCACGCCGGGCCAACGCGCGCTCACTCCGGCCGCACCGCTGTCGTCGTATATGTGTGCGAGCGTTGGCAGGAAACCCGACATACGTGAGCGAGCGTCGGGGAAAACCCACCGTAGGTGAGCGAGCGTCCGGGGCGCGCAGTGCCTGTTGGGGCCGCCGGGCACGCCGCCGCCAGGCCGGCCGGACGCCGCCGCTCCAAGCGCTTTTTGCATAAGTCAGACGTAAAATTGGATTGTTCGCAATAGGTGGATGGAGGGCATAAATGACTACCGCAACCCCACATGCACATGGTGTTCACTTTGGACGGACGGACATCCAGAACATCGGCATGGGTGTAGGTATTCTGATGGCGCTGGTGGGCCTTCTCGGATTCATTCCGGGAATCACCATGCGGTACGGGGAATTGCAGTTCTTCGGGCCAAATTCGCACGCAATGCTCCTGGGTGTGTTCCAAGTGTCGCTGCTGCTCAACATTGTGCAGCTCCTCATCGGTGGAACCAGCTGGGCGATGTCCCGCTCGGGCGGCCATAGCGCACGCAATATCCTGATGAGCTTCGGCGCCTTGTACATCGTGTTCAGTGTGTACGGACTGAGTGTCGGGGTTGATTCGGCGGCCAACTTCCTGTCGCTGAACACGCTCGACAACTGGACGTTCATGGTCTTGGGCATCCTGATGATTGCCGCTGGCTGGATGTTTTCACGGCATCTGGCCGACGACGCAAAGTAGCCCTATTCAAAGCCCGGATTGAGTTAGCCCGGGATTACAGGAGCCGCCGATGGGTAGGATCTACAGCTAAATCTGAATAGTCATACAAGCGGTTGGTGCAGTTCCTGCGGTGAAGAAGCCGGGAGCTGTGCCAACCTTCTTTGTGCCCGACGCCGTCAGATCCACTTTGGTGCCGCCGGCACGGGCCCAGCGCCCGCGGTCACCCCGCCGGCCCCGCGTCCGGTGGCCCATTGCACGACGCCGGCGAGAGGCCCGGCGACCACGACGGCGGCGTCCGGATCGCCGAACGTGAGGTCCGTGCCAGCGACGCTGACCAACAACCCGGCGTCGGTGCCCCGGGCGGCCCACGAACCGGTGATGTCGCGCAGCAGCCGTTCCAGTACCGACGCCGGGATGTCACCGAACGATGCTCCGTTGTAGAGGTCGACGGCGTGCACCCAGACTTCGCGGGTGCGCATCCAGGCCGTTTCCGACGCCGGGACTTCCCTGCCCTGGATGGTCCGGACCGTGTGGTGCCAGGCGTCTTCGGGCAGGTCGCGCCATTCGACGCTCAGGTGCACTGCGGAGTGGTCGAAGAGGTTCCGCAACGCGATGGGAGACAGGGTGGCGCCGAAGTTGATCTCCTCATCCCGCACTGCAATTGAGGGATACATCGGAGTCTCCACGCCGGTCGACGCCCACTCCACGAGGCGGGCGATGGCCCGGGCGTTGTAGCCCACGTGTGCTACAACGTGGCGGCGGGTCCAGCCGGGAAGCAGCGAATCGCCGTCGAGCCCGGCATCGGTGAGTTCGTTGAGCTTGCGGGCGAAGAACGCGGTCCCCCGCCGGGCCTGCAGGAGCTGTTCCTGCAGGCCCGGATCGGTGGTGAGGTCGTGGCGGGCGACCATCAGGCTTCCTTGACCACGCGGTTGTTCAGCTGGCCCAGTCCCTCGATGGTGGTGACCAGGAGCTGGCCCTCCTGGAGGTACCGCTTCGGGTTCTGGGCATGGCCCACTCCGCCGGGGGTGCCGGTGGCGATGACGTCGCCCGGGTTCAGCGTGATGATGGTGGAGATGTAGGACACCAGGAATTCGGGGGTGAACACGAGGTCCCCGGTGGGGGTCTGCTGCTGGATCTCGCCGTCCACCGCGGAGGTCATGAGCGGCCCGGCCTCGAACTCGTCCTTGGTGACCAGGGCGGGCCCGAACGGGGTGGACTTCTCCCAGGTCTTGCCTTGCAGCCATTGGATGGTGCGGAACTGGTAGTCGCGCATGCTGATGTCGTTCAGCACCGAGTACCCGGCTATGTGGTCGGCCGCGTCGGCTTCGCTGATGCGGCGCCCCTTCTTGCCGATCACGACGGCGAGCTCGGCCTCCCAGTCGACCGTGTCCGATTCCTGCGGCAACGCCAGGTCGTCGTTGGGACCGATTAGCGATTCCTGGTACTTCGCGAACAGGGTGGGGTACTCGGGGATTTCCCGGCCCATCTCCTTGATGTGGTTGCGGTAGTTGTGCCCGACGCAGATGATCTTCCCCGGTGAGGGCACGACGGCGGCGAGGTCGGCGCCGTCGTACGCGTGAGTTGCGCCGTTGGCCGCCTCAGCGATAGTCGCCCAGGCGGGGTCCTGCAGGAGGGCGCCCACGTCGGAGAACCCGTCGATCTCGGTCAGGGTGTCGCCGTCCTGGCGGACGGCCACGGTGCCGGTGCCGGTCCCGTCAGAAATGCGGAGGGTGAGGAGTCTCATTTGTTGCGTCCTTCGATGTACGTGCGGTTGAAATTCAGTCGTTCGAAAATGGGGGCGTCGCTGAAGCGGAACAGATCGAACTCACTCTCGGCGTGGAGCGACCATTCCTGCCAGGACGGCACGACAAAGAGGTCGCCCTTTTCCAGGACCTTGGACTCCCCGTTCAGCACTACGGTGCCGCGGCCTTCGAAGACCTGCCAGACACTGGAACCGACTTCGCGCACGGCCTCGGTGGAAGCGCCGGCCCGCAGGCGGTGGAACTCGGCGCGGATGGTGGGCATGACGTCCCCGCCGGTGGTCGGGTTGGTGTAACGCACGGCGGCGTGGCCCTGGGACACCGTGGCCGGGTGGCCCTCGTCCTCGAGAAGCAATTGTTCGCGCAGGGCGGCGTCGGTGTGTTCCCAACGGTAGGCCGCGATCGGGGAATTCACCGTGTCCTGCAGCCCGGAGAGGGGACGGAGGCCCGGGTGGGCCCAGAGCCGCTCGGAGCGCGAAACGTCCGGGGTGGCCTCGTCAGTGACACGTTCGGTGCCGAATTCGAAGAACCCGGCGTCCGCGTAGTGCACGAACGGGATGTCCAATCCGTCGATCCACGCCATCGGCTGGTCCGTGTCGTTGTGGTGGCCATGGAAGTTCCAGCCCGGCGTCAGCAGGAAGTCCCCGCGGCGCATCGCCACCGGATCCCCGTTGACGACCGTCCAGACGCCCTCACCTTCGACGACGAAGCGGAAGGCGTTCTGCGAGTGGCGGTGCTCCGGAGCTGTTTCGTGCGCGCCCAGATACTGGATGGCAGCCCACAGGGTGGGTGTGGCATACGGAGTACCGGCGAGGCCCGGGTTTGCCAGGGCGATGGCACGGCGTTCCCCGCCACGGCCAACAGGCACCAGGTCCCCGGCACGGGCCGCCAATGGGTACAAATCGTTCCAGCGCCACACGTAAGGCACGGCCTTCGGGGACGGCACCATCGGCATCAGGTCCGCGATCTCGGTCCAGAGCGGAATCAGGTTCCCGGCCTCGAAATCCTGATACAGCTGCTCCAGCTGGGCGGCTTCCTCGGGAGTCGGTTCCGGAACAGCGTTCTCGGCGGCAACTGATTCGTGGGTTGTGCTATCGGCGCTGATGGACACAGAGGCCTCCTCGGGGGTACGGGACAGTTTTGGCGTACTCCAGACCCTAGGGAAGCCCCCAAGTGATCTCCAGCATATTCTGATAGACAGAATCTTCTGGCCCACCTGACGGACCCGCCGACCCAACTGACTAGCAATAGATGTCGTTATGGGCCCTCAAAACGACATCAACTGCGAGTCAGTTGGGTGGGTCACGGCTTGGGTGGGTCACGGCTTGGGTGGGTTAAGGCTGGGACTCGGCCGGATTGGCCGCGATATCGATCTCCAATTGGCGCTGGGTTTCCCGCATGATACCCACAAGACCAGCATCGAAGAGCCTGCGGAACCGTGCCACGGGAGTAGCTACGCTCAGCGCGCCCACGGCGACGCCCCGCCCGTTGTGGAGAGCCACCCCCAAGGCGCTGATCCCTTCCTCGGTGCCTTCGAAATTCGCCGCGAATCCGTTGCTCCGGATCGTCTCAAGCTCGCGCAGGAAAGCCGGATATTCGGCGTCGGGAATGTTGTCGCCGCCGATCTCCGCGTTGTGGCTGCGGAACAATTGCTCGATCATGGCGGGCTCCAGCTCTGCCAACAGCGCCTTGCCGCCCGAGGCTTTGTTCGCGGGCAGGACGGTTCCCTGCCTGTCGCCGACCCGTAGGGCATTGGTCCCCTCCACCGTGGCCAGGAACCTCACCTTGGTTCCCACGCGAACCATGAGATTGACGGTCTCATTGATCCGCCCACTCAGGAGTTCCATGTGCGGCTGCGCCACCGTGCGAAGCAGCCGGCTCCAACTGAGTCCTGCCGGTCCAACCCCCATGGCCGGCCCGGGCACGTAGCGGCGGGTCTCGTCCTGGACCGCGAACCCCCGGTAGACCAGCATGGCCAACAGCCGGTGGGCTGTGGAGGGAGCAACACCCAGCTCCGCGGCGGCGTCCTTGAGGCGCAGGCTGCCGCCGTCGCGCAGGAGCTGAAGGAGATGCAGGGCGTTGTCCACGGCTTCAATGGAATAGGCCGGTTTTTTGCGGGCTGGAAGATTCTGCAAGACAGAATTCTATTGGGCTGCATAACCAAACAGCCACACAGTGGTGGGATGAATCACACACCATCCGCTGCAGCGCCGGAGCGGACCCAAGACGGCGTTCACCACCTCCCCAGGGCCTCCGCCCGGTTCTCCAAGCGTTCCGCCGCCGCTGTCCTGGTCTGCTGGTTGCTGGTGGTTTTCGACGGCTACGACCTCATCGTCTACGGCACCGTCCAGAGCGCCCTCATCACCGACACCGGCTGGGGGCTCACGAAAGCCACCGCCGGCACGGTCGGCTCGATGGCGTTCCTCGGCATGATGATCGGGGCCATCTTCGCCGGGAGGATGTCGGACAGCTGGGGGCGCCGCCGGACCATCATCGCCTGCGCCGCACTGTTTTCACTCTTCACCATCTTGTGTGCGTTCTCCCCGGACGCGTTCGTCTTCGGGGGTCTGCGCTTGCTGGCGGGCATCGGCCTGGGCGGACTTGTTCCCTCGGCCAATGCCTTGGTCGCGGAACTGGTCCCCGCCAAATGGCGGTCCACCATCGCCACGCTAATGATGTCCGGAGTGCCGATCGGCGGCTCGATCGCCGCGGTGGCCGGCATTCCGCTCATTCCCGCTTTCGGCTGGCCGGTCATGTTCCTGGTGGCCGCCGTGGCGCTCCTCGTGGTGGTTCCGCTGGGCATGCGCTTCCTCCCGGAGACGCTCCCAGCGACACTCGAGGAACCCCTCCCGGCCGCCAAGAACGCGAACCAAACAGGCGGCTTCAAGTCCCTACTCCGTGCCCCGTACCTCGGCATGAGTCTCCTGTTCGCGGTCTCCACCCTCGTCACGCTCTTTGCTTGGTACGGCCTGGGCACCTGGCTGCCGAACCTGATGCAACTGGCCGGCTACAACCTCGGGTCAGCCCTGACCTTCGCGCTGGCACTCAACCTCGGTGCCGTCGTCGGCTCGGTGGCCACTGCGTGGGCGGGAACCCGATTCGGTCCGATCCCGACGGCGATCGCGGCAGCCGCCGTCGCCGCCGTCGCGCTGGCCGTACTGGTGGCGGGTCCGCCTGTGGGGCTTGTCTACGTCATGTTGGTGCTGGCGGGGGTCGGCACCCACGGAACCCAATGCCTCATCATCGCGGCGGTGGCCAGCCATTACCCGGCGCATTTGCGGGGCACAGCGCTTGGCTGGGCCCTCGGCGTCGGGCGCATCGGCGCGGTCGCGGCACCCCAGGTAGGCGGGCTGCTGCTCGCGGCCGGCCTGGGCGTCAACTCGAACTTCCTGGCATTTGCCGGGGCCGCCGCCGTCGCGGCCATCCTGCTCGGCGCCATCGGCACCAAGATCAAGACCGCGAAGATCACGGCCGCCAAAAACCAACCCACAAACACCACCTCTGTAGGAGCTAGCAATGTCTGACCGCAAAACGTCCACCGAAGTCCTCGTCGTCGGCGGAGGGATGGCCGGCCTTGCCGGCGCCCTGGCCCTGCGCGCAAACGGCGCCGAGGTGACATTGGTTGAGCGGGCGCCCGAATTCGGCGAGGTCGGGGCGGGACTGCAGATGGCCCCCAACGCCTCCCGCGTCCTGAAGCGTTGGGGCCTCCTCGGGAAGGCGCTCGAGATCGGCGTCCGCCCCAAGCACTTGGTGTTCCGCGACGCCCTCACCGGTGAGGAACTCACCCGGCAGACCCTCGGTGGCGAGTTCGAAGAGCGCTACGGCGCCCCGTACGTGGTGATCCACCGCAGCGACCTGCACCGGATCCTGTTGGAGGCCTGCCAGGATGCCGGCGTGCGCCTCGTGAACGACGTCGTCGTCGAGAAAGTCGAGACCGTGAACCACCGCGGCGTGGCGCACACGTCCAGCGGCGATGTTTACGAGGCCGACGTCGTGATCGGCGCCGACGGCCTCAAGTCCACGCTCCGCGCCGCCGTCGCGCAGGACGGGCCGGTGTCGTCGTCGTACGTCGCGTATCGCGGAACGGTGCCCATCACGCCGGAGACCCCGGCCGCCGATCTCGAGGACGTCGTCGTCTACCTCGGTCCGGACTGCCACCTCGTGCAGTACCCGCTGCGCAAAGGCGAGCTGCTCAACACCGTGGCTGTTTTCAAGTCGCCCTCGTTCGAGCGCGGTGAGGAGCAGTATGGCGGCGTCGACGAACTCGAGGCGGCTTACAAGGACTGCATTCCGGCGGTACAGCTTGCGCTGCGGAACCTTGCGACAGGCATCCGCTGGCCCATGTACGATCGCGATCCCATCGAGAACTGGATCCACGGCCGCCTGGTCCTGATGGGCGATGCCGCACACCCCATGCTCCAGTACTTGGCCCAGGGAGCCTGCCAGGCGCTTGAAGACGCCGCGGTCCTCCAGGACTCCACCGTCGGCTCCGTGTTCAACGACGACGGCGTGGACACCGCTGCTTGGGATCGCGCCATCAGCGATTTCAACTCAGCCCGCGCAGCGCGGACGGCCCGCGTCCAACGCACGGCGCGCGTCTGGGGAGAGTCGTGGCACGTGTCCGGCGTCGCACGCGTCTTGCGGAACCTGCTGTTCAAGAGCCGCAAGGACGGCGACTTCCAGTACAACGACTGGCTCTACGGCCAAGAGGACGACGGCGTTCCGGCGGTCCCAGCCGACGGCACCGGCGAGATGAGGACAGTATCGCTCGCGGGAACGCACGCCTAGCAGAATCCGTTGTGTCAATTGTAGGTAAACAAATTGCTGGACTCCTGGAGCAGACCGAAGCAGACTGACTACACGAGCCGCTTGGGTGCTTGCCGTTGAAAGGACAGTCATGTTCGACCTCGTTGCTTATCTCCCGATTCTCGTCACCGTATTGGGGGTAGTTGTCGCCGTTACCGTTATAAGGCTTCTCATCAAATTGATGTGGAAGGTGGCTGAACCAAACGAGGCATTGATCATTTCCGGCCTGACTCGGGGAAGTTTGGACACCAGGGACGGAATGGATTTCAAAATCGTCACGGGAAAGGGCGCCTTAGTGGTTCCCGGGCTCCAAACCGTGAGGACGTTGTCCCTGACGCTGAATGAAACAGAGCTCCAGGTCAACTGCGTGACCTCGCAAGGCATCCAGGTGATCGTGGAGGGCGTGGTGATCTACAAAATCGGTGACGCTGCGCCGTTTATTGCGAACGCCGCGAGGAGGTTTCTCGGCCAACAGCCCAAAATGGAAAGCCAGGTCTACAACGTTTTTGAAGGGCATTTGCGCTCGATCATTGGCAGCATGACCATGGAAGAAATCATCCGCGAGCGTGACAAGCTCGCCTCGTTGGTCCGCAGCGCAAGCGGCATCGAAATGGAAAAGCTTGGCTTGGTAGTTGATTCCCTCCAAATCAAGGACCTCCAGGACCCCACGGGCTACATCCAGAACCTGGCCAAACCGCACATTGCACAGGTCAAAATGGAGGCCCGCATCGCCGAAGCCACCAGGAACCGCGAGGCCGCGGAGAAGGAGGCCGAGGCAGCCGCCCAGATCGCGGATGCCCAGAGCATTTCGGCGATCAAGCAATCAGCGGCCCAAGCCAATGCCGAAACCGCGAGGGCCAACGCCGCGCAGGCCGGTCCGTTGGCAGACGCCACAGCGCGCCAGCAAGTGGTGGTCCAGGAAACCGAGGTGGCCAAGCTGGAAGCGGACCGCGAAGAGCAAAAGCTCCAGACGTCCATCCGGAAGCCCGCCGATGCAAAGGCGTACGCCCAACGCACCGAGGCGGAAGCCCAAAAGGCCGCCGACATCAGTGCGTCCGAGGCGCGGGCACGGCGGACGGAACTCGAGGCTCAAGCGAACGCCCGCAAGGTGGAAGTCGAAGCCCAGGCCAACGCCACGGCGGCCGCCGCCATCGCGGGAGCCACGAAGATCACGGGTGAAGCCGAAGCCGCGGCCACCCGGGCCCGCGGCGACGCGGCAGCCTCGGCCATCAAGGCCAAATCCTTGGCGGAAGCGGACGGCATCAAGGCCCGCGCCGAGGCTCTCGGAACCAACCAAGAGGCCGTCATCTCCCAACAGCTCGCGGAGAACATGCCGGCGATCGTGGCAGCCGCGGCTGAACCCTTTGCCCACGTGGGCAACCTGACCGTCCTCAACGGCGGCGAGGGCCTCAACAGCATGGTGGGTGGGATCCTGTCCCAAGTGGGCAACTACCTGCCATCGATCACAGCTGCGCTCAAGAACGGCAAGGAACCGCCCAAGCGGCCCACCAAAACCCCTGATGCATAGGGACACCGATGCACAAAGAGGTTGATCGGAGCCTGACGGGCAAAATCGGCAGGGTCACGGGTCGTATCGGGCCAGGCACTGTGGGGGAAGTGATGCTGCCGTTCCACGGCGGTACGAGCGCCTTCCACGCGCATCCATTCGACAAGAGCAGTGTTTTCAACGTGGGTGACGAGGTGCTTGTCATCTACTATGAGCCGCCCGGGACCGTATTCGTTGACGAGTTGCCGGACGTCCTGAAGGCTGCCAGATAGCGCGACCGCCAGCCGGCGCAATAGAGAACCCGACAAAAAGCTGAGGGCGGCTAGTCAGCCGCCCTCAGCTTTTTGTCACTGATCGATTGCTCAGCCCAGCGGCGGAGCTCCTACGCTGTCGTACATCGCGTAATCGTCGGTGGTGACCGATCCGTTGCTGAACAAGCTCAACCCGAAACTGATGGCCGTGGCCCCGGCGGGTAGTGCCGGCGTCGTGAAGCTTGCCTGTGTGTAGGTAGTCGCGGTATTCAGCCACGGTCCGGAGGTCCAGTACACCCAGTTGTTTGAGGCGTCACGGTAATACAAGGCGAACTGTGTGACGGCTGTAGAGGTGTACCAAACACGCACCGAATAGGTGTGTCCGGCGACGGCCGCAGGTGGGCAGGTACTGGTGTCCATTGTTGGAAGCAGTTTCGCGTCACCACTGGAGTATCCCGTGATGGTGAGTTTCTCCGCTTTGGTACCGGTGTGCGCGGTAGCAACCGTGCTGAACGTCGCGGTGTTGGTGCCGTATCCGCCGGCCTGCCAGCACTGCGGGAACGAGCCCGTACCGGCCGTTTCAAGGCTGGGGTTCTGTACCAGGTTGCCGCCGGCTGGTGGCGGCGGAGGAGGCGGTGGCGGGGTGCCGACGTCGAACATCTCGTAGTCGTCGGTGGTGAGCGTGCCGTTGCTGAACAGGTTCAACCCGAAGCTGATGCCGCTGGCGCCCGTGGGCAGTGGAGGCGTTGTCCAGGTGGCCTTTTGGAAGGTCGTGGCCGCTGAGAACCAGGGGCTTGATGTCCAATACTTCCAGGAGCCTACGCCGATCCGGTAGTAGAGCTCGAATTGGGTGCTTGTGGTCGATTTATACCAGGCACCGATTGAATAGGAGTTCCCGGGTGTGGCTGTAGGCGAGCACCCTCCTAGGTCAAGGGTCGGCAGCAGCTTGGCGTCGCCGTCGACATAGTTGGTGACCACGAGCTGTTCGGCGACTTTTCCGGTGTGTGCCTGCCTGACGGTGGAAAAAGCTGCCGTGTTAGTGCCATAGCCTGCTGCGGCCCAGCACTGCGGAGCCCCGCTGACCAAGGTTTCAAGGCTTGGGTTCTTGATCAGGTTGCCCGTGCCCTCCGGTGGTGCCGGCGGTCCCGAGACAAGCGGCTTGACGGTTCCGCCGATCACTTGGGCCACCGTCTTGACCGTGGTGGTTGCGGGCCTGGACTTGAGCCACGTGGCGAACTGGTTGAACAGGGTCGGGGTGATGTTCAGCGGATCCGTGCTTGTAGCTGAAATATGGTGGAAGGTGAGCTGGACCCACCCGCCTGCGGGCTCCGCCTGGGTGACCGACTTTTGCAGGTCCGCCAGGGTCCAGGTGTTGTCCACTTCATCCGGGGCCGCCGTGTTGTACGGGTTGGCAGGAGGGATGGTCTCCGCGAGCGGGCACCCCGCGCAGCTGAACCGCGTCTTGATGTCACCAAGGTTGCGGGCGCTATTGAGCCCGCAGTTCTTGACGACGGTTTCGAGGGATGCGTTCTCGGCAGCGAACGGATACGCGAAGTCAGTGATCGTGAATCCAAGGTTTGTGAGGTTGACCCTGTCGTTGCAAATCTGGCGTGTTGCCTCATCCAACGTCACGGTGGTCAGGTCCGGGTGGGTAACAGTATGGCCGGCAATCTCATTGCCGTTTGCCACAAGGCCCTGCATGTCGCTTGTCGTCAGGTAATTGGGGTTGTTGATGAATCCGGACGGCGTGAAGAAAGTACCCACCAGGCCCAGGCTCTGCATGGTCTGCGCGGCGTTGAGTTGGTCGGCATTTGCGTCGTCAAAGGTCAAGGTGACGACGGTTGGATTAGCGGCTTGGGCTGCGGGTGCGGTGATGCCGGCGGTGACGCCGGTGAAAGCAAATACCACCACAACGGTGGAGAACCACGTAAACCATTTACCGGGGATCGTCCCTTTAAACGTCCGGTGCTGGTCAACCTGGTCAGTACGGTTGAAGAGTTTCATAGGGTCTGGCTCGATTCTAGACAACGGCCTGGCCGGACATACGGGCGGCGCAGGGTGAATCACCCAACGTTGTTCAGCATGTGAGGGCGCGCCGCCCAGTCATCGCCCGCTTGCCGAAATACCCCGGTGCCCGGGACAAGCCCCAGTCATGGCCACGAGGTTCACTACCGTTGTCACCGTAAGGCGGGCCGACATGGGGGAATAAGAGTAAGTCCTACCCGTCTTTGAGTTGCGTAATTACCTAGATTTGCGCATGTTCGGTCGCTACGGATCCTCCACTCGGGGAAGCAACGTCAATTTGTTAACCAAACCTTCCCCTTGCGGTCACGCCCATTCCCCCGCTTCGCCAACCGCCGCGCACACCGTGGAGGGGTGAGGATCGCTATCGTTGCCGAATCATTCCTGCCGCTCATGAACGGGGTCACGCACTCCATCCTGCGGGTGCTCGAGCATCTGCAAGAGCGCGGCGACGAAGTGATGGTGATTGCGCCGTCGACGTCCGACACTGCTGTCTCGGACGTCGTGAACGGCGCTTTTGTCCACCGCCTCCCGTCCGTGCCCTTGGCCGGATACACCAATGTGCGGGTGGCGTTGGGCGGTGTGAGCCGGGTCAAGAGAATCCTTGCCGACTACGCACCGGACGTTGTCCACCTCGCATCGCCCTTCGTCCTCGGGTGGCGGGCTGTGCAAGCTGCGCACCAGCTCGGCATTCCGACGGTTGCCATCTACCAAACCGAGGTCCCCAGCTACGCTGCCCGCTATGGGCTCCCCATGCTGGAGAACTGGGCATGGAACCGGGTGGACAACATCCATCTTCGTGCAGACCGGACACTGGTCCCGTCCACGTTCGCGCTCAACCAGTTGCGCGGCCGCGGGATCCTCAGGGTGGGAATGTGGCGGCGCGGTGTGGATACCGCGCGCTTCTCCCCCACCAAGCGCTCGACGGCGTGGCGCACCTCCGTTGCGCCCCACGGCGAGCGCATCATCGGCTACGTCGGCCGCCTCGCGATCGAGAAACAAGTGGAGGACCTCGCCGTGCTGGCGGACCTGCCGGGAACCAGGCTTGTCATTGTGGGCGACGGTCCGCAACGCGCCGCCCTGGAAGCAGCTCTGCCGAATGCCTTCTTCACCGGGTTCCTCGGCGGCGACGAATTGGCCCAAGTCGTGGCGGGCTTCGACCTCTTCGTCCATCCCGGAGAGTTCGAAACGTTTTGCCAGACCATCCAGGAGGCCATGGCCTCCGGCGTTCCCGTCGTGGCCACCGGCCGGGGCGGTCCCCTCGATCTCGTGGAAAACTCGCGCACCGGCTGGCTTTACGAGCCAGGAGACCTCGCGCAGTTGCGGGCCTACGTGCAGGACTTGGTGGGCGACGACGCCAAGCGCCGTGCGTTCGGAACGGCGGCACTCGCTTCGGTCCAAGGCCGGACCTGGCCGGTGCTGAGTGCCCAACTCGTCGAGCATTACGAGGCGGTAATCGCGGGGGAAGCGCTCGTAGAACCGGCCGCCGCTCCCAGCCACCCGGTTCAAGCAGCCGAACTTCAGGCGTCCGAACTTCACGCGGCCGAACTTCACGCGGCCGAACTTCACGCGGCAAAGCCTGCCACCATTTCCGTGACTTCCAGCAAAGGACTCCCAGCATGAAAATCTCCGTTGTAGGCTGCGGCTATCTTGGCGCAGTACACGCCGCCACGCTCGCGTCGATGGGCCACACCGTGGTGGGCATCGACGTCGACGCCCAGAAGGTGGCCCACTTGAACAAGGGTTTCGCACCTTTCCACGAACCCGGCCTCGACGAACTTCTCCGCGACGGCTTCGCTACCAAGCGGCTCACGTTCTCCACCGACTTCGCCGACGCCGCCGGCGCCCAGACGCACTTCCTCTGCGTGGGCACTCCGCAGTCCAAGACCTCCGATACGGCGGACCTCTCCTACGTGATCGCAGCCACGAAGAGCCTGCTTCCGCACCTGGCGAGGGGCGCCGCCGTCGTCGGCAAATCCACCGTTCCCGTGGGAACGGTGGACATGCTCCGCGGCATCCTTGCCCGCAGGCCGGATGTCCTGCTCGGCTGGAACCCCGAATTCCTGCGCCAAGGTACGGCAGTGAAGGACTCATTGGTCCCGGATCGTTTGGTATACGGCGTGCCGGGCGGCAAGGACTCTGCCGCGGGCGCCCCTGTCACGGCTGCGCTCGACGCCGTCTACGAACCTCTGATTTCGGCCGGGATCCCGCGGCTGGTCTGCAACTTCGCGACCGCCGAGCTCATCAAGTCCGCCTCCAATGCGTACCTCGCCACGAAGCTCAGCTTCATCAACGCCATCGCCGAGCTTTGCGACGCTTCAGGGGCCGACGTTACCGAGCTCAGTGAGGCGATGGGGCTGGATCCGCGCATCGGCAACCGGTACCTCCACGCTGGACTGGGTTTCGGCGGCGGCTGCTTGCCGAAGGACATCCGCTCGTTCCGCGCACAGGCACAAGCGCTGTCCGTGCCTTCCCTCGACGAGTGGATGGGTGTGGTCGATTCCATCAACCTGGGCCAGCGCGCCCGCGCCGTGGACGTCGCCCGTGACATGTGCAAGGGCTTCCTGTCCGGCCGCACCGTCACCGTGCTGGGCGCGGCGTTCAAACCGGACACCGACGACATCCGTGACTCGCCCTCCCTCGACGTCGCACTCCAACTCGCCGCGGCCGGCGCCCACGTTACGGTGACGGATCCCAAGGCGATCAACAATGCCTGGATGCGCTATCCGCAGCTCCGCTTCGAAGCGTCCACCACGCGCGCTCTCGAAGGCGCCGAGTTGGTGCTGCTGCTCACCGAATGGGACGAATACCGTGCCCTCTCGCCCGCCGCCGTCGGCTCGCTCGTACGACGCCGGATGGTCCTGGACGCGCGGAACGTCCTGGATGCTCGAGCATGGCGGGCGCAAGGCTGGACGGTTCGCGGGCTCGGAACCGGCTCCTACGATGAGACTTCGGAGCCGCTTACCGAAGCCAAACCTCCCGTCGTTCCCGTCGAACCGCTCAACACACGCCCGTTCATTGTCGGTTCGCCGGCCAAGGCACCCTCCACGCGACGGTAGTCGCGTGGTTCATCGTGTATTCGGGGCTTTGGGGTGCAGTGCATCGGTGATGACGAGGGAGACGTTCTGCCCACCGAAACCGAAGGAGTTGCTGAGCACAGCCTGCTGAGGGACGTTCCGTCGTTGGATGGCGACGTCGAGGTTGATGTCGGGATCGACGTCGGTCGGGGTGAGGTTGCGGGTCGGCGGAATGACGTCGTGCTTCACGCTGAGGACCGCTATGAGAGCCTCGATCGCCCCTGCAGCCCCGAAGAGATGGCCGAGCGCCGCCTTGGGCGCCGTCACGGTCGCGTGCCCGAAAACCTCCCTGATGGCACGGGACTCGGCAGCATCTCCCACCGGCGTCCCAGTAGCATGGGCATTGATGTGCCCGATCTGCTCGGGAGCAAGTCCAGCTTGCGCGAGAGCCTTCCGCATTGCCGATATCTGACCGCTGCCTCCGGGAGCGGGGGCGGTGATGTGGTGGGCGTCGGCCGCGATGCCGGCTCCGGCGAGCACTGCGTGGACCCGTGCACCACGGGCGGCGGCGTGTTCCGCACTCTCTAGCACCAAGACCGCGGCTCCTTCTGCCAGGACAAATCCGCTGCGGTCCGCGGCAAACGGTCGAGACGCTGAGGCTGGCTCCGCGGTGTGGCGCGACAGCGCCCGGGTCTGCTTGAAACCGGCGACTGTGACCGGGGTAATCGCCGCCTCCGTTCCGCCCGCGATGACCACGTCTGCTTCGCCGGCACGGATGAGCCTGGCCCCTAGCGCAATCGCCTCGGCGCCGGATGAGCAGGCGGAGACCGGCGTGTATACTCCGGCGCGCGCACCGTAGGCGATGCTGATCAGCGCGGCAGCGGCGTTGGGCATGAGCATGGGTACGGTTCGTGGCGAGACACGGCGGGCACCCGACAGTTCAAGAACGTCGTCTTGCTCCAACAGGGTCTGCACGCCGCCGATTCCGGTGCCGATCGCCGAGGCAAGTCGCTCCGGGTCGACCTCAGGGGCGCCGGCGTCAGCCCAAGCCTCGGCCGCCGCGACAAGAGCTGCCTGCTGCGAGCGGTCCAGGCGTCTGGCTTGCACCGGCGACAAGTACGTGGCCGGGTCGATCGCCATTGTCCCGGCCACGGTGCCGGCCAGTTCGCCGTCCTTATGGCCGGGTAGAACGTTTCCTCGGATGCCGGACTCACCAGCCAGCAGGGCTTCCCAAGTCGATCTGACGTCGCCTCCGAGTGGCGTGATCGCGCCAAGCCCGGTCACTACAACCTCATTCCATCCCATAACCTTCAAGTTCCTCTCTTGTATGTCATACAACTAACCGTACTTTTGTATCACATACAATCGAGATGTGATTCAGAAGCGAACCGAACCCGAGGCGCAGACCTCGACGCTCGAGCGCGGACGCGCGACCCGGAGGCGACTCATCGAGACCACGGCGCGACTCGGCAAGGAGCGCCACGGAGCCCAGCTGAGCGTCGCGGAGATCGCAGACGCGGCAGGAGTGTTCCCCAACCAGATCACCTACTACTTCGGTTCCAAGGACTCATTACTCGTGCACGCCGCATTCCTTGGTCTGCTTCACGACACCCGGCGGATCGAGCGGATCGGCCGCCAGGCCCCCGACGCTGCGACCTTCCGGCGCAACATCGCCCGTGCGGTCCTCGCCCTGCCCTCGCTCCCTTCGGTCGCGGGAGCACTCGCGACCGGAATCGCCAAGGCCGAGCTCGCCCCCGTGGTCGACGAGCACCTCCAACTGCTGTTCCGCCAATCGGAGCGCTTCGTGACCCAGCTTGTCGGCAGCCGGGGTTGGAGCCTCAAGCGACCCGTCGACGTCGAAGCCAGGACATTCTGGAGCGCCGCACTTGGTGCCGCACTTCTCGCACACGCCGGGGCGCACGGCACCGGCGCAGACCTCGACCTCGCCGGGACATTGACGGTCCACGACCAGACCGGCCACGTCTAAGTTCCTTAGCGTTCCCAGGCCGAGAACGGCTCTCAGTGTTTTTGCCCGGATTACACGTAGACGGGCCACCGCGCACACGGAGATCCGGCTTATTCACACTGAGAAACGGCCTTTTGCACACGGATTTTTCCGTTTTTTATACGGAGACGCCAATTTCACCGAGAGAATCTGAATCGTGGATGGCCTTCCTTTGGGGAGGGTCACCACTCTTCAAGGCCAGCGAAACCGTTGGCCGTTCTACTCGAGAAATGGGGTTGTAGTGGAATCAACAATGACGAAAAGGACCGGCCTTCAGGCTGCGGCCGCGGCTGCGCTGGCCGTGGTTGGCATCTTCGGCGCGAGCTTGGCCGTTTCATGGATCGCGGGGTCCCTTGGGATCTCTGCCGCGGCGGCGTCCCAGATCATGCACGCCATTGAGGTCGGAGGCTGGGCTCTCGTTGTCATCGGCACAATTTTCGGGGCAGGAATCACGGGTGCCTTGATCGCAACGGCTCGAGGCATCCTCTTCCGCATCGGCCGGGCGCAAGCAGTCGCCTAAATCGATGCTTGCTAAGACAGCACGCGTGCTTGGGGGCATCCCTGGATGGTTGCTCCCAAGCACGGGCCTCGCCATGGCAGCCATAGCCATCTTCGGCTACTCGTCGGTGGACCTGTCCTGGATCCGGGACGCCAGGGACATGGGTGGGAGTCCGCTCTACAGCAAAGACTTCCTCCAGATCCTTGGGCGAAACGTCGGCGCGGCCTTGGTGCTCTATTCGGGGGTCGCGACCCTCGGGCTGACCACGCTTCTCGGAGCCGGAATCCTGGCGCTGTATGTCGGGGCGACGGTATCCCTCGGGGTGCATTCCGTCGGCGGTGCGGGCCTGGTTGCGGACGTGATGTGGTACGTCCCGTTCGAGTTCTTCGGCCTGGTGATGGCGGCGACCGCCGGATTCCAGCCCGCCGCGGGCCTGGCTCGGAGGCTGCTGATGAAGAACGAGCCTCCAACCCTGAGGTCGTTCATCGACGACATGGCCCGTTCCCTCGGCACTTTGCTCATTGCCATCGCCCTGATAGTCCTCGGTGCCGTCATCGAGGCCATCGTGATTCAGCTCAAGACCTGAGGAGGAATTCATGACCAGCACGGAAGACGGACGGAAGTCCGAAACCGTCATCAGCGTCGCAAAGGTCGGAAAGTTGCGTCCCGAGCCGTCCTCAGCCAGGGAATGGGTCTCGACGTCCCGGGGTCTGTGGATCGCGGGCTACATCCTGCTCATGGCTTTGGTGGCTCTGCGGCTTCCCCTGACCAGAAAGTATCTCAACGCGAACGTTCCGGCGGACGTGCGCTCGGAAATCGGGGACGATCGCCTCCTGAGCCTCTCCATGACCGTGGGCACCGTTTTGTTCTTCCTTGTCTACGCCGTGATCATCGCTTTGTACTTCTCGCTGGCCGCGTTCTTGGACAAACGGGTGATCCCGGGAAAATCGGTGCTCGCGGGCCGCTTCAAGATCGGGGCCTTCTTTGTGATCGCCATTCTCGCCACGATCCCGGTGAATCTCTTCAGCGTGGCCTTTGGTGTCATCCAACCGCGGGAAATCCCCGGATATTGGGCCTATTTCCCCTCGATGGCCGTGCTGGCCCTGGTGATCTTCTACCGACATTGGCGCGAGTTTTCCACAGGCAGGAAGATCCTCGTTGTGCTTTCGGCCATGGGTCTGTCAACAATAGTCGCCATCGGCTGACCTTCCTCAACCACCACCCACGGACAGAAATTCTCAATGATTACTCAGCTCTTCGGCCTGCTTCTACGAATCGTGGGCCTCCTGGTCGCTGCATTCTCCTGCATTTCAGTCGGCCTGATGTGGGCTTCTCCCGCCCCGGATGGCCTCAAGAACATAGATCCCCTCGCCGTGAAGAACACGATGGTCACCGTGCTTCTCGTCTTCGGAGTGGCGGCACCCTTGATTGCGGCCTTCAGCAATGCCGGGAAATGGCTACCGCTCAAGGCGGCCGTTTTCGCCGTCGCCGGTTTCGCCAACGCGGCGGCCCTCAGCCCGGTAATAGTCGTCCCGTTCCAGGGCACGACGTCGGCCATCGCCGCGGTCTGTGCGCTCGGCCTCGCGGTCCTCACCATTGTGGCCTTCATGGACTCAGTCCACAAGAAGAGTCCGCGGAGCAAGTTCTAGGCGCCGATGAGGACCAAAACCCCACCCGCCGACGTCGCAGGCCAAGCTTCTAACGCCAGCGTCCCTGCTGTGTCGGTCCGGAGGTCCGATTACCGAATCCTGCGCGACTTCCGGGCTTTCGAAATCGTCAATGCGATGCGTTTGCCGCTCACGCTGGACGGTTTCAGGGCCCTCGCGATCTTCGGATCGATCGCCTTGGTCCTGCTCGGAACAATGGTGTTCGCATCCACGATGTCTGTTCTCCGCGACGGCCCGCTCCGCCAAGACACGGCTGCTGTGCTCAACTGGGGATTCCTCGCGATCCTCTACTCCGCGGTCGCCTCAGTTCTCACCGAGGTAGTTTCAAGCCGACGGCTGGCAGTATCCGGCACTCCGCATTTGGAGCTCTTCCGGGCGATGGAACTTCCCCTCCCGCAGGTTGTGGTGAGATACGGTCTGGTCCCGGCGTTCCGCCGCACGGGCATCCTTTGGTATTCGGCCGCGGTATTCCTCCTGGTCTTCTTCGAGGAATCGCCGAGCTACTTTGGCGTCGTGGCGGCTTCGGCCTCCGTCCTGGCTCTCGCCTCCTGTGCGTGCGTCTACTGCGTCCTCCATTTCGCTTCAACACCTGCACGAAGGATGGGCCTCCATTGGCGGTATGGCGTCTTGGCGCTCATCCTTGGATTGTTGCTCGGGGCTGCCACGGGATTTCTCCTGCCTCAGCTCTCCCGGCTCGGCGGCCTCGCCGTGGACCCCTCGCGCTTCCTTCCGGCGTTGTACTCCCTGGCAGCGGCCGCGTCCGGGATATTGATCCTGCTCAGCATCCGTGCCTGGCGCCGCCTCAGCTACCGCAGGATTTCTTTCAATACGGAGCGGGGCGGCAGCCAACGGCCGGCGACAAGCTTCGGGCTATTCGTTGTCACTGATCTGTTGAGCAGCAAACAGGGCTCGGTGATCGCCACCATCGTCCTTGCCTGGATCGCCGTCGTTGGCATCCTCTTGGGAGCGAGGGGCGTCTTCCCCCTGCAGTCGGCTCTCGGCTCCGGAGAGCTGCACAAATCCTTGATTGGTGCTGCCGTGCTCCTGAGCCTCGGCGTCACGGAACCGATGCTCTATCGGATCGGGCCCACGGCGAAGCTGTACCACTACCGCTTCGCGTGGGAGAACGGCTTCTCCGCCACCGCGATCGTTGTCCGGCTCGTCGGAATCTACGTCATAGCGGGGGCGGCCATCGGTGGATTTGTTTTCCTAGGGGCATTTCTCGCACTGGACCTTCCGGCTCCTGGTGCTGTCCTCGCGGGTTTGATCGTCGCGGCGTCCGGAGTCGTCGCGGAATCCCTCTCCCGTCCGCCAACCACCACTGACGGGACCAAGTCCAATGACGTGATGGACGGCCTCTTCACACTCCTCCTGATTTCTCCATGCTCGCTCATTCTTGTTGTCAGCCCCGAGTTCAGCACCGTGCTGTTGTTGGGCTATTCCATCCTCTTGATCCTGGGAGCCGCCGTATGCCTGCATCAACGTCTTTTGAGGCTTCGATCGAAATCGATTCTGTAACCGCCGGCTACCGGCAAGGCACCCCTGTCCTGGACGGACTCAGTCTCAGCATGAACGAGCCCGGGCTTTACCGTGTGGCCGGCAGCAATGGCAGCGGGAAATCGACGCTCCTGGAGCTCATCAGCGGTTTCCTCCAACCTTGGGCCGGAAGCGTTCGGCTTTGCGGTATCGACGCCAGCTCACCGGACGCGCGCCACGTACGGAGCGTCTGCCGTACGACGCCGGCGCTCTACCCCTCCATGACGGTTCACGACCATCTGGCCCTGGCGGCACGTAGCCGTCAGGTCGGTCCGGAGGCCGGGCTCGCCCGGCTGGCCAAGTATGGACTGAAGGACTGGGTGGAGCAGCCCGTCTCCATGCTGTCCACGGGCAATATCCGGAAGCTCTGGCTGCTCATGTGCACTGTGGCCGACACCCCTGTGGTCGCCATCGATGAGCCTTTCAACGGCATGGACGTTCGAGGCATCGAGGCCCTGATCGACGAGCTCGGCGACTGGGCACAGCACAAAGTGGTTGTCCTCATTTCGCACACAATTCCGGAGCAACTGACCGTTAGGCATTCCTTCGTCTTCAAGGAGGAAGGAGCAATCGCGTAGACCGAAGCCCACTGGCAGGCTCACTCGGAAAGCCGCTTTTCGCGGAACGGAGACGAATCCCGGACAAGGTCAAAGAGGGCCGTGCGGGAAGGGCTTCCTGTCTTGCGCAGCGCGTTGGAGATGTGGCTTTCCACGGTCCTGATACTGATTCCCAGATGCTCGGCGATCTCCGGGTTGGAGCGATGACCTGCCAGGGCTGCTATCTCGATTTCCCGGACGGTCAGGGGCGAGTAGCTTCCGGAACTAAACGCGACGGGCTCATCCGGCGAAGGAAAACGTGCCGCGAACATGGAGTACGCCCGGTCCATCGCAGCCGCACCGATCGTGTTGTCCACGAACGCATACCGCTTGAAGGCGCCGCGGAGCAGCATCCGGACCTGGTAGAAATCGGCGTCGGGCTCGTAATGCTCGAGCAGCACGCCGAGCATTTGGTGGTCATCCTCCACCACGGCCGCGGCAATTGCCAAGAGCTGATCATGTGAAGCGGCCGGTGCATACTCTTTCAAGGTCTGCCGGAGGAGATCGAGAACTTTCCGGCCCGGGAGAAGGCACGTGAAGAAGAGCGCGGAATAGATCGCCTCGAGGACATAGCCACGTTCGAGCTGCCGTTGAATGAGTTTCGCGGCCTTCCCGTCGAATACAGCGGGAATGAGGGGTCGCGCGGCGACGAGCTCGTACACGCCTCTCGCTGTCCCGGGGAGCGGGCCGATGTCTTCAGCTTCGCGCCGTGCCTGGGTGGCAAGGGTCGCTGCGGGCAAGATCGCGGACGTCGCCGTCCTGAGCCCGGCGAGCCTAAGCATTGCGTCGTGAAGGGAAGCCACCAGGAAGCCTGGCCGCCCCATGGCAAACACACTGCCCATGAGGTACTCGGCGTCGTCGAAATAGCCGCGGTAGATCAGGGCCTGGGCAGCCACATAGGTGTTGCAAACCATCCCGAACTGGTCCAGCTTGCGGCGGGCATCTCCGCGTTGGTCAAGCGCAAAGACAATCGACTCATCGATCCGCCCCGAGCTGAACAAAGCCATTCCACGGATGAACGGTTCGATTCCCGGAATGCCTCTTAAGCCGCCTGAAGTGTCGATGGCTTTGAGCGCGGCGGAAGGGTTGAATCGGTAGAGTTCCAGGATGCCCCGGATGCTGGCTATCACACCGCTTTCGGGGTGACGATCGTGCAGACGCGCGAAGATCCCGTCGAGGTTCTCCGGCATTCTGTCGTAGGACGCCACGAGGAAAAGTTCTGCCGCTTCGGCTTCGGCGGACCATTTGGGACGTTCCTCCCCGAAGCTCCTGAGGGCGCCGGCCGCAGAGTCCAGTCCTTTGCCTTTATGGATCGCCCAAAGCGCTTTGGTAAATGCCAGGAACAGGAGATCGCACGATTCGCCTTCCGAGGTCACGGTCTGGGCAAGGATCCGCTCAATTCTCGATGCGTCAATCGGCGAGCCCCAATAGACCCTCAGAAGTGCCACCGCATTCGATACTGACCTTTCGGCATTCCACAGCTCGTATCGCTTGCGCTCCAGGACGGATACTTGCTCATGAAAATGGCGTGCCGTTGCGGCGTCGTCCGAGCTCCGTTCAAGGCGCAGCGCAGCCAGGACCCTCATCAGCGAATCAGCCGAGTTGAGGTCAACGTGGGATTCCTGTGGCAAACCGCTGAGGGCTCGGGTGATTCGACTCTTCAGGACCCGCCTGCTTGTGAGCACTCTTTGACCACGGAAGTAGTCGGCCAGGACCGGTGGCGTGATCGAAGCGGAGACAGTGTTGTGGAGGTCCTCCACAACGGAAATGAGGCCGCGCTGTTCGAGCCTGTCGAGAACATCGGAATGAACTACCTGTTGCAGTACGTCGAGGGGCGTGGTCCCGGCGATGGCCATGGCTTGAAGGCCCGTGAGTTCGTCGGCTTCGAGTCCTTCGAGGAGGGATTCCACGGTGCCATGAAGGTGCTCGTTCCACAGGGTGTCGCCCGTCATGCGCCATTGACCATGGCGGAGGACAATCAAGCCACTGAGGGAAGCAGTTTCCGCGATGCAAACCACAAGCCGCGGGTTCCCTGCCGATTTCGTCAGGATCCGGGCAGTGGTGTCGGTGTCCGCCGGGGCTCCCAGAATCCCGGTGAGGAGCTCGTTCACTTGCTCGTAGCGAAGCGGATTCAGGTGAACCCTGGCTTCCGGTCCGGGGCTGAGCACCGCTGGCTGCGCCATCGAGTAGATGGATGACTCGCTCATGGTAACGATCATGGGCCGTTTCGTCCGACGCCGGACGGCGTCCAGAACCGCTACAGTCTCCGTGTCGACGAAGTCGAGGTCATCGACCACAAGCACGCGCTCCCCTGGCCTGGAGAGCCGGCTCGCCAGGGTGTCAGCTACACCGAGGACTCCCAATTGGCCTATTCGAATATCCAGGCTCAGGCTATGTATTCCACCAAAGGGTATTTCGCGATGTGAGCGGAGTCCCGAAACGGAGTAAACCGTTGCTCCGGTATTTTCCAGATCGGCGATAGCCTTTTGCACCACACTCGTGCGGCCGCTGCCAGGCGCGCCGACAATTCGAACTATCATTCCGCGAGCAACGTAGTCCAGCGTTCGCCGAACTTCCTGATCGAACACTCGCGATCCAACTTTCTCTGACGCGCTGATCCAGCACTCTCCGGTCCTTAGGTGGTGCGAGGTCCAGACGATTCAACTGTTTCCTGCCCAAAGCCGGGCGTTGGCAGGCGGACTCCCAAGCACTCCCACGGAATCCCCCGGGGTGCGCTGACGAACCTCGTTCCAAGGGAAACGGTAAAGTCCGAAACGGCCATCTAAGTGGTGTTTTGGCAAAACTCAGTGTGCGCGGGGAGCCGTCTACGTGTGCCGACGTGGGGTTTTGTTCCGCATCTCCGTGTGCGCCGAAGAAAACTCAGTGTTCCCCCGGCGTCCAAGGAGGTGGGGGTTCGCGATGAATTTTCCATGGTGCTCCTGGTGGTGGTCTCTTGCTTCCGACGCTACGGGGGTTTCGTGGCCGCCTCTAGATCGAACCTCGCGCATGTGGATATTTATTCGAATCTTGTTTTCATAGATCGAATATAAATTCTAATTTGCAGAATGGACCACAACCTCTTGGGACCCTGTCAAGAGGCTTTCTCGTCCATGTGGACAACTTCTTCTTTTCTCGCATTTCAGATGCTAGGATCTGCTGACATTCGCGTCAAAAACTGAATCATGGGGGCAATAAATGAATACTCGCGCGCCTGAAAACAACGGGGAAATAAAGCACGCGTCGCACGACTTCTTGAAATCTCGGAAGAATATCTTCAAGGTCTTTGCCATCGTCACGTCTACTGCCGCAGCACTCTCCCTTGCCGCCTGCGGCGGAGCCAGCCCAACAACCTCCCAAGCGGGGGCCACTCAATCGGCATCAACTTCCGCCTCGGCGACGCCCACCCCAACTCCCACGCCCACACCGACCGCGCCGAAATCCGCGTCCTGCGTAACGGAGAACGCAACCGAGAGCTACCCGCCCAAGGTGTACATCTGCACAAAATCCGACGCGGGCACCTTAGTTTGGATGGAACGCTCAGAGTCAAAGAAAGTAACCGACGCTCGCGCAGCAGCAGCAGCAGCGGCTGCGGCGAAGGCGGCGGCAGACAAGGCCGCTGCTGACAAGGCGGCGGCAGACAAGGCGGCGGCCGACAAAGCAGCGGCCGACGCGGCTGCGGCTCAAGCCGCCGCAGCACAGGCAGCGCAAGCAGCCGCAGCACAGGCACAGCAAGATCAAGCCCAGGCCAGGCAGGTACAGCCACCAGCGCCGTCGTCCGTTTACTACGCGAACTGTACGGCTGCCCGGGCCGCCGGCGCCGCACCGATCTATCGGGGCCAGCCAGGCTACCGGCCCGCACTGGACAGGGACGGCGACGGCATAGCCTGCGAATAAGGGTTACAGAAAGATCCAGCGACATCGTCGGATTCTGCTGGATCATTCCCTTCGCCGAAGTTGCCGGTCCCGTGATTCCGCGGGACCGGCGTTTGTCCATTCGAATGATTGAGCAGAATCCGACATCCGAGCGAAGACGATCCAGGGAGGGACATGACCAAGCCCAAGGCCGAGCGCTACAGCAAAAGCTCAGCGACACGCGAAATCCCTGTCGCTACCGGAATTCCGGTGTCGACAGGGATTTGGCGTGTCGCCGGGAAATTTGCGCGTCGAGAGGTGGGTTATAGGACAAAACGTGTGTATGGATTGTGCCTGCTTCCCAGTGTTGGCGGGCGAATTTCGGGGTAGCTAAGCTTTGGAAGCTTAGGGTGGCTGGGGTGCTTGCATATCTCTGGAATGTCTGGTCTGCGGTCAGGCGCTGGTACGG
>NZ_JBFRGL010000017.1:0-65908 GCF_052115325.1 Arthrobacter sp. 2RAF22 | reverse complement strand
TCCCCGTGGTCCTGGGCGGCGAGGGCCAGGTCCTGGACATCGGACGGGCCTCACGGATCTTCCCGCCGCACATCCGCAAGGCCATCACCGCGCGGGACAAGGGCTGCGCCTTCCCCGGGTGCACCATGCCGGCCCCTTGGTGTGAAGCGCACCACATCGAATACTGGTCCCGCGGCGGACCCACGAGCGCCGCGAACGGGACGTTGCTCTGCAGTCATCACCATCATCTGATCCACAAGGAAGACTGGCACATCCAGGTCCAAGCGGGCGTGCCCTGGTTCATCCCGCCACCGCACATAGACCCCCACCGGAAACCGCGGCGGAACCACTACTTCCAAATATGACCTCAGCCTTGCAGCAACCCTGTTGTCCGGTACGGAATCACCTCGCGCAGGAACATGCTGGTGGACGTGCGCACGATTCCCGGGCACAGCCTGATTTCTTCGGACACCCGGTATAGATCGTCCGGGCTCGTTGCGACCACGCGGATGATGAGGTCGGTGTCCCCGGCCGGCGCATGGCATTCAAGCACCTCTGGGATGTTGCGCAGGGCCGCGATCGCCTCGTTCAGCCGGCTCTGATCCAGCTCCGCACTCACCGCTGCCGCAACGCCCCGTCCGAGTGCGGAAGGCAGTACGCGGCTGCTGTTCGGACGCAAGGCGCCTGACGCCGTCATGCGCTCCAGGCGCGACTGGACCGTCCCGCGCGCCAGGCCCAAGCGCTGGGCGAGGACCATGATCGGCACACGGGGGTCGTCGTCGAGCGCGGCAAGGATGCGCTTGTCCGTTGAATCCAATTCCTGCATCGCTGCTGCTTTCTGCCTGGTCGCTCAAGGTTCGACTGGTCAAAATGTCCAACCAGATCCCATTCTCCCGCACAATCCCGGCACCGAGGCCCGACGACGCGAGCGAGCCGCCCCGAGCCGTGGTTGCGAATCATTTACATGCCCGTAACGGGAAACCCTTGACGGCGTGAATTTAAAACGCGAAACTCTTCTCATATGTGATTGACGTCTCAAGACGATCGACGCCCAAAGCGCCGGCTCTTGGGAAGAAAACAAAGGCGAAGAAAATGGCAACAACACTCGAACTGACCGTCCGCACCGCATCCTGGACCCGGCCGCCCCGCGAACTGGTCCGAGCGTTCGAGGCGTTCCCCGTGGCAAACATCGGTGACGCTATGGAGCGGCTCGGAATCGTGGACGGCGGGATCAGCCCGGTCTGGGAAGGCGCCCGCTGCGTCGGCTCGGCCCTCCCCGTGCTGGGCGCCGCCGGAGACAATGCCGCCGTCATCGAAGCGCTGAACTACATCCAGCCCGGCGATGTGGTGGTCATCAACGGCTTCGGCCACGAACACCGTGCCTTGGTAGGCGAGCAGCTGTCCCAGCGTTTCGAAGCCGCGGGCGCCACCGGAGCCATCATTGATGGCTACATCCGGGACCGCGCCACCATCACCGAAATCAAGTTCCCCGTCTTTGCCCGGGGTGTCACCCCTGCGGGTCCGTTCAAGAACGGCCCGGGAGTCATCGGCGAACCCGTCGCCATCGGCGGCATCGTCTGCTCGGCGGGCGACATCGTCGCCGCCGATGACGACGGAGTGGTCATCATCCCCCAGGCCCGTGCCGCGGAAATCCTGGAACGAGTCATCGCCGTGGCCGCGCACGAGGCCGAGATGACAGCGGAAATCACCCGCGAATACAGCTAGCGCTTTCTCCCACCCCAGCCCCCTCATAGACTGAAAGCACCCACCATGACAAAGCAATCGACGGACTCAGTGGAACTGAACACCGCTCAAATCAAAGTCGTAACCGCTGACGGCAGGATGGTGCGCAAAGCAACCTTTGCCGGCACCATGGGTTCCTTCGTGGAATGGTACGACTACGGCATCTACGGCCTGCTCACCACGTACCTGGCCATCAACATCATGGGTTCCAAGGACATCGGATCCTTGCTCCTGACCAACGTCGGATTCCTGGTGAGCTTCCTGGCCCGCCCCTTCGGGAGCGTCATCTGCGGATTCCTGGGCGACAGGCTGGGCCGCAAGAACCTGCTCGCCGTGCTCCTGCTCCTCATCTCCGGGGCCACGGCCTGCATTGGCCTCATCCCGTCGTACTCGGTCATCTTCTGGGCCGCTCCCGCATTGCTGATCCTGTTCCGGATCCTCCAGGGATTCTCGGCCGGTGGCGAAGTGGCAGGCGCCATGGCCTTCGTCGGAGAGTATGCCCACAACAAGCACCGCAACTACTCCATGAGCTTCATTGCGGTCGGTTCCTTTTGCGCTCTCCTCTTCGGCAGTGCCATTTCCGCAGGCCTCATCACCGCCCTCGGAGATTCCACCATGGAGGCCTGGGCCTGGAGGATTCCGTTCCTCTTCGCCCTGCCCCTGGGCTACGTCGGCTTCTATATCCGCTCCAAGATGGAAGACACCCCCCACTTCGCGGCACTGCGTGAGCGCAACGAGGTGGAACGCAACCCGCTGCGCACCGTCTTCACCTCCAAGCGCCACCTCAAGGCCATCGCCCTGACCATCTTCCTTCCGGCACTGAACGGTCCCGGCTACTACCTCCTGTTCGCCTACATGCCCACGTACCTGAAGACCCAGCTTGGCTCCGGACACAACTTCACGATGCTCCAGGCGCTCCTCGTCACCGCCGTCAGCCTGGTGGCCATCATCATCGCGATCCCGCTCATGGCGCGCTTGTCCGACCGCATCGGCCGCAAACCCGTATTGGCTCTCTCCGCCGTGCTCATGGCCGTGGTTTCGTACCCGATGTTCGCCATGATCACCACGGGCAACATGCCGCTGGCCTGCGTTGCCACGATCGTGATGGCTATCGCGTTCTCCGGCCACGCCGCGGTCGTCCACACCGTCCTGACCGAAATGTTCCCCACCACGGTCCGCTACAGCGCGTACAGCATCGGCTTCAGCATCAGCACCATCATCTTCGGCGGAAGCGCCCCGCTGGTCATGACGGAACTCATCAAGGCCACCGGCAACAGCATGGTTCCCGCCTACGCCTCGATCGGGACGGCCATCATCACGCTCGTTTCGGTCTACTTCCTGAAGGAAACCAAGGGCCAGCCCCTGCAGACTCACTAGCCAGACCAGAACCCCGACGGCGGTGGCCGCCCGCCACTGGAACGGCAGCCGCCGCCGTCGAACCCTAAGCAAGACAACAGAACCTCCTAACCAGGAACAGAAGCAGGAGTCACCTTGAGCATCAATTCAGTCGCCGTCGTCGCAGACCTCGGCGAAAGCTACGGTAACTACACGATCGGCGACGACGACGCCCTGCTCGGCCTCGTCACCGCCTCCAACATCGCCTGCGGCTTCCACGCCGGCGATCCGAGGGTCATGGATGCCACCGTCAAGGCCTGCGTGGAGCGCGGCATCGAACTCGGCGCCCACCCCGGATACCCGGACCTGGTGGGCTTCGGCCGCAGGCTCATCGAAGCCAGCGAAGAAGAAATCCGCACCGACGTCCTCTACCAGATCGGCGCCCTGGACGCGTTCGCCCGCATCCATGGCGGCAAGATCAGCCACGTAGCCCCGCACGGCCGGATGGGTAGCATCGCCCAGACCGACGCCAAGCACGCCCGCGCCATCACGGATGCCATCAAGGCCTACGACCCCTCCTACATCGTGATCTGCCAGAACGGCCTCCTGGCCGATGAATCCCGCAAGCGCGGACTTCAGGTGGGCTACGTCTTCCTCGCAGACCGCGGCTACGGCGAAGACGGCATGCCGGTCTCGCGAAACAGGGAAGGCGCACTCCTGCACGACCCCGAGGAAATCGGCCGCCGCGTGGTCCAGGTGGTGACCGAAGGGACCGTTCGCGCCGTCACCGGGAAGGTGGTCCCGCTGGGCCACGATGCCGACGTCGTCCTCCTCCACGGCGACCACCCGCAGGTCCTGCAGAACGGCACCGCACTGCGTGCGGCCCTCGACAAGGCGGGCATCAAAGCCACAGGCCTCCAGGAAGTCCTCGCCGAAAAGGCCCGGCTCGCCACGGTCTGAAGCTGAACAACCCCCGGATCCATCACCCGCACCACCGAGCAGGACTCATGACCACGCACACAGCACCCGCGGAGCGGCTGCACCACCCGCCCGAACTGGAAGCCGAGCCGTTCGGCGACTCAGCCCTCATGCTCCGGGTCAAGAACGACGACGGCGACCTCCGCCGGGCGGGGGCCAGCCGGCTCCGCGACGTGCTGCTGGGGGTGCGGCCGTACGGGGTGCTGGACATCGTGGCCGGCGTCGAGTCCTTGTTGGTCGAGTTCGATTGCCTTGCCGTGACACACGAACAATTGGCCCAGATCATCCGCTTGGCCGTTGCCGGCAAAGGCCTGGAACCGGGAGCACCTGGCGCCTCGCAATCACCTTTTGTCATACCGATGGTGGTCAGCGAGGAATTCTCCCCCGACCTTCCGGGGGTCGCCCGGGAACTGGGCCTGAGCCCGGATGCCGTGCTGAAGCAGTTCCAGTCCTCGGTGCTGACCATCAACCTGTTGGCCGCGGCCATGGCCCCCATGATGGGCGGCGTGAAATTCCCGGGCCAGGTCAGCCGCTGCGTCGAGCCCCGGACCAACGTGGAACCCGGGTCTGTCATGGTGGCCGGCACCAACGCCATCATCCAGCCGTTCCCCGGACCGAGCGGCTGGAAGGTGATCGGCCGGACTCCGCTCACCATTTGCGATATCCGGGAAGACCCCGCCACGTCATACAAACCGGGGGATCTGGTGCGTTTTGAAGTGGTTCCGGAGCGTGAATGGGAACGGCTTGAAGGCCGATTCCTGCGTGCTTCGGGCGGCGCTGGCTCGGATGGCTCGGATGGGAGCAACAGTGACCTTCCCTGAACACGCGATCGGCATCAACGTGAGCGAGGCCGGTTGGCTGTCCACGTTCCAGGACCTGGGCGGCGAGAATTCCGAGTTCATGGGCGTCCCCTGCGGAGGTGCGGCAGACCAGCACTCCGCGGCGGTCGCCAACATCCTGGTCGGCAACAGCCGCAAGGCCACATGCCTGGAAATCATGGGCGGACGGTTCGCGTTCACGGCCACGCACGACGTGATGTGCGCCGTGACCGGGGTCCCGGCGGAGGTCACAGTGAATGGCGACGCGGTGGCCATGTGGGAGCCGCTTTGTCTTCCTGCCGGAGCACGGGTTGTGATCGCCAAGGCCAGCGGTGGCATGCGGAATTACCTGGCGTTCAGCGGCGAACTGGAAACCGCCCGTTTCATGGGCAGCGCAGCGCCGGAATCGCGCATGGGATTCCCTCAACAACTCGCTCCCGGGCGGGCGCTCACCCTCCACAGCCGGTACCGCGGATTCACGCACCCGTTCCTGGCCCAGCCACTGTTCCGGCTGCCTGTTCCGGTGCCCGACTTCAGCCCGGACGTGTGGACCATCGACGTCGTCGACGGTCCCGAAACGGACCGGACCCCAGGCATCCGGAAACTGCTCAGCTCCAGCCACTACACCGTCGGCGCCAAATCCAACCACGTGGGCCTGCGATTGGACGGGCCGGTGGTGCATCCAGAGGGACTTGGGGAAATCGTGTCCCATGGGGTCCCAATCGGCGCATTCGAAATCCCGCATGGCGACGAACTCATCATCCTGGGCCGCTCAAGGACGTTGACCGCCGGCTACCCGATCGTCGCAGTGGCAGCCAAGGCTTCTTTGTCCATGCTGGGCCAGGCCAGTCCCGGCAGGAAGATGACCTTTCGCTGGATCAGCAACGCCGAAGCGGTGGAGCAATACCGCGAACAGCAGCGCGGTTTGGCACATCTGGAGGAGCGCGCGCACGCCCTGTTCGCCGCCGTCGGGCTCCCCCTCTACGCAAGTCCCGCGGCTCCCTCGCCGAGTCCCGCCGCGGCGTGACTCGCAGTCCCCGAAGAAAACACTTGACCATCATCTTCTAAAATGAGAAACTCTTCTCATATGTGATCGCCATCTCAAATGATGCACACTAAAAATGCAAGGAACTGAAAACCATGGGACTTCTGGACGGCAAGCTCGCGATCATCACCGGCGCCGGTACCGGCATGGGACGCTCGACCGCGGCCCTGCTGGCTGCAGATGGCGCGGCAGTGGTGCTCGTGGGGCGTCGTGAGGACGTTCTGCAGGAGCTCGCCACCGAAATCGTCGCCGACGGCGGACGTGCCTTTGCCCGCGCTGCGGACATCACTTCCAAAGACGATGTAGACGCCCTGCTGGAATGGGTCCACGAAAGCCTCGGTCCGGTGGACATCCTCGTCAACAATGCGGGTAGCTCCAGCAAGGTCCTCAACGTCCGGTGGATCAGCCAGGAGGAATGGAACGGCGTCCTTGACGTCAACCTCAACGCCGTCTACCTGCTCAGCCAGGCGGTCCTTCCGGACATGCTGAGCCGCAAGACCGGAACCATCATCACGGTCTCCTCGCTCGCCGCAGTGAATCCGAACCTTCTCGGCGGCGCCGCGTACGGCGCGGCCAAGGCCGCGGTCCGGAACTTCATGACGTACCTTCACAACACCTTCCGCAACGACGGGCTGCGCGCGGTGACCATCCTGCCCGGTGAAACGGCGACGCCCATCCTGGACAACCGCGCCCGCCCGCCTCGCGCGGAAGAGCGCGATGCCATGGTCCAGCCGGAGGACGTGGCCCGGGCCATCCACCTTGTGGCGACGCTGCCGCAGCGCACCGTGGTCCAGGAATTGGTCATCGCCCCCACCATCCAGCGGGATACCTCTGGCGACATCGAGATCAGCCGCTGGGCCGGAGCCCCTGCCGACGAGGCCCCCGCCGACGAGGCGCCGCAGCGATGAAACCCCGCCGGCTGTACGCGCCCTCCCGCGGAATCAATACCAAATCGCCCGCCCCCAAAACAACCTCAGCAACCACCCAGATCAGGACCCTCATGACACTCGAGCCAGCCACCGCCGTCGCCGATTTCCAGCCCTCCGAGGCGGTGCAGCGCATCCAGCGCACATCGCTGCGGGTGCAGCAGCCCCAATCCAAGGGAGACCTCGTCTCCTTGGCGATGGGCGAGCCGGATTTCGACACGCCGGCCCAGGTTCGAGCAGCAGCCGCCCGTGCCCTCGAGGACGGCTTCACCCACTACTCGCCGTTGCTCGGCGAGCTGGTGCTTCGCGAGGAGCTGGCTGCCCGTATCGGCCAGCTCCTCGCCGGAGTGGCCAGCCCCGGCGACGTGCTCATCACGCAGGGCGGCACGGCCGGCCTGTCTGCGGCGATCCTTGGCATTGTCAACCCGGGCGACAAAGTGGTCATCCCGGACCCCACCTATTCCCTCTACGCGGACCTCGTCAGCATGGCCGGGGGCATCACCGTGCCGGTGCCGCTGGCCGATGACCTGCACTGGGACCTCGAAGCATTGGCCACCGCACTTGAAGGCGCCAGGATGTTCGTCTTCTGCAACCCCTCCAACCCCACCGGCATCGTGCACTCCCGCCGCGAACTCGAAGCCCTCGCAGACATGGTCGCCGGAACCGACACCCTGATCCTTTCCGACGAGGCCTACAGCGATCTCGTCTACACGCCCGAACCCTTCACTTCGGCACTGGAAATCGAAGCCCTGGCCGGCCGGACCATCTACTGCCAGACCTTCTCCAAGAGCTATGCCATGACCGGATGGCGCGTCGGCTACCTCTGGGGCCCGTCCGAGGTCATCGCCTCCGCCGCCCGGATCCACAACACCTTCAACGGCTCCATGAACCAGGCCGTGCAATACGCGGCGCTCACCGCCCTCAAGACGTGCGGCCCCGACATCGAACGCATGCACGCTTCCTATGCGTTGCGCAGGGAGCTCATGGCCACCGGTCTCCAGCAGATTCCGGGTCTTACGGTCAGCTCGCCGGAAGGTGCGTTCTACCTTTTCCCCAAGTACGACGTCGAGCTGCCGGCAGCCGCGATGGTCGCCCACCTTCGCAATCACGGCGTCGCCGTCCGTCCCGGCAGCGAGTTCGGCCGGAACGGCGAGTTCCACTTGCGCTTGTCCTACGCCGCCAGCTCCGAGGCGATAACCGCCGGTGTGGAGCGCTTGGCGGCCGGTCTGGCCGAGCTCCGGTGAGTGCCGCGGACGTGGCCAGCGTTGCGCCCGCCGCTCAGGCGATACGCTGGGATCTGACACGGAAGGGGGCGCCCATGCGCAGCGACACCCAACGCAACCGCCGCCAGCTGGTGCGGGCCGCCGGGAAGCTCTTCGCCAAGGCCAAGGGCCCGGTGAGCATGACGGACATCGCCCGCGAAGCCGAGATCTCTCCCGCGACCGCGTATCGACATTTCGCCTCGGTGGAGGACGTCCTGGCCGCATTCCGCTTCGGTGTTGGCGAGAAGCTGCGCGATTTCAGCGTTGCGCAGACCACGTCCGGGGTGGAACTGCTGGAAAGCGTCAGCCGGCACTGGGTGGGTCTCGTCATCAAGCATGGCGGTTCCATGGTCCACACCCGTTCCGGCGAGGGGTACCTGGCCCGTCTTCGCTCCGGCGCGTACTACCTGACCATCCAGGCCGAGGCTTTGGAACGGCCGCTCCGCGAGGCCTGCGAGGAACTCGGGCTCCCACCTCTCGGGGACGAAGCCATGTTCCTGTGGAACATCCTCTTCGACCCCCGGGAAATTTTCGATCTGCTCAACACCGTCGGCCTGGACAAGGACCAAGTGTCCAGCAAGCTTTGTGCTGCGCTCCGTGGCGCGATGGCCGCGTGGGCAGCTGCGGAGCCAACTTCGGCAAAGTGACCACATCCTGATCGCCTTCCGTCGAGGAACCGGTCAGATTGACCAGTGACGGTTGAGTCCGTTGCGCCAGTTGTAGTGTTCCTGTTGAAATAGTGGCAACAAGGGGAAGGGCTACCGCCGGACCCCACAGGCTACGGATCCCCCGGCACACCACCCGGCCACCCGGAACACCGTCCCGCAAAGACGCAGCCGCTGATTGACTCTTGTTCACGCATCGTCTTTCCGCACCCCGCCGGCGTCGCCATGAAGGGTGGCCGGCACCACCATAAGAGCCCCTGAGCCACCGAACGCGTTGCGGTAGCTGAGGGGCTCTTGTGCTGCCGCGGAATGTGGTTGGTTCAAAGGGGCTGAATCGACACCGCGACAAAGGCGTATTCATCTTGGGAGGCGGCGGTCCACTCGACGTCCACTAGATCACCCGCCTTGAGGGACCTGTATCCCCCTGATTGCTCGATGACCGAGAAATGCGCGAAGCATTTCTTCCCGTCGGGAAGAATAAGTTCGCCCCAACCTTCTTCGGCTTTCCAGAAGCAAACCATCGCCTTGGCTCGAGCTGAGTTCAACGTTGGTCCTCTCTTTGGAAACTAAAGGTACCCAATTCTCCCAGCGGCCCCGACCTCCCCGGAATCCTGCAGGCACGCCCGGCGGCGCATAGTCTTGTGCCATGACTTCCGCTGGCCGCTTCGCTCCGAGCCCCTCCGGCGAGCTTCACGTGGGCAATCTGCGCACGGCCATGCTCGCCTGGCTCTTCGCTCGTTCCACGGGCCGCGCCTTCCTGCTGCGCGTGGAGGACCTCGACCGGGCTCGGGCCGGCGCCGAGGAAGTCCAGCTCCGCGATCTTGGGGCCGTCGGCGTGACGTGGGACGGCGCCGTCGTCCGCCAGACGGACCGTTCCGGCCTGTACAACGACGTGATCGAGCGGCTCGCGGACGCAGGGCTGACGTATGAATGCTTCTGCACGCGACGCGAGATCCAGGATGCTCCGTCCGCCCCGCACGCGCCACAAGGCGCTTACCCGGGCACGTGCAGGAACCTTTCGACGGCGGAGCTCGAGATCCGCCGGGCCTCCCGCCCTGCCGCCATCCGGCTCCGCGCTGAAGCCCACGAATGGACTGTGGAGGACAGGCTGCACGGTTCATACACGGGCGTCGTCGACGACTTTGTGCTCCGCAGGAACGACGGCGTCACTGCCTACAATTTGGCCGTGGTGGTGGATGACGCGGCACAGGGAGTGGACCAAGTGGTCCGCGGAGACGACCTCCTGTCCTCCACACCCCGCCAGGCCTATGTGGCCTCCTTGTTGGGCATTGCCGTTCCGGAATACGCCCACGTCCCCTTGGTGCTGAATCGCGACGGCGCCCGCCTGGCCAAGCGCGACGGCGCGGTGACGCTCGGCGACCTTGCCGCCGTCGGGCTGTCTGCCGCGGAGGTGCGGGACGTGATCTTGGAATCGCTCGGCTTGCCGGGAGGGCCGCTTGGCGAGGCCTTGGATGGATTTGATCCGGCCCGATTGCCACACGGGCCATGGATATGGAATGGCATTCAGCAATCAACCCTCCGGAAAGGGGCCTAAGTGCTCGCCTATGTGCTGACCCGCTACGGCGGCGCCGACGCAATGGAGCTGCAGGACGTCCCCAGGCCGGTTGCCGGTCCGGGCGAGGTCCTGGTCAGGGTGTTTGCCGCGGGACTCAATCCCGTGGACTACAAGCAACGTGAAGGTGCAGTTCGGGTGATCACCAGGCCAAGGCTGCCCTTGGTGGCTGGAAGCGAACTGGCCGGGATCGTGGAAGCTGTAGGCCCGGGCGTCACCCGCTTCGCCACGGGAGACCGGGTGTTTGCCCGCGTGGACAAGACCCTGCTGGGCGCTTTTGCCGAACACGCCGCCGTCCACGAGGATTTCGTGGCGCTCATGCCAAGGTCGCTCAGCTACACCGAGGCCGCGAGCCTTCCCTTGGCGGGCCTCACCGCGTTGCAGGCACTGCGCGACGAGCTCGAGATCAAGCCCGGGACCAAGCTGTTCATTTCCGGGGGCGCGGGCGGAGTGGGAACCCTTGCCATCCAGTTGGCCAAGTACTTTGGCGCCGAGGTGACCACCACTGCGTCTCCCCGTGGGGAAGAGTTGGTGCGGCGGCTCGGGGCGGACGCCGTCGTCGACTATACGAAGGAGAACCTGGCCGAAGTGCTTCATGGCTTCGACGCCGCGCTGGATCTCGTGGGCGGCGAAACGCTGGACCAGACGTTCAAGATCCTCAAGCCGGGCGCGAAGGTGGTCAGCATCGCGGGGATGCCCGAACCGCAGACGGCCCTGAAGGACCTTGGGGCCCCGGCCTGGATGACCGTGCTGTTCTGGGCGGTCAGCCTCGGAATCCGGAGCCGCGCCCGTGAAGCCAACGTCCGGTACCGCTACCTTTTCATGCACCCCAGTGGCGAAGACTTGAAGTTCCTGTCACGCCTCGTTTCCGACGGAAAACTGAAACCGGTGGTGGATAGCAGCTATCCGCTCGAAAAGATCGCCGACGCTTTCGCCGCGCTGGAGCAGGGACGCGCCAAGGGCAAGATCGTGGTGACCATGGACACTCGCGGCAGTTAGGGGGCGCGGAAGGTGGGCCCATTCTGCCGGGTTCCCTGGCCGAGCTAGCGAGGTTAGTGGGCGGAAGGTGGGCCCATTCTGCCGGGTTCCCTGGCCGAGCTAGCGAGGTTAGGGGGCTGAAGGGATTAGGCTGTCCGGGTGGATGCACAGACGATTGCCCCTGGATTCGAACCGGTAGCCGAACTCTTTGGCCGTTTCCTCAGCGAGGACCCGGAATATTCAGCCCAGCTTGCGGCCTACCACCGCGGCGTCAAGGTATTGGACATCAGCGGCGGCCCGCACCGCCGCCCGGATTCGGTAACCGGTGTTTTCTCCTGTTCCAAGGGAGTGTCCGGGCTGGTCATCGCGCTTTTGGTCCAGGACGGCTTCCTGGACCTTGACGCTGAAGTGGTCAAGTACTGGCCGGAATTCGGCGCCGAAGGAAAGGCCACCGTTACCGTGGCCCAGTTGTTCTCCCACCAGGCCGGTCTTCTGGGAGTCGAAGGCGGACTCACCCTCGAGGAATACAACAACTCCGAGCTGGCCGCCGCCAAGCTCGCGCAGATGCGGCCGCTCTGGAAGCCCGGGACCGCATTCGGGTACCACGCCCTGACCATCGGCGTCTTCATGGAGGAGCTTTGCCGAAGGATCACCGGGTCCACCCTCCAGGAAATCTACGAACAACGCATCCGTTCGGTCACGGGCGCCCACTTCTTCCTGGGACTGCCTGAGTCCGAGGAGCCCCGCTATGCCACCCTCCGTTGGGCCGAGGACCCCTCCCAGCCGTGGATTGATCCCGCGAGCCATTTCGGACTTTCGGCCAACTCGGCGGTGGGGGACATCCTTGACCTGCCCAACATCCGCGAGGTGCGCGCCGCCGGCCTGAGTTCCGCCGCCGGGGTCGCCAGCGCCGAAGGCATGGCCCGCGTCTACGCTGCGGCACTCACCGGACTTGCCGCCGACGGCGACCGGCCCGCCGTCGCGCCCCTCCTCAGCGAAGAGACCATCCAGGCTGTCTCGGCCGAGCAGGTTTTCGGCATCGACCGCGTGTTCGGCGAGACCAGCTGCTTTGGGACCGTGTTCATGAAATCGCATGCACGCTCGCCATACGGGAGCTACCGGGCGTTCGGGCACGACGGCGCCAGCGCATCTTTGGGATTCGCTGACCCCGTGTATGAACTCGCTTTCGGGTACGTGCCGCAACAGGCCGAACCCGGCGGAGCCGGATGCCGCAACCTCGAACTGAGCGCCGCCGTGCGGAAGGCAGTCACCGAACTGGCTCAGTAGGATGAAGCCATGACCGAACCGAGATTCACCGTTGAAACAGCCATGGTCCTTGCCGAAGTGGCGCACAATCGCCAGAAGGACAAGCTGAAGCGGCCTTATCGCGAGCACGTGCTGGCTGTAGGGGATGCGCTCGCCGATTTCGACGACGACATCCGGATCGCTGGCTACCTGCACGACATCGCCAAGGACACACCGATTACCAAGCAGGCGCTGCTCGACATGGGCGTTTCCGAACGTGCCGTGGGCATCATCGAACGCGTAACCCGCCGCTTCCAAGATGACTCGGACAACGATGAAGCCGTGGTCCTGCACATCGCACAGGACCACGATGCCACCCTGGTCAAGATCGCCTGCAACGCCCACAACTCCGTGCCGGAGCGCGTGCGGGCTCTCGCCGAGAAATGGCCGGACAAGGCGCCCACCACTCGCTACGCAGACGCCCGGGAAGTGCTTTACAGGGCTGTGCCCCGTGGCGAAATCCACTTGGTCCTGCAGCGCATCAACCCGGATCTCCTGTCCGAAATGGACCGATTGGCCGACTAGCGGTCCGACTCGGCAGTTCCCCCCTACCTAAGGTTTGGTCGGGTCATCCTGTATCGGGCTGGCTGCGGACGCCGAGCTGCTGGTGGATGCGGTGACTTCCGCCAAGACCCGCTGGTGGATCTGGGCGGTGAGCTCGTGAATCGCACGCGTGAGGTCGGTGTTCTCTTCGAGCAGATGCTCCTGGGCATTGTAGTCATGGTCCGCCTTCACCTGTTGGAAAGCCGCTTGGCGGTTCTGTCCGATCATGACGAAGGTCGAGAGGAAGATCGCTTCGAGCGAGACGATCAGAGTCAACGTCGGCCACGGACTCTGCTCGAACACGAGCATCCACACAGCGAAAAGCAGAATGTGCAGGTAGACGAAATTCATCGATCCGGCGAAGGCCGTAATTGCATCCGCGACTCGAAGCTGAATGCTTGCGGCCCGGCGCTCGGCCTCCGCCAGGACCGATGGGTGGAGCTTTTCCCGCTCGCTTTGAGAGAGCAACCGTGTAGGTCTCAGATACGAGCGTGAATGCGGAAGAGTGCCCGTGGTGGATGTCGATTGGTGTCCGGCCTGCTGTGCCATACGTTCAATCCCTTGGCTCGCGGCGAGCCCATCTCGCCTCTGAGAGCGAGCCTAGCGTCGCCATGCGCTTGAACCTAGGACCGAACGCCCGGTACTTAGGCGCGGGATCTTCCCCGGAGGAAGTGGAAGATCAGGACGATCACGGCAATGACCAAAAGCAGGTGAATGAACCCGCCGCCGATATTGCCGATAAAGCCGAGAAGCCAGAGAACAGCGATAATGATGGCTATCCAAAGCAACATGAGGGTCTCCCTTTTGTGTACGAATGGAAATGCTGACTCCGCGCTCCGCTGGTCTGCGGGCCGCGCAGATACCGTTTGGTGCCCTTACTTTATGCCACGATCGGGTTGGTGTTAACGGGTACGCAATAAGCGATAGTTCGACTGCCGCTTTGACGCCCGGTGCAGGGAAATCTACCCGCCCATCAACCTTCGCCGATGCTTTAGCTCCTTGATCCAGTCCCTCGTCTGCAGCGGCCCGAAAGGCGAGGCGCCGGCGTCGAGCTCTGCGATGAGCGGGCCCGAGGCCGTGAGCGCGAGTCCCAAAATTCCTTCCGCTGCGCGCTCCGTCAGGCCGAGCTTCGCGGCCCAGGCAAGGAAGTGCTTACGGGAGATTCCACTCTTCTTGCCGCCGATGCCCAGAGCGAGCGTCTTGTCCCCGTAGACCACTGTGGAGGGGATGTCGTAGACCGGGGCAACGGTGTATTCGCCCTGCGGCGACTGAAGCATGGACACGTTCTTCGCATGCAGGTCGCCGTTGCCGCTCAGCCAGGCGAAAGCCAGCTGGAGGCCGAGGTTCCGCAAGGCAGGGAGTGGTGCGGAACAGTGTGCCGCCAGCGCCGCGCAAACCTCGCCGAACGGCACGCTGTACTTGTCCGCGGGGTACAGGCCCAGCACTTGGGCTCCGTCCTCGACGGCGAGGCGCACGGGAGCGCCGTCGGCTCCGGTGAGGCGATCGAAACGCTCGACGAGCAGCCCCGCCCGCCCGCCGACGTCGTGCACCAACTGCACGCTGCTCAACGGTATCCGGAGCTTGCGGGCAAAACGGAACATGAGGAACTCGTTTTCCACCACGAACGGGAACTCGGGAGCATTGAGCTTGAGGATGAAGCGCTTGCCAGCTTGCGCTACCGGGAGCGAAATCATCCCGGCCGATAACTTGTCCTGCACCCCCGCCAGCGCCACTGGGTCGATGAGGCCCGAATCGCCGAGCAGCGCATCGAAGTCGAGCGGCAGCTTCGAGTCGAGCACGACGGCGGAGCCTCCTTCCGTGGGCGGCTCGCCGTGGGGGACCGTCTGGACATCGCCCACGGCGTCCCCGCCCGCGCCCATGAGGAGCGCGAGTTCGTCGTCGGCGCTGGCCTTGACCGCCCGGCGCAGGGAATTCAGGCGGCGGCCTTCCGGGAGGAGGCCCGTGAAATAGGGCGGAACCGCGCCGCTCGGGGTGAACACTGCTTCACGCGTCAGCGGGAGCGTCGTGGCAACGGCCGGACCGCCTGAGTCGAGGTACCGCGGCAAGTAGCTGAACTTGGTGCCGCCTTCATGCCGCTCGATGCGCGCGGCCAGGACGCCTTGCTTGTAGACGTCGGCGATGCGGTGGAAGGTCATGGCAGCTTGGATTGCTTGCCCGCGGGTTGCACCTTGAGCTCAAGGCCCAGAGTGCCGAGGACCGCAAGGAGTGGTTCCAATTGGACCGTGGTCTTCCCCTGCTCCACGAACCGGACGAATCGCTCCGAGACTCCTGCGAGGTCTGCGAGGTCGGACTGGCTCAGGCTCAGGGAGCCGCGGCGGGCACGGACCTTGGCGCCAAGGGACTCGGTGAATTCCCTGGAGGACATGTCCATCCTTCCTCGCCTTTTTGTGGGCATGCGCGTTGTCCGCGCTCCGGTACGTTCGTGCCGGTTTCACCATTTTCCGCCTCCATGGGAAGCGAATCAAGGGTCGATCGCTGGGAATCGGTACGTTCGTGCCGATGTGCCGCGCCGCGGCATCGTGGGTGCAGGCCGTTCGCTGCGTTCCGGTACGGCGGTTTGGGGCCAGGACCCACGATTTCGCCTAGGTGGCCGGGTGTGCCCCCAGCCTTTCCAGCGCAGCTTCCCGGCGTGCCGCCCCGCGCCTTTCGTCGATCACGATCGAGAGGGCCAGAGCCGCCACAATGACCATCATGCAGACAGGAACAGAGACGTCCAGGGGGGCCAGGCCCACACTGCCGCAAAGCAACACGACCACGAGGGCCGTGACCCCGAGGAGCGCGCGGTCGAAACCCAGCAGGTAGCCGTAGAGCGAACTCAGGGCTACCTTGAACAGGGCCACCGGGACGGCGATGGTGGCCACTACAACGGTGGCGCTGATGAGGGCAGCATGATCAATGAAGAGCGCGGCCACATGAAGTCCGCCACCAGTAGCGGCGATTGACCCAAAGATGAACATGTGGCCGTATCCGAAGGCGAATGCCCGGTGCCGTTGGTGATGCAGGGCGTGGCCAGCCGGGAGGATGAAGTAGATCCACCACATTCCAAAGGCCAGCCCGGTCCCGCCGAGACCCACGAGGGCTGCGTCAACAGACCAGCCATGAAGGGCCACGATTGCCCGAAGGGATTCGATGGCTCCGATCAGGCACTCGCCCAAGGCGATGATCGCCAGGAGTCCGTAGCGTTCCGCGATGTGGTGCGCGTGCCACGGTGTCTTGGCTTTGCGCTCGGCGATGGTCGGCGTCGCCATTTCCAGCAGGAAGAGCGGGGCAGCCATGAGGAAATTCGTCAGGATGTCGGCGTGGACAATCAGCACCACCACCCAGCCGATCTGTGCCACCACCAGGAACTTCGCGTAGGTGAGGCAAGCGCTTCTGCGCTCCGGATCCTGCTTCGCCGCGCGTAGCCACTGAAAAACCAACGCCAAGCGCATGATGATGTAACCCAGCACCATGGTCGAGTTGTCCACGCGGTGGCCTTCGTCGAGCGATTGGAACATCGGCTCGATGCCCATGGCAAGGATGAGCACACCCACCATCTGCACCATGGTGACAACCCGGAAGACCCAGTCGTCAGTGTCGTAGGCGCTGGCAAACCACGAGAAATTGATCCAGGCCCACATGACGGCGAACATCGCGAAGGTGAAGCCGATCAACCCGGAGCCGAAACGGGCCTCGGCCAGCTCATGAGCGAACTGGCTGCCGGCCACCCCGAAGGCGATGACAAAAGTGAGGTCAAAGAAGAGTTCCAGGGGTGTGGCGGTGCGATTCAGCTCCTGGGGATCGCGCCCGCCCATGCGCGACAATGCATGGCGCAATGGATTCATGGACATGGTTCAGGGTACCGCCGGGAGGCCCCCGGAGTCCCGATCCCTGGAGAGGGCGCCGGGGTTCCTCTTGGCCCACAACAGCAGCCCGATGTACGTCAGGTCGAAAATGCTGCACAGGACGCCAATGCCCAGGATGAACAGTGAATTCTCGAGCACCCCGAAGCTGATCGTTGGCGCGAGGGTTCCGATCCACTTGGCCACAGCGATCACCAGGGACTGGCCCCGCAAGCTGCGTCGGGCAGCGAACATCGCAATAAACAGGCCGGACATCAGGAGATTCTGCAGGAATGCCGCGTACCGGGAGGCCGGATCCCAATCGAACTCGGTGATGAACAGCCACTGCACCGCGAACGACGCCAAGCCCAAGAGAGCCGCCCACCCGATGAACAGCGGCCGTGTGACAAATCCGGGAAGTTCCCGCCTGCCGAACGCGAAGAACGTGTACACAATCGCGACGTCGGCCAACGCCCAGGCAATGTTGATGACGCCCTGCACGGAGAGCCATGTGCTGAGCGAATGCACCGAGTAGATGACTTCCCACGCGAAGTTCAAACCCAGTGCCGCCGCCGGGATCGCGTACGTCTTATCGCGAAACCCGATCCGGATCGCGCAAATGTAAACCGTAGTCCAAGCGACCCCGCTCAGGATGGTCAGAAACAGGTTCACGGTTCCTCCTTCTCCAACGCGGGGTCACTTACGGCCCATCCGGGGCCCCAACATGGGCCGTAAGTGACCCCGCGTTGCTCTAAACCCGGGCGAGAGAGTCGATGTCCTCGAGGAAGTCTTGGTGGACTTCGTCGCTGACGGTGGTGCGGGTGTCGGCGATCGCGTCGAGATAGTCCTGCGTGACTGGTCCCTTGCGGGCGTTCGACGCCGGTGCGGGGCCCCCGGAGGAGGCGCCTTCACCGGGAGCGTCGGCTGTGTAGACGGCTTTTTCCAGGGCACGCTGGGAGGCGCTGCGTGCCGCGTACTCTATGTCCGCGGGGGAGAAGCCCTCCGTCCGCGACACCAGCAAGGCCACGTCCACCGAGTCCACCACGCTGGCCGGGATGAATCGCTGCCACATGGCCTCGCGGGCATGGACGTCCGGCAGCCCGATGGGGATGACGTAGTCGAAGCGGCCGTGGCGCAGGAAGGCGGTGTCCAGTGCGCGGATGAAGTTGGTGGCGCACACCAGGAGGCGGCCCGGCTGTTCGCGGAAGGCCGGGATGATCTTGAGGAGTTCATTGGTGACGCCCTGCAACGGCGACGGCGGCTCACCGGACCGCTGGGACGCGATCTCCTCCACCTCGTCGATGAACACAACCGCGTGCTCCAGTTCGGCGATTTCCAGGAACGTCTCCCGAAGCGCGCCGGCCAGTCCCTTGGGATCGGAGGCCAGGCGGGAGGGGAAGACCTCCACGAACGGCCATTCGAGCCGGGACGCGATCGCTTTCGCAAAGGTCGTCTTGCCGGTCCCGGGAGGGCCGAAGAGCACGACGGCGCGCGGCGGCACCACGCCGAATTGGTCGGCGAGGTCAGCCTCGGCAAGGGGTAGGACCAGACGGCGTTCCAGCAGCTCCTTTTCGCGGCGCATTCCGGCGACGTTTTCCCACAGGTCCCGGGCCAGGATCCGGCCGCCGAGCTGGCTCAACGGCTCGAGTTCCTGGCGCTGCACCGGGATGGTCCGCTCAAAATAGTGCAGGTTTTGCTTGAGCAGGAAGCCGCGGCCCAGGAACGCCTCGACTCGGGTTTCGGACTCGGGCATGAGCGCCGAGAGCTTGTTGAGCCCGTGCGGAGTCATCCGGTTCTCGACGGCGGCCAGCAGCGAAGTGCCGATCCCGCGTCCACGGAATTCGGGCAGCGTGGCCAGGAAAACGATCCAGCCCTGGTCATGGGCCGCACGTCCGACGGCGGCACCAACCACCTGCTCGCCCTGCACCGCCACCACCGCGTGGTCCTTCTCGCATGAAGCAAGGACCTCGGAGAGCGCATAGACAGGGTCCACGTTGTCGGCTTTGAGCGACTCCCAAAGGTGCAGTATCCCGTCCATGTCCGAGGAATGGAAGTCCCTGATGCGCCAATTGCTCATGCCTGCTCCTTGGTGGATCGCCATCGATTGCCTGGTGTTGAGCATAGGCGAACCGGTGGTGGAGAGGGGTTGCGCGGGCGTTGCGTTACGTAGCTATCCCACCGGGCGCAACCGCAGCCCCTGCATGCCGCCGTCGATCGCCAGGGACGTGCCCGACGTCGAGCCGGACAGCGGGCTTGCGAGGTAGGCGACGGCGCCGGCCACCTCGGCGGCCTCCACGAGACGGCCGTGTGGCTGTCGGGCGTTGAGGGCAGTGCGTTCGGCGGCGGGATCGGCGGAGGATTCGAGCAGCCTGCCTACCCATGGCGTGTCCACCGTGCCGGGGTTGACGCAGTTGACGCGGATCCCTTCGCGGACGTGGTCGGCCGCCATGGCCAGCGTGAGGGACAAGACTGCGCCCTTCGACGCCGAATACAAGGCCCGCTGCGGCAGCCCTGCCGTCGCGGCGATGGAGCACGTGTTCACGATCGCGGCCGCGGGCGATTCGCGCAGGTACGGCAGAGCCGCACGGCTGACGCGGGCGATGCCCACCACGTTGATGTCGAGTACGCGGTGCCATTCGGCGTCGTCGTTTGCAGAGATGTCCCCTTGTGCGCCGATCCCTGCGTTGTTGACCACCACGTCGAGCCGGCCGAACTTCCGGACGACGGCGTCGACGGCGGAGCGCACCGAGGCGTCGTCGGCCACGTTGCATTCGACGCCGAAATGCGGGGTCCCGGAGGGGTTGAGGTCGAGCACGGCGACCTGCGCCCCGCCGTCGGCGAGCCGGTCCGCGATCGCCGCGCCGATGCCGGACGCCCCGCCGGTGACCAGCGCTACGAGTCCCTCGAACTCGGTGCTCACCGCGTTGCCTCGTCAGTGCCTACTGAAGCAAGCGAAGCTGCGTGGGCTCTGTAGAACTCCTGGCGCTGGCGGCCGAGCCCTTCCACTTCAAGCTCCACCACGTCGCCGGGCTGGATGTACGGGAAGCGACCAGAGAGCGCCACGCCTTCCGGAGTGCCGGTGAGGATGACGTCGCCGGGCTCCAGGACCATGTACTGGCTGAGGTGGTGGACCACGGTCAGCGCGTCGAAGATCATGTCCGAAGTGTCCGACGATTGGCGGATCTCGCCATTGACCCAGGTGCGCAACGCGAGGTGTCCGGCGTCGAGCCCATCCGCGGGAACCAACCAGGGGCCGAGGGGAGTGGACTGCGGAAGGGACTTGCCCTTGGTCCACTGGCCCGCGGCGCCGGGCAGTTGGTAATCGCGCTCGGAGAGATCATTGGCGACGACGTAGCCCGCGATGCAGTCCGCGGCCTCGTCCGTGCTGGAAAGGTATGACGCTTCGCGACCGATCACGATTCCGAGTTCCACCTCCCAGTCGTACTTTTCCGACGACGGCGGGATGGGCGCGGCGTCGAACGGGCCACTGACCGTGTTGCTTGGCTTCAGGAACACCACGGGTGATTCCGGGGGCGTTGCTCCGGATTCGGCCGCGTGGGCCGTGTAATTGAGGCCGATGCAGACGACGTTGCCGGGCCGGGCGATGGGTGAACCGATCCGGAGTCCTTCGGCAGAAATCTCGGGAAGATTGCCGGCATCAAGGGCTTCGCGGGTGCGTGCGATGCCGTCCGTGGCGAGGAACTCTCCGTTGATGTCCTTCGTCAGCGGGTCAAGGCTGAAGTACTTTTCGGTGCCGTTGGCGTTTTGGGCGATGACAACCGGCTTTTCATTTCCGGCAGTGCCCAGCCGGGCGAATTTCATGTTCATGTATTCCTCCGTGCTCTGGCTCTAACATCCGAGCTCTAGTCTGCTGTTGCTCTCCATAATACGGAAATGTGACCCATTGACAATGCAGACATCGGATGTTTACGCTCTTCCCAGCAAACTACCTGCTGCCAAGCAAGGAGCACAATGAGCGTCATCACCGCGGTGGACACCTTCGATATCCGTTTTCCCACCTCCCTGGAACTGGACGGATCGGATGCCATGAATCCGGATCCGGACTATTCGGCGGCATACCTGGTGATCCGCACCGACGCCGGCGACGGTCACGAGGGCCACGGTTTCGTCTTCACCATCGGGCGCGGCAACGAGGTGGAGGCAGTGGCTATCGAGGCACTCCGCCACCACATCCTGGGCCGCAACGTCGAGGAACTGCTCGGCGACATGGGCGGCACCTGGAAGCTCCTGGTCCACGATTCCCAACTCCGTTGGCTTGGCCCCGAAAAGGGCGTGATGCACATGGCGATCGGCGCCGTCGTCAACGCCCTGTGGGACCTCAAAGCCAAGCGGGCCGGACTGCCTCTCTGGGAGCTGCTTTCCCGGATGAGTCCGGAGGAGATTGTGGCGCTCGTGGACTTCCGGTACCTCAGCGATGCGCTCACGCCGGAGGACGCGCTGGGGATAGTGCGGACGGCGGAGCCGGGGCGCGCCGCCCGCAGGGCAGCACTTCTCGCGGAAGGATACCCCGCATACACCACGACGCCGGGCTGGTTGGGTTACAGCGACGACAAACTTGTGCGGCTGGCCAAGGAAGCCGTTGCAGACGGTTTCGGCCAGATCAAGCTCAAGGTGGGGGCCTCGCTGGAAGACGACATCCGGCGCGTCCGCACGGCCCGCAACGCTGTGGGGCCTGGTATCAAGATCGCCGTGGACGCGAACCAACGCTGGGACGTCCAGGAAGCGATTGACTGGATGGCGCATTTGGCTCCCTATGACATTGCCTGGATTGAGGAACCCACCAGTCCGGATGATGTCCTCGGCCATGCCGCGATTGCCCGGGGCGTGGCGCCGATCCCCGTGGCCACGGGTGAGCATGTCCAAAATCGCGTGATGTTCAAGCAGATGCTGCAGGCCGGATCCTTGCAGGTCTTGCAACTGGATGCGGCGAGGGTGGCGGGAGTGAACGAGAACATCGCCATCCTCCTGCTCGCGGCGAAGTTCGGCGTCCGCGTCTGCCCACATGCAGGTGGAGTCGGCCTCTGCGAGGCCGTCCAGCACTTGTCGATGTTCGATTTCGTGGCGGTATCCGCCGACAAGGATGGTCGGATGATTGAGTTCGTCGACCATCTGCACGAGCACTTTGTCACTCCGGTGGATGTCCACGACGGCTCGTACTGGCCGCCGTCGGCACCCGGTGCCGGCAGTGAAATGGTCGGCGGCACGTTGGCCGGCTACAGCTTTCCCGATGGCCCTGTGTGGGCCGCGGGATCCCCTCCTTTGACTCCCCAGCAATAACCTTTATCGAAATTCCTCGAAAGCACAGTTCCCTACTGAAAGCACGTGGTGAAAGATATGCGCAAAGAAGCGTTGGTGGCAGGTGCCTTGGCACTGGGCCTCATTGGACTCACAGGCTGCGGGGGCAGCTCGTCCGGCAGTACCGCAGACGGCAAGACCGCCATGACGTGGGCCATGTGGGTCGGCGGCACGGAAGACCAGAAGAACTGGGAGAAAGTTGCCGATGACGTCAGCAACACGTTGGGCGATGTGAAGATCACCCTGCAGGGTTCTACCTTCCAGGACTACTTCACCAAGATGAGCACCCAGCTCAGCTCGAACACAGCCCCGTGCCTGGTGGCGGTCCAGAGCCTGCGGACAGCGCAGCTCAAGGATGGCATGCTGCCGCTCGATGACCTGGTGAAAAAGAACAACCTGGATTTGAGCGCCTTCGACTCCTCCATGATCAAGGGGCTCAGCGCCGACAACAATCTGTACGCCCTGCCGTATGACGTGGGCCCCGTGATGATGTTCTACAACAAGGACATGTTCGACGCCGCGGGCGTGCCGGTCCCGAAGGCGGGCTGGACGGCCGACGAGTTCGTGGCAGCCGCGAAGAAGCTGACGGCCAACGGCAAACATGCGATCGCACCGAACACGGCCGATCTCTTCGTTGAATCGCAAGTCCTCGCCTACAACGGCGGACGCGTCTTGAAGGAAGACGGCACCATGGACGCGAGCGATCCGACCTTCGCCAAGGGACTCCAGTGGGTTTCCGACCTGACAAGCAAGGAGAAGGTCTCCCCCGAACTGCCCGGCGGCGACACGGCATTCAGCGCCAATGAATTCATGGCCGGCAATACCGCGATGAGTATCGACGGTCCGTGGTCCCTGCTGGACGTCAAGGCCAAAGCCAAGTTCAAAGTCGGCGTCACCACCCTTCCCGCGGGCCCTGGCGGCGGGAAGACGTTCAGCGCCGGCTCCGGCTGGGGCATCTCCAAGCAATGCGCTACTCCGGACAAGGCCTTTGCCGCCCTCAAGGAAATGACCGGCGACAAGGTCCTGGGGAATCTGGCGGCAGCCGGGCGCGCACTGGCCGCACGCACCGCCCAGCAGACAAAGTGGATTGACAACGCGGGCATTCCCGGAGTCGCGGAGACCCTTAAGAGCGCCGAGGCCACGGCAGTGCCGATGCCAAGCAACACCAACAGCGACCAACTGGGCCAGCTTTTCAACCAGTACCTCGTCAAATCCATCAATGGACAGCAGAGCGCAGCGGATGTCATGAAAGACATTGCGGCCCAGCTGCCCCGATGATCAGTGTGATGCCTGCCTGGCAGTGCCCGACTAACAGCCGGGCAGGCACGCACTCTTCGCAAAGGAATGAGAAATGACACTACTCAAGCCCGCAAAGGCGCCGCTTCCTGAAGCAACGGCTGCCACCGTCAGTGGGAAGGCGAAGGCCGAACCGGATGCCCAGCTCGGCCGGAGGACAATGTGGGGACCGGCCTTTGCCCTGCCGCATGGCCTCGGTCTCGCGATCTTCACGCTGCTGCCGATCGTTGTTTCCCTCGTCATCAGCTTCTTCCGCTGGCCGCTCCTGGGAACCCCGAGTTTCCTCGGCCTGGGCAACTACGAGAAGCTGTTCAGCGATCCGATCTTCGGGCAGGTTGTCGGGAACACCGTGTTGTTCGTGGTCCTCTATGTGCCCCTGAACCTGGTTGTTTCCCTCGGCCTTGCCGCGTGGTTGACTCCGCGCATCAAGGGGCGCCACATCTTCCGGGTCATCTTCTTCATTCCTTCTATCACCCCGGTGGTGGCCAACGTCGTCGTCTGGAGGATGCTGTACCAACCCGGTGGATTCATTGACGGCACCCTGCAAAGCGCCACGGGAATTTCAGCGCCGAACTTCCTCGGAGACGAACACTGGGCAATGATGGCCATTGTCGTCATGAGCGTGTGGCAGGGGTTCGGCTACAACATGCTGGTGTTCTCCGCCGCCTTGGACGCAGTTCCTGAGAACCTCACCGAAGCGGCCGCAATCGATGGCGCCAACGCCTGGACCATCTTCTGGCGCATCAAGCTCAAGCTCATTTCGCCGTCCATCTTCTTTGGCACGATGATGACCCTCATTACCTCGTTGCAGGTCTTCGCCCAGCCGTTCATCCTCACCAAGGGAGGGCCGGGTTCGGCCACCTCGACGATCGTCCTCTATATCTACAACCAGGGTTTCCAGTTCCACCAGCTCGGCCTGGCATCCGCGGCTGCTTGGATCCTGTTCGTCATCATCCTCGGCGTGACGGCAGTCCAGTTCCTCGGACAAAAGAAGTGGGTCCACTACGATGCTTGAGACAACCAGCCGGATACGCCCCCTCACCGCCCGTCCCCGTGGCTCCGGAGAGCCCGGAAGACGATGGACCACGAGGATCCGGCCCGCCATCGGATACGTGATCCTTTGCCTTATCGCGCTGCTCTTCCTGTCGCCGCTCATCTACATGTTTGCGACATCGTTCAAACCCCCTGCTGAGATCTTCAGCGTCCCGCCGAAGTTGTTCGGCTCGGAATTCCGGTGGCAGAACTACCAGGAGGCCCTGAACTACATGCCGTTCCTGCGCTTCATGGGCAACGGACTCTTGGTTTCGGCCGCTGGAACGGCACTCACCCTGGTGGTTTCCGCTTTCTCCGGCTACGCCTTCTCCCGGCAGCGCTGGCGGGGACGGAACCTGGTTTTCATGGTGTTCCTCGCAACGCTGATGATCCCCCAAGAAGTCCTGATTGTCCCGATGTTCGTCATGATGCAGAAGGTGGGCTGGGTGAACACCTTCCAGGCGCTCATTGTGCCCTGGGCGTTCACGGCATTCGGTGCCTTCCTGCTCCGGCAGTTCTTCCTTGGCGTACCCCAAGAACTCGACGACGCGGCCAGGGTGGACGGCGCGGGAACCCTGAGGACCTTCCTGTTGGTCATGCTTCCACTGGCTAGGCCCACCATGGCCGTCCTGGCGGTCTTCAGCTTCATCAGCTACTGGAACTCGTTCCTCTGGCCATTGGTAGTGATCAACGACGTCAACAACCTCGGCACCATCCCGTTGGGGCTCCAGATGTTCTTCGGCCAACAGGGCAATCAGTGGCACCTGGTCATGGCCGCCTCCGTGATCTCAATGGCTCCCACCCTTCTGCTGCTGATCCTCCTGCAGAAACACCTCGTCAAAGGCATCGTCACGAGCGGCTTTGGCGGACGCTGACGCGTTACCTCCAGGGCCGCACAACACTCAACAACCCAAAGACCCGCAACAACCTTGAAGGAGTAACCACCCATGATCGCCCAAGCACCTTGGTTCACGGAGTCCCGGTTCGGTATGTTCGTCCACTGGGGCTTGTACGCCCTGCCGGCCCGGCACGAGTGGGTCATGAATCGCGAACGTATTCCTGCCGAGGAATATGAGAAGTACTTCCAGCACTTCAACCCGGATCTCTACGATCCGCGGGAATGGGCCCGCGCGGCGAAAGACGCCGGCATGAAATACGTGGTGCTGACCACCAAGCACCACGAAGGCTTCTGCCTCTGGGATTCCGCACTCACCGACTACAAATCCACCAAGACTCCGTCCGGGCAGGACCTCGTGGCCCAGTACGTCGAAGCGTTGCGGGAATTCGGCCTGAAGGTCGGTTTCTACCACTCCCTCATTGACTGGCACCACCCGGATTTCACCATCGACGGGTTCCACCCCGAACGCGACAACCCCGAGGCCGAAAAGCTCAACGAGGGCCGCGACATGGCCCGCTACCGCGAATACCTCCATGGCCAGGTGCGCGAGCTGCTGAGCAACTACGGCCAGATCGACTACCTCTTCTTCGACTTTTCCTACACGAGCGAGGACCACAAGCACATCTGGGGCGGAAAGGGCCGCGACGCGTGGGGGTCCGTGGAACTCTTGAAGATGGTCGGGGAACTTCAACCCGGCATCATCGTCAACGACCGCCTGGACATTCCTGGCGACTTCGCCACGCCGGAGCAGTACCAGCCTTCCGGGCCCATGGTGGTGGACGGCGTCGAAGTGCCGTGGGAAGCATGCCAAACCCTCAACGGCAGCTGGGGCTATGACCGGGACAACTTGGACTACAAGTCCGTGGACTTGCTGGTGCGCATGCTTGTGGATGGGGTGTCCAAGGACGGCAACCTGCTCCTCAACGTTGGCCCCACGGCCCGCGGCAATTTCGATCCCCGGGCCGTGGAGTCCCTCCGCGGCATCGGCGACTGGATGAAGCTGCATTCCCGGGCCATCTACGGAGCTGGACCCGCTGCGTGGACCGCGCCTGCCGACGCCCGGTACACACGCCGCGGTGACCGGCTTTACGTCCACTTGTTTGCGTGGCCGTTCGAATACGTCCATCTCCCCGAACTCGCCGGCAAAGTGGAATACGCCCAACTGCTCAACGACGCCTCCGAAGTCGCGATGCTGGAGATCGCACCGGACCGGGCGGCAATCAACACCACTCCTGGCGGACAACCAGCGGGTACCCTGACACTGAAGCTGCCCGTCCAGCGACCGGACGTGGCGGTGCCCGTCGTCGAACTCTTCCTGAAGCCCGGGGTGTAGTGTGCCGGAAACCATTGCCCTGCACACCCGGCTCAAGCCGGGTGCCGAGCAGGACTACGCGGAAGCTCATGCGGGGATCCCCGCCGAACTCGTCGCCGCCTTGAAAGAGGCCGGAGTGGGCAATTGGCGGATCTGGCGCAGCGGCCAGGAGCTCTTCCACCTTGTTGAGGTGGAGGACTACCAAGCCATGCGCCGGGCGCTCGCGGACCATCCGGCGAATGTCCCGTGGCAGGCCCGCATGGCGGAGATGCTGGAAGTCCAGGACGACTATTCCGGCAATGACTCCGGCATCCCCTTGGTATGGGAGCTGGTATGAGCGGCACGTCGTGGGATGGCGCGCTGGGCAAGCTCGGCTTCGGCGCCGCCGGTATCGGCAACCTGTACCGTGCCATGCCGGACGCCCAGGCCGCCGCCACCGTCAAGGCGGCCTGGGACTCGGGGGTCCGCTACTTCGACACCGCGCCGCACTACGGCTTGGGGCTCTCCGAGCGCAGGCTTGGTGCGGTGCTCAGGGAGAAACCACGCGGTGAGTTCACTGTGTCAACCAAGGTGGGCCGGCTGCTGGTGCCGAACGCCGTGGGATTCAGCGCGAAGGACGACGAAGGCTTCGACGTCGCAGCAACGAGCAAACGCCAATGGGACTTCTCAGAAGCGGGGATCCGCCGGAGCATCGAGGAATCGCTCGAACGGCTCGGCCTGGACCACGTGGACATCGCCTACCTGCACGATCCTGATGTCCACGACCTCGCCAAGGGAATCGACGAAGCGCTGCCTGCCTTGGAAAAGCTGCGCGCGGACGGCGTGGTGAAGGCGATCGGCGTCGGGACCAACTCGGCGGAAGCTGCGCTCGAATGCGTCGAAGCGGCCGATCTGGACCTGCTGATGCTCGCCGGCCGATATACCTTGCTAGAGCAGCCCGGCGTTCCGCTCCTGGACCGCTGTGTGGCGCGCGGCACCGGCGTCGTGAACGTGGGCGTCTTCAATTCCGGCCTGCTGGCGAGGCCGGACGTACCCGAGGACTCGCATTACAACTATGCGCGTGCCCCGCGCGCACTGGTGGAGCGCGCACGGGCGCTCGCCGGCTTGTGCCGCGGGTTCGGGGTGGAGCTCCCGACGGCGGCACTCCAGTTCAGCCTGCGACACCCGGCCGTTGTGAACGTGACGGTGGGGGCCAGCAGTCCGGAGCAAGTGTCAGCAAACGCGGCCCGGATGAATGAGGATGTGCCGGAAGAACTGTGGGCGGCTTTGGCGGGTGTGCCGGGTGATTGATTCGCACCTGCACCTGTGGGACCTCGGGCCGGATCCAGCCGGCGGTGGTCCGAGTCCGTACGCGTGGCTTGGGCCGCAGCACGGCGGACTCTTCCGTAGCTACGGCGAGGCTGAGGCACGGAAAACCCTGGATGGCGCTGGCGTCGATGGAGCGGTGCTCGTCCAGGCTGACGACACCGTTTTGGATACTGAGTCCATGCTCGCCGTCGCCGACCGCAACGCTTGGGTACTCGGCGTCGTGGGCTGGATTCCCCTCGATAAGCCGGCCGAAGCGGAGCAGGAGCTGGAACGGTTCCTCCGGAACCCCGCGTTCCGGGGCGTGCGGCACTTGGTCCACGACGATCCGCGGGACGATTTCCTCGAATTGCCCGCGGTCCGCGATTCCTTGCGCATGCTCGCCGGCCACGGATTGGCGTTCGACGTCCCGGACGCCTTTCCGAGGCACCTCGGTAGTGCGGTCCACCTCGCCCGGGAGCTGCCGGAGCTGACCATGGTGCTGGATCATCTCGGGAAGCCGCCGATGGCCGATCCTGCGGCGATGGACGTGTGGCGAGCGGATTTCCGCGCCTTGGCTGAGCTGCCCAACACGGTGGCCAAGGTGTCCGGCCTGCACTTGCCGGGCGTCCCGTACACGGCGGAGGCCTTGCGTCCGCTGTGGGATGAAGCGCTCGAAGCTTTCGGTCCTGGACGGCTCATGGTCGGCGGCGATTGGCCCGTCAGTACCTTGGGTGCGCCGTACGGACGAACCCTCGGAGTTCTTCTGGAACTCGCCGAGGAGCTCACTTCGGGTGAGCGGGCGGAGTTTCTTGAGGGAACCGCCGTGCGGACGTATGGGCTTCAAAAGCGAAGCATCGCGAACTAAAGCGCCTGGCGCAACCAGCTCTCGACGCCGCTGATGTGGACGGTCACAAGTGCCCGGACCAGCTCGGCGTCGCCACGTTCCAAGGCGTCCGCGATGGCCTTGTGCTCCGCAAGGGTGTGCGCCACGGCTTTTTCCTGGGTCAAGCCGCGCCAGATGCGCGCCCGGACGGTGCTGCTGGAGAGGGCTTCGAGTAGGCCGGCGAGGTAGTCGTTTCCGGCGGCCTGGGTGATGATGCCGTGGAATTCGAGGTCGTGGGCCACGAGTTCTTCGACGTCGGTGTTCTCGTCGATCCCGTCCATCGTGGCGCGCAACGCCGTGAGTGCCGTGGGAGTGATCTTGCCTGTGGCGATGAATGCGGTGGCGGGCTCCAGGATTCGTCGGACCTCAAAGAGTTCCAGGATGGAACGGTCCTGGTGGAGATCGACGACGAATGCCACTGCTTCATTGAGCAACTTGGCGTCGAGGCTGGTGACGTAGGTGCCGTCCCCACGCCGCACGTCGAGGACACGGATGAGTTCGAGCGCTTTGACGGCCTCGCGCAGGGAGCTTCGCGAGAGGCCGAGCCGCTCGCTCAGTTCCTTCTCCGGCGGAAGGCGGTCCCCGGCCTTGAGTTCGCCGCGGATCAGCATGTCCTTGATCTTGCCGATCGCTTCATCTGTGACAGCCATGGCTACATCCTAACGGCGAATGATCCGATGTCTGGCACCCAACTACCTCGCAGTTGTTGCCGTTATGAGGCTCCAAAATGACAACAAATGCGTGGGCCCACGCCGCCAGGGTTCCCTGGCCGTGGGGCCACACCGGCGAGGGCCCCGGCCTGAGCTTGCGAAGGCTGGGAGCCGGTGGGGACTTGCGAGGCGAGGGTGGCGGTGGGGATCAGTTGGGGGGGCACGACGGCGGCACCCGGGTTCCGCGCGAACGGAACCGCGGGTGCCGCCGTCGGGCACTCAGTACTGGGGGCTAGATCCTGTCCTCGGCACCGGCAACCGGCAGGTTGGCGATGACCGGCGAGCTGCCCGTGAAGCCGTCCCGGGCTGCGGCGATCTCGTGGATTTGCTTGCGGCACATGTACCAACCAACCACAATGAGCGCGCAGGCGATGGCCGTAACCAGCATGGTGAGCGGAGAGTCGATGAACACCATCACCAGCACGCCCACCAGGAACAGCAGCGAAAGGTAGCCAGTGTAGGGGGCGCCGAACATCCGGAAAGACGGACGCTTCAGCCAGCCCTTGTCGGCCCAGCGCTTGAGCTGCATCTGGCACAAGACGATGGTGGCCCACGTGACGATGATGCCCACGGAGGCGACGTTGAGGACGATCTCGAAGGCGTCGGACGGTACGAGGTAGTTCAGCGGAACACCGAGCAGGGAGACGCCGGCCGTGATGGCGATGCCGCCGTAGGGGACGCCGGCTTTGTTCATGCGCTGGGCGAACTTGGGAGCGGAACCGGCCACGGACATGGAGCGCAGGATGCGGCCCGTGGAGTACAACCCGGCATTCAGGGAGGACAGGGCGGCGGTCAGGACCACGAGGTTCATGATCACGTCCACGCCTTGTACGCCGATGTGGCCGAAGAAGGTCACAAACGGGCTGACACCCTTGACGTAGGAGGTGTACGGCAGCAGCAACGCCAGCAGGATGACGGAACCGACGTAGAAGACGGCGATGCGGAAGACCACTGAGTTGATGGCCTTGGGCATGATCTTCTCGGGGTTCTCTGTTTCGCCCGCTGCCGTGCCCACAAGCTCAATCGAGGCGTAGGCGAACAGAACGCCCTGCATGAGCATGATCATGGGCAGCATGCCGGTGGGGAAGATACCGCCGTGGTCCGTGAGGAGGCTGAAGCCCACTTCCTGGCCCGGTACCGGCGTGCCGAAGATGACGAAGTACGTGCCGATCACCAGGAACGCCGCCAGCGCGGCCACCTTGATCAGGGCGAAGTAGAACTCCATTTCGCCGAAGACCTTGACCGAGACCAAGTTCAGGCAAAGCACCACCAGAAGCGCGATCAGTGCCCAGGCCCACTGCGGGACGACTCCGATCCAAGGGACGTATTTGCCGAAGAAGTTCATGTAGAGGGCCGCGGCCGTGGTGTCCACGATGGTGGTGGTTGCCCAGTTGATCCAGTAGAACCAGCCGGACACAAACGCAGCCTTCTCGCCGAAGAACTCGCGGGCGTAGGAGACGAAGGAGCCCGAGGACGGGCGGTGCAGCACGAGTTCGCCAAGCGCGCGCAGGATCAGGAAGGCAAAGAAGCCGCAGACCGCGTACGCGATGACAAGGGAAGGGCCCGCAGCGTTGAGGCGGCCGCCGGCACCCAGGAACAGGCCGGTGCCGATGGCGCCGCCGATTGCGATCATCTGGATCTGACGCGGCTTCAAGCTCTTGTGATAGCCCTTGTCCTCGGCGTGGAGGAGCTTTTCAGTGGAGTGCGCCTGCGGAGGGACCGTGTGGTCCGTGATGGGTGCATTGGTCATGGGAATCCTTAGGGGGTGTCCTGTTGGGGGTCCGGATCTTGCCGTCCGGCCTGTTTCTTCGCGTGTTCAGGCCCGACGGCGGCTGGTGAGTGGCGCCGTCGTCGGACGCTCTGCGCGGCTCAGCCTAGTTGCTGAGGTTGGCCAGGCGTTCGGGGCGGAGGAGCTCATCGAGCTGCTCCGAGGTCAGCAAGCCGTGTTCGAGAACGAGCTCGGCGACGCCCTTGCCGCTTGCCAGCGCTTCCTGGGCGATGGCGGTGGCGGAGGCGTAGCCGATGTGCGGATTGAGTGCCGTGACGAGTCCGATCGACTGCTCTACGGTGAGGCGCAGGTGTTCGGTATTCGCGGTGATGCCCCGAATGCAGCGCGACGTGAGTGTGCGGCACGCGGCTTCCAGGTGGGAGATGCTCTTGTGGAGGCTGTGGACGATAATCGGTTCGAAGGCGTTCAGCTGGAGCTGTCCGGCTTCGGCTGCCATGGTGACTGTGACATCGTTGCCGATGACTTCATACGCCACTTGGCTGACCACTTCCGGGATCACCGGATTGATCTTGCCTGGCATGATGGACGATCCCGACTGCACAGCCGGGAGGTTGATCTCGCCCAGTCCCGCACGCGGTCCGGAGGACAGCAAGCGGAGATCGTTGCAAATCTTGGAAAGCTTGACGGCGACGCGCTTGAGCACACCGGAGAGGTGGACGAACGCGCCTACGTCCTGGGTGGCCTCGATGAGGTCCACCGAGGTGACCAGCGGCAGGCCGGTGATCTCGGCCAAGTGCCTGCAGGCCGCTGCGGCGTATCCAACGGGAGCGTTCAGGCCGGTCCCGATGGCGGTTGCGCCGAGGTTGATCTCGTGGATGAGCAGCTGGGACTCGGCCAGTCGAGCCCGGTCCTCGCCCACGGTCACTGCGTAGCCGCCGAATTCCTGGCCGAGGGTCATGGGGACGGCGTCCTGCAACTGCGTGCGGCCCATCTTGACCACCGTGCGGAATTCCTGGCCCTTCTCCGCGAAGGCGACCTGGAGTTCCTGAAGAGCCTCGAGAAGGCCCTGGACCGAGAAAATGGTGGCCAGGTTGACGGCGGTGGGGTAGACGTCGTTGGTGGACTGGCTCAGGTTGACGTGGTCGTTCGGGTGCAGCCTGGCGTACTCGCCTTTGGGGTGGCCAAGTATTTCAAGGGCCCGGTTGGCAATGACCTCGTTGGCGTTCATGTTGGAGCTGGTGCCGGCACCGCCTTGGATAACGTCCACCATGAACTGCTCGTGGAGCTTGCCGTCCAGGATGTCCTGGCAGGCTTGTTCGATGGCGTCGGCCCGTTCGTCGTCGAGGAGACCGAGTTCGCGGTTGGTGCGGGCAGCGGCGAGCTTGACCGCGGCGAGGCCCTTGACGAGGTTGGCGTTGCTGGCCAAGGGGTGGCCGGTGATGGGGAAGTTCTCGATGGCACGCAGCGTGTGCACGCCCCAGTAGGCATCAGCAGGGACGTCGCGGTCACCGAGGAGATCGTGTTCCGAGCGGAACCCTGGAATTGTCGTGGTGGGCACGGCAGAAGTCATTGCTGTCCTTTGGTCTTTGTGCTTGTTTGGCTGCGTCAGTTGGATGCAAGGAAGTTCGCGGCACGGAGCACGCCAACAGGGTGGCCGCCGCCCAACACAGGCGGGCTGGCGAGCGTGGCGAGCTGGCCGCCGTCGAGCCCTAGTTCCTCAAGGACGCGGACGGTGACGGGCATGCGGGCGCGGTCGGCGCCGTCGGAAATCTTGATGGCGATGCCTGTGCCGTTCCGCAGGCCGATGAGCTGGAGGCCTTCGAAGCCGTCCTTGGCGAGCAACCCGGGTACTGTACGCATGATCGCTGTGACGTCGCGCCCCTCGCCGGCCACCATCTCCGGGAAGGCGCGCATCGCGTGGGCTACTTGGCCTTCCGCTTCCGTGCTGTCCGCCGCCGCCATGCGGCCATAGGCCCGGGCCATGCCGTGCAGGCTGTGGGCGAAGAGCGGGGTGCCGCAACCGTCGGTGCTGACTGCCAACGCGTCTTCCCCCGTGAGTTCGGTGATGGTGTCCTTCACGAGCACTTGGAGGGGATGCTCGGGGTGCAGGTAACCCTGGACCGGCCAGCCGTTGATGACGCACGTGGCGGCCATGGATGCGTGCTTGCCGGAACAGTTCTGTGCGAGCTGGGTGGGCTCGCCGCCGCTGCGGAGCCATGCTTCGCGCTCGGCGATGCCGTAGGGAAGGTCGGTGCTGTTTTCCAACGCGCTTTTGTCCAGGCCGTGCATTTCGAGGATGCGTGCGGCACCGTCGAGGTGCATCGCGGCGCCGGAGTGGCTTGCGGCGGTGAGGGCGAGGAGGTTCTCCGGAAGCTTGAGTCCCGCACGGACCATGGCGACCGCCTGCAGCGGTTTGAGGGAGGACCGCGGGTAGAACGCGGCGTCGGGATCGCCCGCTTGGAGGAGTGTTTCACCGTCAGGCCCTACTGCGATCAGGGAGCCGTAGTGGACGCTCTCGACCAGGCCGTCGCGGGTCTGTTCCGCGAGGGGGACGTGGCGCGGGGTTGGCGGAATCGTCCCTGCCGGGGTGGTTGCGGGCATAGCGGTGCGCGTTGCATGCGGGGTGGGCATGACTTCCTTCAGTTGGTGGATCATTTGCTGAGGATGGTGTCCAACGCAACGCTGACGGCGCTGAGATGGTCGGCCATGGCGGCTTCGGCGGCTGGGGAGTCGCCGGCTTCAATGGCTTCGACGATGCGGAGGTGTTCATCGTCTGAAACATGCTGGCGGTCGGCCACCATGTTCAAGGTTTCGGATTGATGGGCTAGGGCTTCGCGGATGTCTGCGACAACGCTTTCGAAGACCTTGTTGCCGCTTGCGCGGGCGATGGCAGAATGGAAACTGGCGTCGAGGCTGACCCAGGTCTCAGGGTCGGTCTCGGCTGCCATTGAATCGACAATTTCCTTGAGGTGCTCAAGTTCTTCCGGGCTGCGGCGTTTCGCAGCCAGGCCGGCTGCCGGTACTTCGATATGGGGGCGGGCCTCGTTGAGGTCCCGTGCCGAGTACTGGCCGAGTGTGAGGTCGTTGGCCACCCTGTCCGCGACGACGAACGTGCCTCTGCCGGTCTTGGTGACCGTCAGTCCCAGCGCAGTGCAGGAGCGGAGCGCCTCACGGATGACCGAGCGGCTCACCCCGTATTGCGTTGCCAGGGTGGCTTCGGAGCTGAGTTTGGCCCCCACTTGCACGGCTCCGTTTTCAATGTCCTGGCGGATGGCGCTGAACACAGCTTCCGCTGCACTGAAGCGGGCGAGGGGCCGGGGGCTGGCTGGCTGGGCCCCTTGGGCTCCTTGGGCCGGCCGGGGGACGGCGCCGCTTGTGGCGGTGCGCTGGCCAGCTGCAGCTTTCTGGCTGACAGCTGGCTGTCCAGTGGCGGCCTGTCCGGCTGTCCGGCTGTCTGACAGGTTCACTCTACGAATATGGCACGGGTCACAGGGCGGTGTCAATGTTGGGAGCATAATTACTCCCATGGCCAACCGTCCGCGCGGGGGATGGGATTCAACGACACAGACAGCACCGCCCATCACAGTGGAGGTGCCGGTCCTCGGTGTCGGGGCAGGGCCTGCGGACTATGAGGAGTTGTCGCGGTACGTGTTTGCCTTGCGCAGGCAGCGGGGATTGCACATGACGCTATTGCACTTGGGCGTCCTGGATGACTTCTGCCGGGACGTGGCTGATTGGACCAAAGGCAACACCCGCGCCGATTCGGCCATGCTCAGGACCGTCGCGTGGCTTGAGGCACTGCCCGTACTGGAGGCCTTCTCCGGCAGCGCCGAAAGCCTGATCGTCCTGGGCAGCGGCGGAGTGTGCGGACTGGAAGTAGATGTGCCCGCCTCGGTGCATGACTTTCAGGTCTCCCTTGTACACGCGCTTCATGAACTCCTGGATGAACTGCTTGTCGACAACATCGACGACTTCATCCTCAGCTCCCCTGCCCTTGGATTCCGCTCGCCTCGATGGGTACCCCATGTGGCTGTGGGCAGGCCATTGCACAGGGGCCGCGGACCGTGGGAGATTGGCCAGGTGGGAGTTGACTTCGGCGAATCGCGGATCAGGAACCGCCAGCATTTCCCTCAATTGCCGTAGTGGTACCTGTAAGCGGCGATAAGCACTTCGACGCCATCGTCAGTTTCGACGAACTTGTACACCAGGCGATGTTCGTCCGTGATGCGCCGTGACCAATACCCGTGGAAACCATGTTTCAGGGGTTCAGGCTTGCCGATGCCCTCATTGCCGTGCCGGGCTATGTCCTGTAGCAACCCGTTGATTCTCTTTAGCGTCTTGCGATCTTGGGATTGCCACCAAACGTAGTCGTCCCACGCCGCTGAGGACCAGATCAGCCTCATTCAACGATATCCCGGGTCACGCCTCGGCCAGCTTCCAGTTCCTCGATGGACGATAGGATCCTTTGCGCGTTGGCTGGACTGCGCAGTAAGTAAGCGGTCTCACGGAGGGACTCGTAGTCATCACGCGAAACCATGACGACGTCTTCCTTGCCTGGCCGGGTAATGATTACTTCTTCGCGGTCATTCGTGACGGCGTCGAGAGTTTCCTTGTAGTGGGCTCGAGATTCCGAGTAGCTGAGTGTGCGCATGGTGATCTCCCTGAGTTGCGTACAGAATATTGTACGCCGCATCTTTGTCGGCGCCCACGGCGGATTCTTATCCGTGACTTCTCAGCCGGATCGTGCGGGCCTGGTGGATGGCGGCCAGGGCAACCGCGCTGGCCGTGAGCCTGAGGGCGTGGACCCTGTACCAGCGCTTCAACAGGGGCCTGCGGCGAGTCTCTTCGAGCGGATAGGGGCTGAAGAAAAGCTTGGGGTTGACTGACCGAAGCAGGTACGCCGTAGCTGCTGCCCCCGTGGCGGAGCTGGCTGCGCCCACCATCAGCCAAGCCCGATTGTCGGAATGCTTCCACCCCGCGACGAGGGCAGCGACGGCGGCAGGGGCGCTGAGAGGCGCGATCGGCGCGTAGTAGCGCCCGGGGCTTCCCGCTCCAAAGGGGGTTCGGGGGAGTTCGCTGCTCGCTGCCGAGGCCGCGACCCGGTCCGGGATTTTGACGATGGCCTCATAGAGGTTGCCGAAGAACCAGTGTGCGTGGGTGAACTCCGCGACACTCAAGATCCAATCAGCGAACACGTCCCGGCGGTCTGAAGAAGTCTGTCCCATGCCCACAATCTACCGCCGATGCCCCGCGCCGGATGTGCAGTTCACCTACCACACCACCCGCCCGGGTTATATGGTCAGCACCATGGTCTGAGGACTGCGAGGCCAAACAACCGGCTCTATGGAGGGGAGTAGCCCTTGGTCAAGATCCGCATGATTTTGCCCGCGAATGTGCGCCATCGTTCCGGGGGAAACATCTACAACGCGAAGCTGGCTGAAGCCCTCCGGGGCCTGGGCACGGAGGTCTCGGTCTGCACGCTCGACGGCGGCTGGCCTTTGGGGAGTGCAGCAGACCGGAACCGCTTTGCAGCTGCACTTACCGGAGGGGAACAGGCCATCTACATTGTCGACGGCCTGATTGCCTCGGGTGCACCCGCGGAAATTGAGAGCGCAGCCGCTGCCGGGCGCCGTGTCTGGGTGCTGCTCCACATGCCCCCTTCCGGGGAGAATCCAGTAGAAACGAGCGCGCTGCGCGCTGCAACAGGTCTTCTCTGCACTGGTTCCCGGACTGCCGAAACGGCCAGAACCCTAGGCCTGGGCAACGTGCACTTGGCGATCCCCGGGGTAGATCTCCCATCGAAAACACGCCCGAGTTCGCGAGACGCTGGGGCGGCACCGCATTTCATCATGGTGGGCGTGCTGCTCCCCAATAAGGACCAGATCCTATTCGTCGACGCGTTGGCACGGATCAAGGACCTGGCGTGGACAGCGGCGCTTGTTGGCTCCACAAAAGCAGACCCTTCGTACGCCGCAGCCGTGCAGGAACGCATCCTCCGGAATGGACTGGAAAAACGGGTGGAAACAACAGGCGAGCTCTCCGGCCCGGCCCTGGAGGACCAGTGGAACCGGGCTGACCTCAGTCTGTTGATCTCACACTCGGAGTCCTTCGGCATGGTGGTCCAGGAGTCCCTGGCGCACGGCATACCGGTAGTGGTCCGAAAGGGAACCGGAGCCGTCGGAGCGCTCGGAGCCCAGGGTGCCGGTGGAGCCATCGATCTCACCGCGGGAATCGGATCGTTGGAGAACATCCTTCGGAGATGGCTGGGCGACGCTGCCCTACGGAAGCGATGGCAGTCAGCGGCCGAGGCAGCCAGCGGGGAGTTGCCGCGATGGGAAGATACCGCAGGGGAAGTCCTTCGCGCCGTCGTGGGGTCCTAAGCGCTTCCCTACAGGTGCTGGATGCCCGCCCTCTGCATGGCGTCCCGGTAGGTTTCGATGTTCTTTGCCAGGAGTTCCTGCTGCTTCGCCTCGGACAAGGCAAACGCCCGTCCACCGAGCGCGCTTGCCTTGTAGACCTTGATCCCGTGCTGCCGGAGCGGCGAGTGGTACGTCTTCTCGAACAGTGCCAGGAAAGCGGCGGCCTCCGCGCCGTGAGCGACGACGGCGGAGACTCTCTTGTTGATCTTGAGGAACTGGCGGAACGGACGGAGACCGTCGGTCTTCTCCTGTGCGCTCAGTGCCGGCGGCAGTTCGGGGTCGCGGACCCAGGGGTAGCAGTTCCACGGCATGACGTAGCGGACGTCCAAGTCGGCCGAGTCATAGATCAGCTGCGCACGTCGGGCGGCGTCGTCGTCGTTGAGGTGCGATACGAAACCCGAGGTGGGGGCCCGCCCGGGGCTGGTCTGGAGGGTGACGATCCGGCACTCATCTTCGTCATGCACCGGATCGATGTAAGGCACGGTGGAACCGGGCCGTTTGGCCATCAGTTCGTCGCACAGCTGCGTCACGGCAGCAATGTTGGGCTCCTGTAGCAAGGCCCGTTTTTCGTCCCAGTCAATGGTCACGTTCTCTCCTTCGGCAGCGCGGCGTCCAGAATCGGCGTCCCTTGCCACTTTACGCCGTCGCTTTACGCGGCGCTCACGCTCCTGCAGAGCCGAGGGACAAAACTGCCCGACGCCGGTCCGAGCGGCGAGCTTCCCGACCCGCCTTTGGCCCGGTCTTCTACTGACCTTTGAGCTTCTGCATGTCGCGCCGGTCCTTCTTGGTGGGCCGTCCCGCGCCGCGATCGCGCTGCGGCAGCCCGAGGGCGGGCGCGGCGGGACGCTCCGGTGTGTGGTCGGTGAAGCAATGGGACGCTGCTTCGGCCCCTACCCTTTTCGCAATGAGCCTGCGGACCTCAAGGATGCGCTCGAAGCCGGGCTGCCGTACGCGGATTGTGTCGCCGATAATCACGGACTGTGAAGCCTTGACCGGGTTCCCGTTGATTCGCACATGCCCCGCCCGGCAAGCGGTTGTGGCAGCGGAACGGGTCTTGTAAGCGCGGATCGCCCAGAGCCAGGCATCAATGCGCACATTGCCGGTTTTTGATGTTTGGGCGGAAGTCGGAAGGCTAGTCATGATTGCGAACGAGTATAGTCGGCGCGCGAACCGGCGGCTCCAACGCGAAGCCGGTTACCGGCGTCGAAGTTCCGCATATTCAAGGTGGGGGACAACGGTACCTGCGTCGCGCTCCAGGAAGTTGGTACCGGGCGCCACGATCTCGTCTATGGCATCCAGCACGGCTTCGTTGAGGACAACATCCGCGGCCTTGAGGTAGTCGACCAGATGGTCCTCCGTGCGCGGACCGATAACCACGCTGCTGACGGCCGGATGGTTCAGGGCAAAGCCGACAGCAAGCTGGATGAGGGTGAGCCCATGCCGTTCGGCGACACGGCCCAAGGCATCGGCCGCCAGGAGTTTGTTCCTGTTGAAAGGTGCCGAGACGTCGAAGCGCCCGGGAACGGCCGACGCGCGGGAGCTTGCGGGCTGGGGGACTCCCACGCGGTAGTTCCCGGAGAGCCAGCCGCCGTCGAGCGGTCCATAGCTGAGCACGCCAAGGTTGTACTGCTGCGTGATTGCAAAGACGTCGCGCTCATTCGCGCGGACCAACAAGGAATAGGGCACCTGATCCACCACTGGCGGTATGAGGTGGTTGGTGGTGGCGATCCACTGTGCCTCCACAAGCTGCGACGGCGTGAACACCGACGTTCCGTAGTAGAGAATCTTGCCCTGCCGGATGAGGTCGTTGAGGGCCGTGATGGTTTCCAGGACGTCGGTGTTGTAGTCCGGACGGTGTGCCTGGTAAAGGTCGATCCTGTCCGTCTGCAAGCGGTGCAGGCTGCCTTCCACGGCCTTCATGATCCAGCGCCGGGAATTGCCTGCATGCGCGGGATTCGGCCCCATTTGTCCGTGGAACTTGGTGGAAAGGAAAACATCATCCCGCCTGCCGTGGAGGGCCCGGCCCACAATGGCTTCCGCCTCGCCCTGCGAATAGATGTCCGCGGTATCGACGCTGGTGATGCCGGCGTCGAGGGCCGAATGGATGATGCGGACGCTTTCCTCTGCGCCCGTGGGCGCCGAACCCGTCCCAAGGTTGAGGGTTCCCAGGGTAAGGGGGCTGATCAGGGCACCCGTGCGTCCCAGGGTTCGAAGCTCGCTGAGGCTCATCTCCGGCTTCCTCCGTGAAGAATCAAGGCTGTGCAATGGATTGACACGACGCTACACATGTCGTGCCCCGGGGCACTCGAAAAACGTACAAATTCTTCGCTTTTCGTATTGCGGGGTAATGAAACAAGGAATGACGAATTATGAATTGACTTCATTCGACACGCGAATACACAAATATTGCCGTTATCGGCCCCGAGTGAATTAGTAGAAAGGCAGGCACGAAACTACAGAGAAAGGAACCCGCCATGACCCAGGCAACGGTGGATGGAGCCGCATCGATCAAGCAGGCGTTCGCGCAATTTCCCTCAGGCGTGGCGGCCTTCAGTGCCATGGTCGGATTCGTGCCGGAGGCCCTGGTGGCATCGAGTTTCACAGTGGGAGTCTCGCTCGAACCACCGCTGGTCATGTTCGCGGTGCAGAACTCCTCCACCACATGGCCCAAGCTCCGGCGCGCCCCGCGACTGGGTGTTTCCATCTTGGCCCAGGGCCAGGAAGCCGTGTGCCTGCAGCTCTCCTCGCGGACCCAGGACCGATTCGCTGGCCTGGCGACCTCAACGAGCGACGCCGGGGCGGTGTTGATCGACGGCGCAGCGCTGGTGCTTGAATGCGAAGTGGTCTCAGAAACCCCGGCGGGTGACCACGCGATCGTCGTCCTCGAAGTGAAGTCCGTGGAGATCAACCACGACGCCGAGCCCCTCATCTACCACGGGGCCGGGTTCAGGCAATTGGCCGCGTGAGCTTGGTCGCGGCCCCAACTGACCCGCAGTTGTTGTCGTTATGAGCCTCCAAAACGACAACAAATGCTAGTCAGTTGGGTCGGCCGGGCACTGAGGATTGGGTCAGGCGGGCACTGCGGGGCGCTAGGCCCGGGGGCGGGACCCTGCTGAGGCCGTCACACGGCCGGAAGATACGGGTTTGCCGCCATGTGGTTCTCCCCGGTGTTCGCGGACCGGCGTGCCAGTCCCCGACGATTCCGCCACGTTCGCTTCAGCGGGTTCCCCGGAAGCCGGCGGTTCCGGGTCCGAAGCTGACGCTTCCCCGGCCCGTTCAGCGTCGCGTGCCGCAGCCCGGGCATCGGCCTCGGCGACGGCGGCAGCCCACTGGCTGTTCAGGACCGGAGGATCCTGCTTTATCGCGACCACAAAAGGATGTTCCTTCGCCTGGGTTGTGGCTGTGGCTGCGATACCGTCCTTGATCTGGGCAGGCTTGGGCCACGTCCGTGGGTTGACCAGCGACTTCCAAGGGACGTTCCGGACGGCTGACCACGACGCCGACCACAGTAGCTTGGTGGTCCCAGCAAACCCAGGACGCGGCTTCCGGGGAACGGACGGCCCTGCGCCCAGCAAGCCGTCGTCCGCCGAGGTCGGTTCCTCGGAATCCGACGGCGGGACGGGGGCACGTCGAGGCCTTGGTGGCAAGTGCACAACCGGTACGGCATCGCGTTTCGGGAAGATCCCGACCATCGCGAGCAGGATGATCCAAACCAGCTTCGCGACGCCGGCCAGCACCAAAGTGACAACCATCAGGAAGCCCAAACCAATGGACATCAACAAAGCCAGCCCGAGCGTTCCAAAAAAAGTCAGATTGAGGCCAAGTGTTGTTGGATCCTCCACGTAGCCTCCTCGAGCCAGAGTTGTGGGGTGGACGCCGCAACCGAAGGTCTGCGGGCATGTCATCTAGCCTAAGGGCGAAATCTTAAGGAATCATCCGCCAAACTCCGGCTCGCCGAGGTTGTTTCGAAGCTGTTATCTGCTGTGACAGAATTTGTTGCCTAGCTCTCACCTTCTCTTCAAGATAGGGCTTCAATGCCACTCGATCCGGCCCGCCTACGACTAGGCGCTTGCCCCTGTTTGTCCGGAGAGCAGTACACCGAGTGCTGCGGACGCTTCCATCGCGGAGACGCTGACGCGCCCACGGCGGAACAGCTCATGCGTTCGCGCTACTCCGCCTTTGTTGTCCTTGACACCGATTACCTTTTGCGCACGTGGCACCCGGACACCAGGCCTGCCGCGCTGGACCTGGACCCGGACATTGAATGGCGCAGGCTGGACATCCTGGCCACGCGCCAAGGCGGCCCCTTGGACACCGAAGGGACGGTCGAGTTCGCAGCACATTACCGTTCCGACGGCGAACGCGGAGTCCAGCGCGAGAACAGCCGCTTCCTGCGGATCGACCGGCGCTGGTACTACCTCGACGGCGACGTCGGCTAGCCGCGTCGATCGGCAGCAGGCCTCAGCGGTACTTCCGGTGCAGGCTCTCCTTCGACGAGGCGCCCGGGGTGGCATCGGCGATCCACGGACCCGTTCCTTCGGATTGGTCAAGGATTCCGGCCTCAAGCCATGCATAGTCGCCGGCGAGGACGTTCGAGGACAACTCATGATCGACGTCGTCGGTGTTCCGCCACAACTGATCGAAGTATCCGTCCACGCGAATCCGGGCCTGCTCGCAGTAGGCCTCGGCGAGCTCGTACGCCGCCGCGCCTTGCTCCGGTGCGGTCTGCAGCAGCATCTCGGCCCGTGAGCAGCACGCTGCCATGGCAAACAACTCGGCCCCGATATCCACGATCCTGCCGAGGAACGCTTGTTTGTATTCGAGCCTTGCCTGCCAGCGGCCCATGCCGTAGAAAGTCTGCCGGGCGAGCCGGCGCGAAGCCCGTTCCACATACCTCAGTTGCTTCGCGAGGCGCCCGAACTCGCTGTAGGACCGGGGGTCCATGCCGGCTCCGGCCACCAGCTTAGGGAGCCATTTGGCGTAGAAACCTGAGGCGCCGACGGCGGCACGCGCCTTCTCCTGCAGGGTTGCGTCCGCGGAGGCGAGCTCGCCCGCGGCCGAAAGGTGGGCATCGACGGCTTCGCGGGCGATGAGCAGGCGCATGATTTCGGACGAGCCTTCGAAGATCCGGTTGATGCGCATGTCCCTCAGCAACTGCTCGGCGGCCACCGCGCGTTCTCCACGGGCCTCCAGGGAATCTGCCGTCTCAAACCCGCGGCCACCCCGGATTTGGACCAACTCATCAGCCACCGTGTAGCTCAGTTCAGTGGACCAAAGTTTGGCCAGCGCAGCCTCGATCCGCACATCCTTCTGGCCGGCGTCGGCCATCTCGGCGGACAGTTCGAAAACGGCTTCAAGGGCAAAGGTGGTGGCGGCGATGAACGCGATCTTCTTGCCGACGGCCTCATGTTTTCCGACCGGACGGCCCCATTGGGTGCGGGCGTTGGACCATTCGCGGGCGATCTTCAACGACCACTTACCCGCCGCCACGCAAAGGCCGGGGATGGAAAGCCGGCCAGTGTTGAGTGTGGTGAGCGCGATCTTGAGTCCCTGGCCTTCGCGGCCCAGCCGGTTGGCTGCAGGTACGCGGACTTGGTGGAACCGTGTCACGCCGTTCTCGATGCCGCGCAGGCCCATGAAGGCGTTGCGGTTCTCCACCGTGATGCCGGGTGAGTCCATTTCCACGACGAACGCCGTGATCCCGCCTTTGAGTGCCGTCCCGTCGGGGGCTGTGCGGGCAGGGACAACCGCCATGACCACTACCAATTCGGCGATCACGCCGTTGGTGGTCCAAAGTTTGACGCCGTCCAAAAGGTAGGACTCGCCGTCGTCGCTTGGCACTGCGGTGCAGCCCATCCGGGCGGGGTCGCTGCCGACGTCGGGCTCGGTCAGCAGGAACGCCGTGATGGCGCCAGCGGCGCAACGCGGCAAGTACTCCTGTTTTTGTTCGGGCGTGCCGAAGACTTTGACCGGCTCCGGGACGCCGATGGACTGGTGGGCCGAGAGCAACGCGCCGAGGCTCGGATGGACTGATCCCAACAGCGCCAACGCCCTGCCGTAGTAGACCAGCGAGAGGCCCAAGCCGCCGTACTCGCGCGGAATCTTCATGCCGAAAACGCCCAACCCGATGAGGCCAGCGAGGTATTCGTCCGGGATCTTGGCATCGCGTTCGATGGCTCGGCCGGACATGGTGCCGCAGAACTCCGTCAGCTTCGCCATGAACTCTTCGCCGCGCTCGACGTCGTCGGCTCTTGCCTGGGGCCAAGGATGGATCAGCCCCAGATCGAAGTCTCCCAAATACAGCCCCTTGGCGAAACTGGGGCGGTTCCATTCGGTGTCGCGGGCGGCCTCGGCGACTGCGCGGGCTTCTGCGGCCGTGACGCCGTTGCTCTTGTTGTCAGTGGCGGAGGTCATGGGAGGACTCCTCTTGCCGGTTGTGCCGGTTTCGAGCCCAGGATCCGCCTCGGGTGGTGGACCCTTCAGCTGTCCCTCAATGCTACTCGCGGGTAGGTACCTGTGCTAGGGGCGGTCTGGGACGGGAATTCCACTGGCAGTTCCACTTTTCCGGCCTGGTGGACCAGCTGGTCCCACGCAAAATTGATGCCGTGGACCAGCCCGCCCAGCACGTTCTTCACGGTGTACCAGGCGAGGCTTCCGGCGCCGAGCAACGCAAGTGCGGCCATTGCGGCTACCGCGATGAAGGCTGCCAGAACCAGGCCAAGGATTAGTGTTCCCGCGAAGACATAAGTGCTGGTGTCTAAGGTCGTCAAGTCGAACTGCATTGGGTCCCCTCCGCAACGCTGCCAAAGCCGACGTCGGAGCGTCGACGTCGTTGGTGTCGACATTAGGGGCGGCGTCATCGGTTCAGCTAGCAACGACACCGGCGTCGGGACTGTTGATACGCGATCGAAACCCTACCGGGAGGTAGATCACGGAAGGGTTGCGGCGCACCCTGCGTTAACCTTGTACGGGGCAGTTTTCGGGATTTCCGCTGCCAGAAGGTTCCGCGGCAGCTGAAGGAGAGTAAGTGTCCCGCTCAGCAATGTCCTCAGCCGACGCCATCAGTGCGCGGCTCAGGGATCTCGAACTCCTGACCAAAGGCCCCGCCTGGGCCCTCACGCGCTCGGCGCCCTGGGTCATCGCGGTGCTCCAGGCATCCTTCACCCGAACGAAACCGCAGCTGCCGCTCGAAGAGTTCCATGCCGACGTCGACGCTTTCCTCGAGCAGCTCCGCAGGCAGGATCCCGGGCTGGGCGGCCAGGGGAGCGGCAAGGCCTTTGCGGACGAATGGACCCGAAAGCAGTTCCTGACCCGACGCAGCCAGTCCGGCCAGATCGTCTACGAAATCACCGAGGCCGCCGCAAGAGTCCTGGCATTCCTGGACAGCCTCTCCAGCGAACGTTCCACGCTCAACGGTTCCAGGCTCGGGACGTTGCTGGGCGACGTCGAAAAGCTCGCCAACGAGACGAACCCGGACCAGAGCGCCCGTTTGGAATCCCTTGAAGAGGAGATCCAGGAGCGGCAGCAGCTGATCGAAGACATCAGTTCCGGCGACTTCGACGGTCTTTTGGATGATGAGGAAGCCGTCGAAGCAGCCGGGAACATCCTGGACCTTGCGGCAAGCCTGCCTGCCGATTACAAGAAGATGCGTGACCGCATCGAAGAACTGGTAGGCGAGCTCCGCAACCAGATCATCGAGGAGTCGCTCAGCAAGGGTGCAACGATGGCGCAGGTCCTGGAGGCGGACAAACGCTTGCGGCAGAGCCCCGAAGGCCGTACCTTCCGTTCCTTCACGGCGTTCCTTGAGGACCCGCAGCAACAGTTGCGCTTCCGTTCGGCGATCGGCGACGTGCTGAGCCGCCAATTCGCGGATGACCTCAGCCATGAGGACAGGGAAACCCTCAAGAACCTCGTGGCGGAACTGCGCACGCAGCACAGCCAGATCCAGCGCATCTACGGCCGGCTTTCGGAGAGCCTCAACAACTACATCCAGAGCGACGATATCCGCCAGTCCGTCCGGCTCCGGCAGGTCTTGCGCGAAGCCGAACAGGCTATCCGCTCGATGCCGTACGAGCGCGACCGTCCCGGCCTGGTCCGCGGCCCGGTGTTGTTCAATGCGGGATTCGAATCCCTCGCCATGGTCAAGCTCTTTGACCCGGATGAGTTCGCGGCGCCGCCAAAGCTCGCCGACCCCATCGCCTTCAGCGATTCGGACCGCGTGCGTTCACTTCGCTCCGCGAAGGCAAGGCCCGACGTCGTCCGCTCCGCCATGGCGGGCGCAGCCACACTGGCAGAGGCCTGGGCGAACCTCCCGGAGGGTGAACGGCACATCAACACCGTCCGGGCCCTCCTGTCCGAAGCGCTGCACGGTGGTGCGGCGTTCGACCGGGCCGCCTGGGAAAACATCGACTTCGAACAAATCGATGGCAGCACACGCACCGCGTACCTGCCGCTCGTGACCCTGACTAAGGATTCCGATGACTGACGCCCACCCCACCGAGCATGCCCCCTCTTCGGAACAAAGAGTGGACATAGCGCAGCATGTCCACTCCGATCCCTTCCGCGTCACGCCGCGCGACACATTCGTAGACGGCGCGGCGTTGTTCCCGGGCGACACCGGCGTGCTGCCTATGAAGGTCCGCCAGGCTCTCGTGCGGCTGCTCAAGGGTCCGTATGTCGACGGCGGCCGCGACGAAAAGCTCTGGACCACCCTTCTGGACAACCAAGTGATCCTCCGCAGCCGGCTTTCCGAGCTTTTCCTGAACCTGCAACTGGACCACGAACGCAAGATCGCGGTGCTCCGTCCCGTCGATCCAGAAGCCATCGGAGGAAGCACCCGCTCGAGCATCCTTCGTCAGCAACGTGCGTTGAGCCGGGTCGAAACCATCGTGCTTCTGCGCCTGAGGCTCCTTCTCGACCGCCACGTCACTGCCCAGACCGAGCCTGTGATCACCCGCGAAGAAATCGCCGAACTCGTGGCGCACTACCAGCCATCCGGCCAACAAGACGCCCTCCGCGACACCGACGTCGTGAACCGCACCATCACGAAGCTCCTGGCCCGCCAACTCCTCCTGCCCACGGGCATCGAGGACACGTTCGCGATCTCCAAGGCCCTCCCCCTGGCGCTCCCCTTCGAAAACATCGGCGACATCCCGGCCCAAATCGAAGCACTGATCGCGGTAGCAGCCGACGAATCAGGCACTGAACCCCTCATCGAACTAACGGAAACGGACGACCCCAACTCCAACGACGACGCTGAGTCCGACACCGGGGAAGAGGACGACGTGGTGACCGACAGCAGTGGTGACGCATCCACCGCGGAGGCAAAGGCGACCACAACTGACGCAACGACACTTGACGCAACTGACGAAACCAAGGAGGCAGCCAAGTGACCATTGCGACGATGCTTCCGATCGGCGAACTCACCAACCCGGGCCAGATGCGCCTCGCCTTGGTCCAGGTGGTCAACTGGGGCACGTTCCACGGCGCCCACACGATGCACGTGGACCGCAACGGCACCCTGCTCACAGGCAACTCAGGCGTCGGCAAGTCCACGTTGTTCGATGCCATGCTGCGTGTCTTCGATGCCCGTCCGCGCTCCAATGAGGCTGCGGCGCAGCGGGCCGGCGGGGCTGTGGAGGACAAGAGGACCACGTTCACGTACATGCGTGGAAAAGTGGGCGACAAGGCCGTGGGCGAGGGTTCGGCGAGTGCCTTCCAGCGCCCCGGTGCCACGTGGTCCGCCGTCGCGCTGACGTTCGACAACGCTGCCGGCACCCAGGTGACGATCTCGGCCCTCTTCGACCTGCCCAAGAACGGCACGGAGTCCAGCGTCGGCCGGTTCTATGTGATTGACAACAAGCCCCTGGATCTCGGCGCGATTGAGGGCATCGCGGAGAAGCGCTTCACCAAGGGCGCGCTGGAGACAATCTTCCCGGACGCCCAGATCTTCGATGTGCACAAGGCCTTTGCGGAGCGTTTCCGGCGGCTTCTCGGCATCAACTCGGACCAGGCGCTTCCGCTTTTGCGGGTGATCCAGGCCGGCAAGGGGCTCGGCGGCAGCGTCAACACGTTCTTCCGCGACCAGGTGCTCGACGCGCCCGCGACGCTCACTGCTGCGGACGACGTCGTCGAGGAATTCAGCAACCTCATGTCCATCAGGCAGCGGCTGGAGGACGTGCGCCAGCAGCGCGACCAGCTCGCCCCCGTCCCTGGGATGAACAAGGAGTATGCCCAGTCGTTGCTGGAAGCCAACCGGCTCCGGGAGCTCAGCGGCGAGGAATTCGACGCCTACAAGCAGCAGCTCTCGGTCACGGTCCATGTCAAGACTTTGGCCCGTTTCAAGGACCTTGCCCAGGCGAAAGCCAAGGAGCTCAGCGCCGAGCGGGGCGTCCGGGACGCGCTCGCCAAGGAGCTTCGCCAGCTCGAGTCGGATTACAACAACCAGGGCGGTAACGCGATTTCGGCGATCGAGCAGTCGCTCGAAAATGCCCGGGTCGGCCTCAAGCTTCGCCAGCAGGTGGAGGAGGCGGCACGCCAAGCATTGGCCGACGCCGGACTCAACCTTGAGTGGACGGCTGAGGGTTGGGAGCAGGCCCACGAGCAGGCAGCGAGCCGCTCCGCCGAACTCAAGGACGATTCGGAAGCGCTGCGGGAACTCCGCTTCGAAGCTTTCGACGGCCACGCCACCAAGAAACGCGAACTCGCCGCAGCCCAGCAGGAGCTCGTCTCGTTGAAGACGCGCAAGTCCCTCCTGCCGCCGTCGAGCATTGAAAACCGCGCCGCAATCGCGGCAGCCACTGGCGTTCCCGAGGACCGGATGCCCTTTGGAGGCGAGCTGATAGACCTCGCCGAGGGGGAGGAACAGTGGCGGCCCGCGGCCGAGCGTGCTTTACGGAACCTCGCCACGACGCTGCTTGTTCCCGGAGAGCACTTCGCCGCCGTCACGCGCTACCTGAACGACAACACGGTCCGCGGCGCGCTGCGGGCAGTGGACGTCTCCAAACCGCTCGCGGGCGGGGCCTTGGCTGTGGAGGACGTGTCCGACGGCGATTTGCTCACGAAGCTGAACATCCTCACCTTGGGGGCGAACGCCGACGCCGGAGAGTGGATCCGCGAGCGGATCGCCCTCGATTTCGCGTACCCGTGCGTGGAAGACCCGGACGAGCTAGCGAAGTTGGACAAAGGCCTGAGCCTGGGCGGAGTGGTCAAGCGCAACAGGCACACGGTGGAGAAGGACGATCGCTTCACGAGCCGGCAAGACTATGTTCTCGGTTTCGACAACGCTTCCAAGCTGGAGCTCGTGGCCGCGAAGGTCGGCGAGCTCGAAAACGAGCTTCTGAAGGCCGCCGAACTCGCCCAAAGCCGCGAGGATTCGCACCAAGGCATGACCCGCCAGCTCGATGCCTTGCGTCGCATCGCCGACGACGAGCGTGGCTGGGAACAGGTCTCTGCAGCGGTGGCGGCCGAGGAACTCGCGAAGATCGAGCAGCGGCTCAAGGATGCCTTGGCCGCGCAGGCCGACTTGGAGCCCTTGCGGGCAAACATCGAGGCCGTGCGCGAAAAGCACCAGTCCTCCACAGGGTCGGCGGCGGTGTTGCAGAGCGAATACAAGACGCTCGACCAGCAGATGACCACGGCTGACGCCCTCCTGGATGCCGCACGCAACCGCCTGGACCAGGCGCCGCCGTCGGGCACTACCGTTGCCGCCCTCGAGCCGTACTTCAGCGCATTCGGCGAGGTGGGCGAGCTCCATGAACTCGACACCCTGGCTGCCGAAGTCCGGAGCAAGCTCTTGGCGGAACTGCATGCCACTGAGTCGCGCGGGCAGGCGTTGGCCGAGCGGCTGACGCGCATGTTCGAAGGATTCGTGCGCGAATGGGGTACCGCCATTTCCGCGGACCACGGGACCTCGATCGGCGCCGCGGGGGAGTTCGAGTCCCGCTACCACCAGATCGTCAGCGAAGGGTTGCCCGCGCAGGAGGCCGAATTCCGGCAGTTCTTCAACCAGCGCACGCACGAATCGTTCAGCACGCTTCTCCACCTGCTAGACGAGGAACGCCGTGCCATCACGAGCCGCATCCTTCCCCTCAACGGCATCCTGTCCGAGGTCAACTTCCACGAGGGCAGCTTCCTGGAACTCGATATCAAACAGACGCTGCCCGCCACTGCGAAGCAGTTCAAGGACGCCATCCACAACGCGTTGAAGACGCGCCACTCGCGGCCGTCCCGCGCGGCCGGCGCCGCTTCGGGGGCCGCGGGCTCACCCGAGGCGGACGACGACGTCGAACTCACCAACCGTTACAAGTCGCTCGAAACCCTGGTCAAGCGGCTCGGTTCGCAGACCCCCGAGGACCGGCGCTGGCGAGCCGAGGTGCTGGATGTCCGCGGGCACCTCTTCATCCAGTGCAAGGAGCACCGCTCCGTCCAAGGCCCGCGGGGTGGCAAGAAGACCGAGGTGTACATGCACGCAGACACCGGATCGATGTCCGGTGGCGAGCGGCAGCGATTCACTGCGTTCATCATGGCGGCGGCCCTGAGCTACCAATTGGGCATCGCCGAGCAGGGTTTCACAACGTACGGAACGGTGATGATGGACGAGGCGTTCGTCCTCGCGTCGGAGGAGTTCGCCGGCGCAGGCATCAAGGCCCTGCACGAGTTCGGCTTCCAGTTGTTGCTGGCCGCCCCCGAAAACGTCATCGACCTGTCCCGGCATCTTGGTTCGGTCACGGAAATCCTGCGCGACAAGCGGACCAACCGCTCCGGCGTGCTCACGGCCCCCGTCATCGGCGCCCCGGGCGCGCCCGGCGAATGGCGTTCCGAAGCCAACCCCGTGGACATCGTGCTCCGCTAGCCCCGACGCTCGCTCACGTATGTGGCACTTTCTGCGGACGCTCGCTCACGTATGTCGGGTTTCCGGCGGACGCTCGCTCACTTATGTCGGGTTTCCGGCGGACGCTCGCTCACTAGAGATAGAGCGAGCGTCCGCCGCAGGCGGCTACTTCCCTTGGACCCGCCCCAGGAACTGGGCGGTCCGGGACTGCAGCCCGGCGATTTGGCGAACGACGACGTCGGCCGGGTCCGGATTGATCTCATTCGCCGGGGGTTCCTTCCGGACGTTGGCGCAGCAGCCGAATTCTGCGCAGATCAACGTCCCCACAGTGTTGCCGTCGCGGCCCGATTGGCCCGCGCGTTTGGCAACCCAAAGATACACATCGTCCTTGGAAAACACGTCGCGGCACAGTTCGCAAAGGACCGAACGCTTCTTGCCGGAGCCTCCCTCGGGCGCGCGCAGCATGATGCCGGTAAGGGAACCGTCGTTCGGGAGAACGAGGTAGCCTCGCATCGGCATCTTCTCGTCGCGCCAGCCAAGGAATTCGAGGTTGTCCCAGTCGAGGGAATCGAAGTCCTTCGGGAGGTTGAGTTTGGCGGCCTCCGAGCGGCTCGCGTTGATGAATGAGGAACGGATTTGTTGGGCGGTGATTTTCTGCACGGCAAAGTTCTTTCAGATCGATTGGGCTCCGAAGAGGAAGGACGCATGGCGTCTGGCGATCCGAGGGCACCGCAAAGGAACCTTAGAGTGCTTCTAGTGCAGGGGCGGTGGGTTTAGTTTCCCTGGCCGCCGAGCGGGATGGCCGACGCAGAGGGGGCTGCAAAGCAGGCCAAAACGGCCACCTCGCCAACCATCGCAGCGCCAACGTGTGTAGTGCGCATGCTCATCCTCTCGATCTTCGCCGCTTTCACGGCCCTGGCCAGTTCGTTGAATCAACCGGCTCTGTCATCTTTGCAAAAGTCGTCGTTGGTGTCCAAAAATTCCCGTGCCGTTTGTTCCCATAGGTGAGCGAGCGTTCGCCGTTTTGTCGCTATAGGTGAGCGAGCGATCGCCGTTTTGTCGCTATAGGTGAGCGGGCGATGGGGTTTTGGCCGTGATAGGTGAGCGGGCGTTTGAGGGCACGCAAAGCGTGAATTAATTACGCGACGCAAACGTTTCGTAATTATCAGAAGGGTAGGCTAGCCTTACTTAGGTTTGCATCACTTACCTAAGGAGTCCCGTGGCTTCCCTCCCCTCACGCCGAGCCCTGCTGAAGACCGCAGGTGCAGCGACCGCAGCCGTTGCCGCCGTCGCGCTGTCCCTCACCGCTTGCTCGACCGGCTCAACTACCGCCAGTTCAGCGACGACGCCGGCCTCAAGCGGTCAGTTCCCAATCACCATCAAGAACGTCTTCGGTGAGACCACCATCAAGGCGCAACCGCAACGCGTGGTAACCGTCTCGTGGGTCAACGACGATGTTGCCTTGGCTCTCGGCGTCGTGCCCGTCGGGGTCCCGAAAAACGAATGGGGCAACAACGGCAAGGGTTCCACCCCCTGGAAGGACGCCGCGCTCGAGAAGTTGGGTGCCGGCTTTGGCACCGCGAAGGCGCCAGCCCAGTTCTCCGAGGCCGACGGCATCAACTTCACGGAGATCGCCAAGCTGGCACCGGACGTCATCCTTGCCGCCTATTCCGGCCTGACCGAGGCGGACTACAAGAAGCTCTCCGAAATTGCCCCCGTGGTGGCGCAGCCCGAACTCGCGTACGGCACGCCATGGCAGGAAGCCACCACGATCATCGGCCAGGCCTTGGGTAAGAGCTCAGAGGCCACCAAGCTCGTCTCGGACACCGAGGCCACCATCAAGACCAAGGTCGCCGCGTTTCCGCAGCTCGCCGGCAAGTCCTTCATCTACGGCAACCTTGAGCCTGCCAAGGGCGACGGCGTCAACGTCTACACAGCCAACGACAACCGACCGCGTTTCCTGTCCGAAATCGGCATGACGCTCGCCCCCGTGGTGCAGAACGCCAGCAAGGGCTCCAAGGAATTTTTCGTTCCGTGGTCCGCCGAAAAGGCCAACGAGCTTTCCTCGGACGTCTTCGTGACCTGGGTGCCGGATTCCAAGACCACGGACCAAATCAAGCAGGACCCCCTGCTGGGGCAGATCCCCGCGATCAAGAAGGGCGCCCTGGTTGCAGACTCCGACAACACCCTCACCCTGGCGATCTCCGCATCCTCGCCGCTGAGCTTGCCGTGGGCACTGGACATGTTCCTGCCGCAGCTGGCCAAGGGCGCCGACGCGGCCACCAAGTAGCGAAACGCCTGACATGACACAAAGCACGACGACGGCGGGCCCACCTTCCGCGGGCGGAACGGCGCGCGAGCTGGCAGCTCATGACCCTCACATCGCTTCCACAGGGCAACACCTGCCAGTTCGCGCGAAGGCCGGGCCCGACGTCGGGGGCCGGGGACGCGGCAACCGCGCCGCCTGGCTGCTGGCCGCCGTCGTCGTGCTTGCGCTTGCCTGTGCGGCCTCGCTCGCGATCGGCGCACGGGGCTTGTCCCTCGAAACCGTGTGGCAAGCACTCACGCAGTTCAGCCCCGACGACGGGAACCATGCGGTGGTCCACACCCGCATTCCACGCACTGTGCTCGGTTTGGTGGCAGGGGCTGCCCTTGGCCTTGCGGGCGCCGCGATGCAGGGCGTCTCCCGCAACCCCCTTGCGGACCCGGGCATCATGGGCGTCAACGCCGGGGCGGCACTGGCTGTGGTCGCCGGGATCTACCTTTTCGGTATCTCGGGGGCGAGCGGCTACATCTGGTTCGCCTTCGTCGGTGCCGCGGCGGCCGCCGTCGTCGTCTATCTGATTGCGTCGATCGGGCGTGACGGTGCGACGCCGGTGAAGCTCGCTTTGGCGGGGGCGGCGCTGAGTGCGGGGCTTTACTCGATAATGAACGTCATCCTGGTTTCGAGCCAGGACACCCTGGACCGCTTCCGTTTCTGGCAGGTGGGTGGAATTGCCGGCAGCGACTGGTCCGTGGTGTTGACCGGATTGCCCTTCCTGCTGATTGGCGCGTTGATCGTGCTGGGCAGCGGGCGGATCCTCAACAGCCTGGCCCTCGGCGATGACGTTGCCCGCGGGCTCGGCCAGAATGTGACCCTGGCCAGGGGCGTCACCGCGCTTGGAATCGTGCTGCTCTGCGGATCGGCCACGGCGTTGGCTGGTCCCATCGGATTCGTCGGACTCGTGGTTCCACATGCCGTGCGTTTCTTTACGGGTCCGGACTACCGCTGGATCCTGCCGTTCTCCATGGTTCTCGCGCCGGCACTCCTCCTGGTTTCGGACGTGATCGGCCGAGTAGCGCTGCTGCCGGGCGAAGTTCCCGCGGGCATCATGACGGCCATCGTCGGTGCCCCCGTCTTCGTGTGGCTCGTCCGCCGGGGCGAGGGGGCGTCGCTGTGAACCTCCGCAGCAGGACCGCACTCCTGGGCACCGGCGTCGTGGTCCTCTTTGCAGTGACTGTGCTCCTTGGCAGCTACACGGTCACCATCCCCGATTTCTTCAGGATCCTCACTGCCCACTTGACGGGCGGGGAGAAGATCCCGGGCGCAAGCTTCATCGTCATGGAAAACAAACTGCCCCGGGCCGTGCTGGCAATCCTGATTGGTGTGGCGTTCGGCCTCTCGGGCGGGCTCTTCCAGACCATGCTGCGCAACCCCCTTGCCAGCCCCGACGTCATCGGCATCAGTTACGGTGCGAGTGCCGCTGCAGTCCTGGCCATTGTGGTGTTCGGCGCGTCCGGTGCCGCCGTGTCCGCGGCCGCGCTCGCTGGTGCGATCGGCGTCGCGCTTGTCATCTACGCCATTTCGCGCGGCGGCTCGGGTTCAGGGGGCGGGTCGGGCGGCCGTCGCGGGAATGCGGCAGGCAACCGGCTTATCCTCGCCGGCGTTGGTGTCGCCGCCTCATTGGGGGCGGTGGTGAACTTCCTCATGACCCAGGCGGATATCCGAACAGCCTCCGAGGCCCTCATATGGCTCAACGGTTCCTTGAATTCGGCCAATTGGGAGCGCGTGGGCGTACTCATGGCCTCGCTCGCCGTGCTTGTTCCGGCGCTGGCCCTCCTCGCCGTACCGCTGCGTATGCTCGAACTCGGGGACGACGCCGCGGCCGGACTAGGAATCCGCGTAAACGCCGTACGTTTCGGCCTGGTGATCACCGCCGTCGCGCTCGCAGCAATGGCGACGGCGGCTGCCGGTCCGGTTGCCTTCGTCGCCTTCCTCGCCGGGCCGATCGCCCGGCGGGTGGTCGGCCGACCCAGCCTCCCGGCGTCGGCGTTCACCGGCACCTTGATCGTCCTCGCGGCCGACTACTTCGCGTACAACGTGGCACCCCTGGTTCTGGCCGGCACCGTCCTGCCGGTCGGCGTCATTACCGGCGCCCTCGGCGCTCCATTCCTGTTGTGGCTTCTGGTCACCTCCAACCGAAAGGAAGCCTGACATGGCACAACTGAGCGCACGCGGCTTGACGCTCCAATACGAGCAACGACGGGTGGTCGAAGGACTCTCGACGGAGGTTCCCGAAGGCAAAGTGACCATGATCGTGGGTGCCAACGCCTGCGGGAAATCCACGCTGCTCCGAGGGCTGTCCAGGCTCCTGAAGCCGAGCGCCGRCGTCGTCACACTGGATGGCAAGGACATCTACTCCCGCCCGGCCCGCGAACTCGCCCGCACGCTCGGCCTTCTTCCGCAGCACCCCCTTGCCCCGGACGGCATCACCGTCCGCGAACTGGTGGGCCGCGGACGGTATCCGCACCAAGGGTTCTTCCGCCACTGGAGGACTGGCGACCGGTCGGTGCATGATCTCGCCGTGCAACGCGCACTCGAGACCACGTCAACGCTTGAGCTTGCTGAACGGAACGTCGACGAATTGTCCGGTGGGCAGCGCCAGAGGGTGTGGATCGCCATGGCCCTTGCGCAGGAGACCGAGGTCCTGCTCCTTGACGAACCCACCACCTACCTTGACCTGGCACACCAAGTGGAGGTGCTGGACCTGGTGACCGACCTCAACCGCAGCCGGGGGACCACCGTGGCAATCGTGTTGCATGACCTCAACCTGGCAGCGCGTTACGCCGACCACGTCATCGCCATGAAGACCGGGGCGATCGTCGCCGAGGGGCCCGCGATTGAAGTGGTCACCGAGGACTTGGTGCGCGACGTTTTTGGCTTGGATTCCCGGGTGGTTCCGGATCCAATTTCCGGCACCCCGCTCGTTCTCCCGATCGGCCGGCATCGCACCGCCGCTCACTCAACGTCCATCGAATTGGAGTTCGCCTCATGAACGCAGACGCCGTTGTGCGAAACGCAACCACGGAGCCGATGACCCTGGCCTTCGATGTCACGGTCACCGCCGTCGAGGATCTCGGCCCCCACTTCCGCCGCATCACGTTCGGGGGATATTGCCTGCGCGGATTCGGGGTTTCGGGGAACACCCTGGACCTGCGCATCAAACTCATGATTCCCTCGCTCGACGCCGGCGGGCACCCCCTGCCGTTGCCCGCCTTCCACACGGGCGACGCCGGTTGGTACCAAGAGTGGTTGGCGATGGATCCCGCGGTCCGCGGATCGATGCGGACCTACACTGTGCGGAACGAGAGGCTTGACGCTGTCTACCCGGAGATCGACGTCGACTTCGTGATGCACTTCGACGGCGGCGGTCACGGCGGTCGGGCCGGCGGCGCTAGCGGCGGTGCGGTGGGGCCCGGCGTCGACGGCGGTGCGGCTCACCCGACGGGCGGGCCCGCTGCAAACTGGGCGCTCGCCGCGAAGCCGGGGGATTCGATCACCATCATCGGCCCGAACAACCGGGCAGCCCATTGCGTCACCGCCGAAACATACTCCGGCATCGAATGGCGTCCCGGCCTGGCGCAGCGGATCCTTCTAGCTGGGGACGAAACGGCGGTCCCCGCTATCAGCGCGATCCTTGAATCGTTGCCCGCGGGAATCACAGGGCATGCCTTCCTTGAGGTACCCGAGGCCGGGGATTTCCAAGACCTCGACACAGACGCCGACATCGAAATCACGTGGCTCGCGCGGGGCACGGCCCTCGGCCGGTCCCGGCCTCACGGGGAGTTGCTGAAGGAAGCCGTACGCGGAGCTGTACCCGTCCCCGGTTGGGTGGGGATCATCTCGCTCGATGGCGCCGCCGGACCCGAGCCGGAAGATGTCAACGTGGACCGGGACATCTTGTGGGAAACCCCGCTGCGCATGGACACGGCCGCGATCGAAGCGAGCCGCAACCCTGGCCTTCCCGCGGGCGCTTTGCCGTTCTACGCCTGGATCGCAGGCGAGGCAGGAGTCATTAAAGAGTTGCGCCGGTACCTGGTCCGGGATGTGGGGATCGACCGGAAGCAGGTGGCGTTCATGGGCTACTGGCGCAAAGGGAAAGCCGAACTCTAACCCGCCCCCTCCGACGCCGGCTCACATATATCGTCCTTTTCGCCGACGCTCGCTCACATATGCGGCCAAAACCGGGAACGCTCGCTCACGTCAGGTGAGCGGGCGTCTGGCCGAATGGGGCTATAGGTGAGCGGGGGTTCGCCCGAAACGCGCCATAGGTGAGCGGGCGTTCGGCCAGAATGCCCTATAGGTGAGCGAGCGTCGAATTAACCTGGGCTTTGCCGGCGGGCAACCGGGCGGGGCTACGCTGGCGTGGTGGCTGGGAACGTGCTTGATGCTGACCAGAACGGACGACGGCGGTTTGTTGCCTTGGGCGATTCCTTCACCGAGGGCGTGGGGGACCGGAACGAGGCCCTGCCGAACGGCGTCCGGGGCTGGGCCGACCGCGTCGCCGAGAAACTGGCCAAGGCCGAACCTGGCTGGGAGTATGCCAATCTTGCGGTGCGGAGCAAGCGGCTCCGTCACATCGTCGACGAGCAATTGGACCGTGCCCTGGCCATGGAACCCACGCTCATCACGCTCTACACCGGCGGAAACGACATCCTGGACTTCGGCACGGACATGGACATCCTCATGGCCGAGTACGAAAGGCTCGTGGCCCGCCTCGCAGCCACGGGGGCCACCTTGGTCTTGTTCACGGGGTACGACGTCAAGGTCTCGGCCGTGCTGGAACCCTTCAAGAAGCGGAATGCCCTCTACAACGAGCGCGTCCGCGAGCTGGCCGCCAAGTACGGGGCCGTGCTGGTGGATTATTGGTGCCTTGACGCTTACCACGACCGCCGGATGTGGGCTTCGGACCGCCTTCACATGTCCAAAGCCGGGCACAAATATATGGCGTCGCAGGTCCTGGATCACCTCGGTGTCCCGCATAAGTTCTCGCCCAAAGACTGGGAACCGCCGCAGCGCCTCAAGTTGCGCGACTGGGAACGCCGTCAGCGCCGCTGGGTGAACGACTGGGTGCTGCCGTTGTTTGGCCGGAAGCTTCGCGGCGTCACGCTCGGGGACGCCCTTGGCCCGCGCTGGCCCGAGCCCGTGAAGGTGCCGCGGAAGGCCGGGCTGCGAAAACTCGCGGAACGCCAGGCCGCCGCGGCGGGCGCCGCCGCTGCTGGAAGTGACGCGCAAGGCAAAGCTCAAAACAACGGGGGGACATGACCATGGCCATGGAGACGCCGATGCGATTCGTCGCCGTCGGAGATTCCTTCACTGAAGGCGTCGGCGACGTAGACCTTCGCCTTCCCAACGATTGCAGGGGCTGGGCCGATCGCGTGGCAGAGGAACTGGCAAGGCACCAGCCGCAGACGCAGTACGCCAACCTTGCCCTCCGCGGCCGTCGGCTCAGGCAGATCGTGGTTGAACAACTCGAGCCCGCGCTCGCGATGGCCCCCACCCTGGTCAGTTTCCACGCTGGCGGCAACGATCTGCTCGGCGCACGACTGGACATGCGCATGCTGGTCCGTGGATTCGAGAATGCCGTTGCCCGGATCGCGGACAGTGGCGCCCACGTCCTGCTTTTCACTGAGTACAACGTGCCGCTTTCGCCGGTGTTGGAGCCGCTCAAGCTGCGCACGGCAGTCTTCAATAAACACATCCGGCGCATTTCCGCAGCCTACGGAACGCTTCTGGTGGACCATTGGTGCTTCGAAAAATATCAGGACCGCCGGATGTGGGCTCCGGACCGGCTGCACATGTCCGGTATCGGGCACGAATACATGGCCAAGAAGGTCTTGGAGGTCTTGGGTGCCACGCACTCGCTCGCCGCACCGGTGCTTGGGGCGCTGCAACCGCGGAGCCGCGCCGAGATCATGACCGACGACGCCGCGTGGCTCAGGCGCGATGTGGCACCCTGGCTTTCGCGTCGTTTCAGGGGAGTTTCGAGCGGCGATCACCTGAGCGCCCGCTGGCCGGCCCTTATGCCGGTGGTCTTGCCGGAGCGGTTGGGGACGTCCCCAGAGCCGGCCCGGATTTAAGGGGGTGGCGTCACGCCTGACAAATTTTTGGCGGCGGTGTGCCCCGCGTGACGCCCAAGCTAACTAGTCCAGCAGGTTTTCGAAGCCCGCGGATGCCGTGGTGACCGTGAATTCGATGATCTCGAAGTCGGCTACGCCGTTGACGTAGAACGGATCCGTCGCCAGGGAAGCGTCCAGTGTTGCACGGTCGACGTTGGACAACAGGACACCTCCGATGGCTGGAACGCGACGTCCGGACGCAACGAAAGTGCCGGCGTCGAACGCTTCTTTGACCCAATCCATGTGTGCGGGGCGGTGGAAATCGACGATCTCGTCGGGAACTTTATAAGTCAGCGAAACCACGAACATGCCGCCCAGCCTACAACGCGGAGGGCGGCCACAAGCGGCCGCCCTCCGAAAGTGAACTACGGCAGGAGCTTGACTGCAGAGTTCCAGTCGTAGTCGGGGTGGGCTTCGCTGATCTGGAGAGTCATGACGAGCAGTTGGAAGGCTTCGAGCTCACGCGAGCGGCGCAGCGGTCCGACGTTCACCGGACGCAGCCCGGCACCTTTGACGAAGTCGACGACGGCGGCCGTCGCCTCGGCGTCGTCGCCCGCCACGAGTACATCGAGGGTCTGGCCGTCCACTTCGCCCTCCGCGATCGTGGCGGCGAAGACGGTGTTGAAGGCCTTCACGACCGATGCGCCGGGGACCAAGGCCTGCAGTTCTTCGGCGGCCGAGGTCCCGGCGGGAACGGTGAGGGAATCGAAAGTCTCGAAGTTCACGGGGTTGGAGATGTCCACGATCGTCTTGCCGTTGAGCGCTGAGCCATAGGAAGAAAGGACTTCTTTGGAGGCCTCGAACGGGGTGGCCAGCACCACGATGCTGCCTTCCACCGGGGATCCCGTGATGCCGGAGGTTCCGTTGACCGTCGCCGCAAGGGCAGCAGCGGAGCCGGCGTCGCGGCTGAGTACCTGGACGCTCTTGCCTGCGGTGGCCGCGCGGGCCACGATGCCGGACGCCATGTTGCCGGTACCGATGATGGTGATGTCAGCCATTGTTGTTTCCTTTGCTTGAGTGCTCACGATTGGTTCACGATCAGTTACTTGAAGCTTCAACTAAAACAATAATGACCTTAAGTTGAAGTGTCAAGCATTGATTTCCTTCTAAGATGAATCCATGACCGAACCGCGCTGGCTCAACGCCGACGAACGCCGAGCCTGGCTGGCCCTCCTGAGCATCAACACCCTGCTGCCCGCAGCCCTGGACACCCAACTGCAAGCGGCCGGCAAGTTGTCGCTTTTCGACTACAACGTGCTCGCCATGTTGTCCGAAGCGGAGGGGCGTTTCCTGCCGATGAGTGAACTCGCCGCACGCACCAGCGCTTCCTTGTCGAGGCTGTCGCACGTCGTCACCAAGCTGCAGAGGCGTGGTTGGGTGGAGCGCGAGGCTCACCCGGGCGATGCCCGTGTCACCGTGGCGCACCTGACCGAGGCCGGCATGGATACCATCGTGTCCCTCGCCCCGGGTCATGTGGATGCCGTCCGCGCCTTGATGTTGGACGCCATGACCGACGACGACGTTGCGGACCTCGCGCGGATCGGCGAGAAAATCGTGGCCCGGTTGGACGACGATCACTGGATCCTGCGCGAACGCTAAGCCGCCGGCGCCACGCCAGCGGCCTCGCTGCCGGCGGCAACTGCCGCCCGCTGCCCGCGGCCGGTGCCGGAGCCGCCGCGCCCTGAGCAGCGGCCCCACGTGACGGCCGCCCCGCACTGATGAAAGACTGGCGCCATGGATTTTTCTGCCCGGTACGTGGCATTGGGTGACTCGTTCACCGAAGGACTTGGCGACGCCGACCCCTCGCGCCCCAACGGGGTCAGGGGATGGGCAGACCTTGTTGCCCAGCAATTGGCCCAAAGCAACGACGATTTCGGCTACGCCAACCTGGCCATCCGGGGCAAGAAACTCCGGCAAGTCATGGCAGAGCAGGTGGACGCCGCCGTCGCGCTTCAACCGACGCTGGTGACCTTATACGCGGGCGCGAACGACATCTTCCGCCCCAAAGTCGATATCGACAGGCTCATGGAAGACTACGAGGCCGGCATCGGGAAGCTCAGTGCCACCGGCGCCACGTTGCTTCTCTTCACGGGCTTCGATGCCCGCAGCTCCAAGGTTTTCGGCACCATGCGCGGACGCACCGCGATCTACAACGAATTGCTCCGGGAAATCGCCGAAAACCACGGTGCGCTGGTGGTGGACTACTGGCGCTTCAGCGAATACCACGACTGGCACATGTGGGCGCAGGACCGGATGCACATGTCCACTGCGGGCCACATCAACATGGCCAACCGGGTGCTGGCCGTCCTGGAGCACGAAGGTTCCCTCGAGGTTCCGCCGCCGGTCCCGCAACCCCAGCCTGCGCGCGTGGAAGCGTTGCGGGCCAATGCGCGTTGGGCCCGTGAACACGCAGCCCCGTGGGTGGTCCGCCGCGTGACGGGCAAGTCCTCAGGTGACGGTCTCAGCCCGAAGTACCCGCAGCTCACCCGGCCGTAGCAAGTTTCCGGAAGCCCGGCGTGGCGAGCAGTTCGCCGTCGTTCTTCACCGCGAGCACGTCCACGTCCCAGTGGGAGGTGGCCAGCGCGAAGGTCCCGGCGCCGCCCGCCATGATGGCGGTGGCCAGGACGTCGGCCGTGATGATATCGGCCGCTGCCACTGAAACCTGGCGGAACCCCTCGTCCCGCGCCGATTTGAGGCCCGCGGACCAAATGTGGTGGCCGCGTTCGCTCGTTCCCGAGGTCGCCAGCGCGTGCCTGCCCTTGCTGCCGAGGGGAAACGCGGTCAGGAGCGTCGTCCGATCCTCCGGGTCAATAATCCCCGCCAGCCACGGCCGCGCAGTGCCCGGCGTCGGCGAACCGGCCACAAGGACATCCCCGCCCGCGTTGAGGCACCAATTGTGCAGCCCCAGCGCGAGCAGCGACGTTCCGGCTTCCCGTATCGCATGTCCCTTGACGATCCCCGCCAAGTCCACGACGCCGTCGGGCCGTTCCGCCGTAAACGCACCTGCCGTGAGGCTGCGCCAGTCGACAGCCTCGACATACAGCCGGCGCATGTCCACGGAGGCGTCCCTCAGGGCCAGCTCGCCCCGCGCCATCGCGCTCGCCTCCGAGTCGGGACGGTAGAGGCTAAACGTCCGGTCCAACCCCGTGAACAACTGCTCGACGACGGCGGTGGCCGCCTCGAGTTCTTCCACCGCGGCTTGGGGGGCCATCCCTGGAGCAGTCGGGATGGCGAGGCTCACCACGGTGCCCATGCTGGTGAACGTTCGGGAACGAAGGCTGGGCTCCGAACTGCCCCCTCCGGTCTCGCGTGGCTTAGAAGTGGGCTGCATCGAGGGCTGCCTGGAGCGACGTCAAATATGCCTCGCTGGTATAGGTGGCCCCGCCGATGGTCTGCACGTTCGCCGACTGGGCGCTCAGTACTTCGGAGCGGAGCAGGGGTGCAGCCCTGGCGCTGATCTGGACGGATCGTTGCTCTTGGTCGGTCAGGTGCAGGGCTGTGACATCCGTGATCACGCCGGCCTTGATGGTTACCTGGACCTGTACCGTTCCAAAGCGCGTCTCCACTGCCGTGCCGGCGTAGGTGCCTCCTGCCTTGGCCGATGCCCCCAGACTGGAACTGGAACTCGAACTGGAGCCCGTGCTGGAACTGGAGCCGGCTCCGGTTCCCGAGGACGATCCGGACGCACTGCTCCCGGTGGTTCCGTGCGCCGTCGAGCCCGTTCCTGAAGCGGTATCGCCCGTGGTTCCGGCCGCGTTTCCGGTTGCGGAGGTGGTGACCGCCGATGCGTTCGAGTCAGCCACGTGTGCACCCGACTGCCACCCGACCACAAGGATTGCCGCCGACGCCAGCGCCGCTGATATTCCTGCCCTGAGTCTCACCAGTCAAACCTTTCGTAGTGGAGCTGCTCCTCCCGGACGCCGGAGCTTTTTGCCTCAGCCAGCACCTGGCGGGCCCAAGCCGATGGACCACAGATGTAGACATCCGCGTCGGTGATGGCCGGTACGAAGTCCCGCAGCCGCGAGGTGCCGGCAGAGGCAGGCAACCACGCGCTTTGGGGATTCGCCGACCGCGGGCCGGTCAGATGGAAGAGCGTGGCACCGCGCTTCCGGCACAATTCCAGGATCTCGTCGCCAAGGAATAGCTCGTCAGTGGTGCTGCCGCGCAACAGGACGGTCGCCTGGCCGGGCGCGAAGGGGGTGGATTCCAGGAGCGCACGGAGGGGCGTGATTCCGATTCCTGCGCCGATCATCACAACGTGTTCCCGGCTCCGGGCCGCCGTGCTGAAGACACCGTAGGGACCTTCGATGGCTACTTTCGTTCCCGGCTTGAGCGAAGCCAGCCGGGCCGAGCCCGCACCCAGGTTCCGGACACTGATCCGCAAGGTGGGCTGTTGGGCGGACCGCCCGTATGACGTGCCCGACGGCGGCATGATCGGTTCCGCGGAGAGGCTGAACGGATGTGCCTGCCACCACATGCCTGGGGCAAGGAAGCGCCAGACGAAGAACCGGCCGCCGTTTCCCGACAATTCGTTCAATCGCAGGCCGCTCATTTCGATGCTGAAGACGCCGGGCGCAAGGGGAACCACGCGCCGCACGGTCAACTGGTGCCGGTAGGTGGCTATCACCGGCTGGGCGACACGGAACCACGCCAGCGCCGAGCCTGTTCCGATGTAGAGCAGCAGCCAGTACCAACGCTGCCAGGTGCCTTCGGCGAATAATCCGCCCACGCTGAACTGGTGAGGCAGGGCGACCGCTACGGCCAAATACGTGAGCAGGTGGACGAAGTACCAGAATTCATAGGGAAAGCGGCGGCGAACAGCTACCAGCGAGGTGACCACCACGGCAATGAAGAGCGCCATGGAGACGAACGCCAACCACATGTCGGGTACCAGCACCCAGAGCGAAACGGCTTCGCTGACGGGGTTCAGGCCCTCGGCCATGCCGTAACCGGTCGCGACGAGAAGTCCGTGCGCCAGCAATAGGTAGAGCGCCGGTTTGCCTAGCTTCCGGTGGAACTCCAACGCCCTGTCATGGCCGACCGCGCCGTCCACGAAAGGCAGTCGTGCCGCGAGCAGAAGCATCAGGAAAACCAGATCCATACCGGCAAGCCCGGCGAGGATCCCGGCGGCGGTGACCGCTTGGGTGAGGTTCCCGACCGACGACATCCCGCCGTCGGCGAGCCACAACGCCAGCGCCGCCGCGAGGGAAGCCCACAGCGCAACGGTGAGCATGTCCGTCCGGAACATGCGTCGGCGATGCTGCGCAGCGAACCTTCCCTTGGCGGGATTGCGCCGCTCGGGCGCTGGCGGCCGGCCCGGGGGCATACCCACACGTTGGCCTGGGGAGGCGAGGAGTTGTGACTTCATGCCTCAAGATTGAACTCTCAACCTTTCGATCTCCTGTGAAGGGCCTAGCCTCCGCTTATGAGTTGGGAACTTCGTTCTTATACACCCGATTGGTCTTAATTTCCCCCAGCCCCTAGACTTATTAGGCGCTAGGTGGCGCGGAGCGTGTGCAATTGCTCCGGTTGGCGGTGACTGTTGGTAACAACGGGATATCCGCGGGCCGGTAGTTAGGGGCTCAAGTTGCGTGCATTCCAGTATTCGCCCAGTATTCCGGCCTGTTGTCCGGACCCACTACCTTCGCCGCAGCGGTGATCTTTGGCTGGTTTCAGTCAAGGGATCCAGCCCGCGGGAACTACCGAAAACGGTGTGGACTGGTTGCGGACGTCGCCTATTGCACGGGAAGCAGGAACTCTGCTGGCCGTTTCATTTTATTTTTTAGGAGAGTCGTCATGGCAGCAAACTGCCAGGTGACCGGAGCCGAGCCGGGCTTTGGACACAGCATTTCGCACTCGCACCGCCGCAACAAGCGTCGGTTCGACCCCAACATCCAGAAGAAGCGCTACTGGGTTCCGTCCCTGCGCCGTAATGTCACGCTGACCCTGTCGGCCAAGGGCATCAAGACCATCGACGTTCGCGGCATCGACGCAGTCGTCGCCGAAGTTCTGGCTCGCGGGGTGAAGCTCTAGTGGCAAAAGACAAGGACGTACGTCCGATCATCAAGCTGAAGTCGACTGCGGGAACCGGTTACACCTACGTAACCCGCAAGAACCGTCGTAACGACCCGGACCGCCTGGTCCTGAAGAAGTACGACCCCAAGATCCGCCAGCACGTCGAATTCCGAGAGGAGCGCTAAACATGGCTAAGAAGTCCAAGATTGCTCGCAACGAGCAGCGCAAGGTCATCGTTGAGCGTTACGCTGCAAAGCGTCTCGAACTGAAGAAGACCCTGGTTGACGCCAACGCGACTGACGAAGCACGCGAAGAGGCTCGCCTCGGCCTGCAGAAGCTGCCCCGCAACGCCTCCCCGATCCGTCTGCGTAACCGCGACATCATCGACGGCCGCCCGCGCGGTACCTTCCAGAAGTTCGGTATCTCCCGTGTTCGCTTCCGCGACATGGCTCACCGTGGTGAGCTCCCGGGCATCACCAAGTCTTCCTGGTAATCCAGAAGTACTAGAAGGGCCGGCAACCGCTTGGTTGCCGGCCCTTCTTGCGTTTAAGGCGCAGGGGGCCGGGCTTTGATGCTTCGCGTGTCCGACTTTGGGTTATAGGACAAAACGTGTGTAAATCCCGCGCGTGTCACGTGCGTCCTGCCCAACCTTTGCGGGCCCAGAGGCCTTCCTCTGCGGTGGCTGTGTTGCCGTATTCCTCGGGTCCGTGTGGCTGCTCGACGGCGGTTTGGGCCGCCGGGCGCCGGG